>JBAVIH010000506.1:0-32152 GCA_049686695.1 Bryobacteraceae bacterium | reverse complement strand
GCGTCACCTGGTGCGGCCCCTGCCGCGCCACGAGCGTGCCGTCCGGCAGCGCCTCGAAGGCCAGCGGCGCGCGCACCAGCTTGGGGACACCCGCACACCCGGCAACGGAAGCGCACAGGAAAAGTAGGGAGGAGAACCGGCGTATGCTCGTCATGAGGACACCTCGGCCAGGAGTTTCTTGGCCATCCCGGCCGGAATCAATTGTACATCCAACCGGCAATTCCAGAGCTGTTTTTCCGTACGAAGCGATTTGAGATTCGGCTTCAACAGCCGGCGTCCCGCGCTACAATGAGTGTATGGGGTGCACGCCTTCCACATCCCGGCCGGGACTGTTCGGTTCCGACTAGCGCCTTGCCCGCCCCGCGGCGCGCGCCTTGCTTCTTGAGACGCGCAATCCAAGCAAACCACAAAGCAATTCGAGCAGGAGGCAAGTTATGGGCACGATCCTGGATCAGGTGCGTCCGGATCTTCCGAGTATCCACGGCCCGCTGCCGGGGCCGCGTGCGCGCGCCGTCATCGAGCGCGATCGCCGGGTGGTGTCGCCATCCTACACGCGTTCCTACCCGCTGGTGGCGGAACGCGGCGAAGGCGCACTCGTGGAGGACGTGGATGGCAACCGTTTTCTGGATTTCAACGCCGGCATCGCGGTAGTGGCCACCGGTCACTGCCATCCACGGGTGGTGAAAGCGGTGCAGGAACAGGCCGCCCGGCTGATGCACATGTCGGGCACGGATTTCTATTACGAGGAAATGGTGGCGCTGGCGGAGAAGCTGGCCGATGTCGCCCCCGGCGGCCTGGCCCGGCGCGTTTCGTTCGGCAATTCGGGCGCGGAGGCCATCGAGGGCGCCATCAAGCTGGCGCGCTGGGCCACCAAACGCGACAAGATCATCGCGTTTTACGGCAGTTTTCACGGCCGCACCATGGGCGCGCTATCGCTCACCGCGCGCAAGGCGGTGCAGCGCGCTGGATTCGGGCCGCTCATCCCGGGCGTGGTCCACGCGCCGTACCCCAATTGCTACCGCTGCCCGTTCGGGCAAAAACCGGAGAGCTGCGCGGTGGAGTGCGTGAGCTTCATCGAAAACACGCTGCTGAAAACCGTGGCGCCGCCGGAGGAAACCGCCGCCATCGTGGTGGAACCGGTGCAGGGCGAAGGCGGCTACATTGTGCCGCCGCGGATTTTCTTCGACGAGCTGGCGCGGGTGGCCGGCGAGCACGGAATCCTGCTGATCTTCGACGAGGTGCAGAGCGGGATGGGCCGCACCGGCCGGATGTGGGCGGCGGATCATTTCGACGCCGTGCCCGATATCATCGCGGTGGCCAAAGGCATTGCCAGCGGCCTGCCGCTGGGGGCTACCGTGGCGCGCGCCGACCTGATGACCTGGCCGCCCGGAGCGCACGCCTCTACCTTCGGCGGCAACCCGGTGGCCTGCGCTGCCGCTCTGGCGACTATCGCGCTGCTCGAAGAAGAGTTGATCTCGAATGCCGCGCGCATGGGCGCTTTCCTGATGGACCGCCTGCGCGAGTGGCCGCGACGCTTCGCCCACGTGGGCGATGTGCGCGGGCTGGGGCTGATGATCGGCATCGAACTGGTGCGCGATCGAGACACGCGCGAGAAGGCGCCCGAACTGCGCGACCGCGTCGTGCAACTGGCATTCGAGCGCGGCCTGCTGGTCCTCGGCGCGGGCGATAACAGCATACGGCTCTGCCCGCCCCTGGTGGTCACCCGCGAGCAATGCGCCTTCGCTCTTGAGACACTGGAAGAGTGCCTGACGGCGGCAACAAGAGAATAAAACAATCGCCACGGATGAACACGGATAAGCAGAGCAATGCACTTGGCTCTCGCTCTTATCCGTGTTCATCTGCGTTCATCCGTGGCTTGAATTCTTTATGACGAATCCTCCACCCGCGGCGCCCGGACGACCACCGAGAATCCTCGATGTAGGCTGCGGGATTCACAAGCAGCCGGGTGCGATCGGCATCGACCGCAATCCCGCCAGCCGCGCCGACGTGATCGTCGATCTCGACCGCTTCCCCTACCCGTTCGCCGGCGGCTCGTTCGACCGGCTCACCGCCATCCACGTCATCGAGCACGTGGCCGACGTGATCGGCACCATGGAGGAATTCCACCGCCTGGTGCGGCCGGGCGGTACGGTGCGCATCGAAACCCCGCACTACACCGATTTCAGCTCCTTCTGCGACCCCACCCACAAAAGTCACCTCAACAGCTTCAGCTTCCGCTATTTCGGCGAGAATCACGGCGGCTTCGGCTACTATTCCGGCGCGCGATTTCGTGAGATTTCGGTGCGTGTCAGGCTACTGGCTTTGTGGAGGTGGCTCGGGTTCGAGTTCCTGGTCAACCGCTTCCCGCGCTACCGGCGATTTTGGGAATACTACTTGTGCTACGTGGTGCGCGGTAAGGTGATGGAGTTCGAATTCGAAGTGATCGAGTGATCGGCTGGATCTACCGCGCGGCGGACCTGCTGCGGCGCCGCGCGCTGGCCGGCGACCATGGCCGTTTGGGCGAAGACCTGGCTTTCCGCTATCTGCGCAGGCACGGCTGCACGGTGGTGGCGCGCAATTACGCGGCCCGCTCGGGAGCCGGAGAAATCGACCTGGTGGCGTGGGAGGGCGGCATGCTCGTATTCGTCGAGGTGAAGACGCGCTCGAGCGGCGATTTCGGCGCGCCCGATGTGGCCGTCGACGCCGAAAAGCAGCGCCGGATCGCCATTGCCGCCCGCGAATACGGCAGCCGCGCTCAGGTGGAAGCGGCCCGCATGCGCTTCGATATCGTCGGCGTAATGCTGGGGCGGCCGGCCGCGATCGCCTGGAGGCGCGACGCGTTTCGCGTCCGTGACATATAATCAGGTGTTTGCAGATGGCCCTACCTGGAAGGAAGTTCCCGATTGCCTGAGTTGCGCAAGGACCCGATCACCGGCCGCTGGGTGATCATCGCCACGGATCGCGCCAAGCGTCCCGGAGATTTCATTCGCCAGCCGGTGCCACCGGCTAAGCAGACGGTCTGCCCGTTCGATACCGGTCACGAGAATAAGACCCCGCCCGAAGTGCTTGCCTATCGCAACGGCGGCGGGCGCGATCAGCCGGGATGGCGGGTGCGCGTGGTGCCGAACAAGTTCCCGGTGCTGGGCATCGAAGGCAACCTGAACCGGCAGGGCGAGGGCATGTACGACAAAATGAGCGGCATCGGCGCCAACGAAGTGATCATCGAGACGCCGGACCACGCCGCCACCCTGTCCGACATGCCGGAACGCCAGATCGCGGAGGTCCTGTACGCATTCAAGGACCGCATCAACGATCTCAAGCGCGACCGGCGGTTCCGCTATATCATTCTGTTCCGCAATTACGGGGAGGCGGCGGGCGCCTCGCTGGAGCATCCGCACTCGCAACTGATCGCGCTGCCGGTGATTCCCAACGTGGTGAAAGAGGAAGTGGACGCGTCGTGCGAATTCCACCGGGTGAAGGAGCGCTGCATTTTCTGCGACATCATCCACGAAGAAAGCTCGGCGGGCGCGCGGTTGATTTCGGAGACCGACCGCTTCACCGTGCTGGCGCCCTACGCGCCGCGCTTTCCCTTCGAAACCTGGATTCTGCCCAAACAGCACGCCTCGCACTTCGAGGATTCCGACTCCGCGCTGCTCGATAACCTGGCCTGGGTGCTGCGCTCCACCTTGCGCAAAATCGACAAGGTGCTGGAGCGGCCGGCCTACAACTTCATCGTGCACAGCGCGCCGGTTCAGGAAGCGCCGCTGGCCTACTATCACTGGCACATCGAGATCATTCCCAAGCTGACCAAAGTGGCGGGATTCGAGTGGGGCACCGGCTTCTACATCAACCCGACGCCGCCGGAAGAGGCGGCCCGCTTTCTGCGCGAGGCGGGACTGGGATGATTTCGCGCCGCGGCCTGCTCATGGCCTCGGCCGGGGCCCTGGCTTGCGGCAGGCGGAAGGCCACGGCCTACCCGGGCTACTGCTTCGTGGCCAACCGGCAGGGGCGCAACATCGCGGTGGTGGACCTGAGCCGCTTCCGCGTGCGCCAGCAGATTGCGCTCGATGCCGCGCCGGCGCTGGTGATTGCGCATCCCGAAAAGTCGATCGCCTATGCGCTGGCGCCGGCCAACGGGACCGTGTACGAGCTGGATGCCGCCACGCTGGCGGTGAGCCGGCGAATGCGCGCGGGCTCGACGGCGGTCGAGATGCGCCTGGCCCCGGATGGCCGGGCGCTGTGGATACTCTACCGCGATCCGCCGTCACTGGTGGAAACGCCGCTCGATTCGCTCAAAGCCGCGCGGCGCATACGCCTGAACTCGGCCGCCGACGGCTTCGACCTGAGCCCGGACCGCCGGGCGGCGGTGGCCTGCCGCCAGGATAAGACCATCGTTCTGGCGGCGCTCGATGCGGCCCGCGTGGAGCGGACCATCGCCTGGGATGCGCTACCCGAGTTCGTCCGTTTCCGCACCGATGGCAAGCTGCTGCTGGCCGCCAACGCGGCCGGGCGCAGCATCGCTTTTTTCGACGTCGCCAGCGGCAAGACCATCGTGCGGCTGCCGATTCCCTTCGAGCCGCGCCGCTACGCCATTACGCCCGATGGAGGCCAGGTGTTCCTGAGCGGCCCCGGCATGGACGCGGTGGCCATCGTGTTCCCCTACAACACCGAGGTCTGGCAGACTGTGCTCGCCGGGCACGCGCCGGGCGCCATGATGGCCACCGATACGCCGCCGTTCCTGCTGGTGGCCAACCCGGAAACCAACAGCGTCACGGTACTCGACCTGGCCAACCAGAACCTGTCGGCGGTGGTGGAAGTGGGCGCCGGACCGGGGACCATTCTCGCTACGCCCGACAATCAGTACGCGCTGGTGCTGAACGAACGATCCGGCGACATGACGGTGATTCGCCTCGACCGGCTGAGCGCCTCCTCTTCCGAGCGCGTGCTGCGCTACAAGAGCGCCTCGCTATTCACCATGATCCCCGTCGGCGAACAGCCGGTCAGCGCGGCCGTGGTGAAGTGGTAGGCACGGAGCAAGAATTTTCCGCGGCAAAAGGAGCCTGCATGCACTTGGGAAGAATGAAGACCACGGCCGGTCTCGCCGCGGTCCTGCTGTTCGCCGCGTCCACCGCGTTTGCGCAAATGGGCCGGCGCTGGCCATCCGAAAAGAAGATCGTCCCCGACCCGGTGACCGGTCTTCCACTCGTGTTTCTCACCAGCACGGATGGCGGCTACCATCAATCCAAGATCTACCAGACGCATCGGCAATGGACCGCCGACGGCAAGTGGATCGTCTTCCGGGGAGTCCGCGAGACGGGCGCGCAGGCGTTCGCGGTGAACGAGGAGACCGGGGATATCGTGCAGGTGACGGAAACGGGCTTCTCGGGGATGCTATGCGCCGGCAACAAGACGATGAAGCTGTACGTCCTGGAGGGCGGTGTTGGCCCAGGCGGCAGAGGCGGCACGGGACCGCGCCGGATTCTCGAGATAGACCTCGCCAGGCTCTTCGCCGACGTTGCCGCCGGGACCGTGAAACCCGCGGCGAACTACCAACGCGTCTGCGGAACCATTCCACCCACCCTCGAGGTGGATGGCAACATGGCGCTGGATGCCAACGACGACGTCCTGTACTTCAGGGTTGGCGGTCCGGAAACCACTCAACTCTCCGCGGGGCAGACCCTCCAGCCGTCATTCAGCCCCCGTTTCCATCAGGCCACCAGCGGTTTGCGGAGCATGGACCTCAGGACCGGGGAGATCAAGTTCATCGTCAACGTCGGTTTCCAGATCGGGCACGTGCAGTCCAATCCGTGGATGCCCGGCGAGATCGTCTTCTGTTGGGAAACCGGCGGCAAGGCGCCGCAGCGGACGTGGTTTATCAAATCCGACGCGACCGGCCTGCGGCCGCTCTACCCCGAGGCGCCGTACGAGTGGATCACCCACGAGGCCGTCATCGGCAGGGATGAAGTGGTGATCGCCATCCTCGGCCACCGCCGGATCGCGACTGCTACGGCTGACTCCGATTGGGGCATCGCGGGAACCATGGAGCATCCTACCGGGGTGGGCATCGTGAATCTGCGGACCCGTGAGATGCGGATTGTCGGGCAGGTTCCCGAGTGGGCGCCGGGCCGCTCGGACTGGCATGTGGCAGGGTCGGCCGACGGCCGCTGGGCGGCCTCCGACGATTTCAGCTATGAAGTGTGGCTGTATGATCGGCACAGCGGCGAGATGAACCTGCTGGCCGGTCCCCAGAAGGCCGGAGCGGATCACATCCACCCGACGTTCAATGCCGACGGCACCAGGATCGAGATCCAGTCCGCCCTGATCTCGAAAGACAACCGGTCGTTGAACATCTGCGTGGTTCCAGTGCCCAGGACCTGGCTCAATCGAACGTATAGCAAGAAGGCGCCCGAGTAGGACAAACCATCTCCTTCGGTAGTCTGTCGTGCTTCGCTAGGATGCGGCGCCTTGACAGACGACAGAAGCCGGTCGTCCGTCCTACCTCGCTTTGCTCAGGCGAAAGCGTCTGCCCACCGCGGCTTACCGGATCTCCAGGATTTCCTTTTCCTTGATCTTGGCGGCCTGGTCCACCTTCAGCATGTAGCCGTCGGTGAGCTTCTGGGTTTCGTCGAGTGTGCGCTTCTCGTCGTCCTCGGTGATTTTCTTGTCCTTGAGCAGCTTCTTCACCGCTTCGTTGCCGTCCCGGCGAATGTTGCGGATCGAGACGCGATGGTGCTCGGCGGTCGCGTGCAGCCGCTTCACCAGTTCCTTGCGGCGCTCCTCGTTGAGCGGCGGAATCGGCAGGCGGATGATCTTGCCGTCGTTGGCCGGGTTGAGGCCGAGGTCGGAAACGCGAATGGCCCTTTCGATCGGCCCGATCTGCGAAACGTCCCAGGGCTGGATGGTGATCAGGCTGGGCTCGGGCACGTGCAGATTGGCAAGTTGATTGAGCGGCGTGGGGGTTCCATAGTAGTCCACGCGAATGTGATCCAGAATGCCCAGGGAAGCGCGCCCGGTGCGGATGGTGGCCATCTCGTGCTGCAGGTCGCCGATGGCCTTGTCCATGCGTGTTTTGAGGTTGGCCTCGACCTCCTTGACGGTGTTGAAGGTGGTGGCGGGTGCTGGCTGTTCAGTCTTCATAGAGTATCTCCGGAAGCCGTCCTAGTGAATCACGGTGCCAACGGGTTCGCCCATGGCTACTCGCATTATATTGCCGGATGCGTTCAGATTGAAAACGATGATCGGCAGCCGGTTGTCCCGGCACATGGCGATGGCGGTCGAATCCATCACGCCCAGGCCCTTCGAGAGCACCTCGAGGTAGGAGACCTCGGAGTACCGGACGGCCTCGCCGGGGAACTGCAACGGGTCGCGATCGTAGACGCCATCCACCCGGGTGGCCTTGACGATCACCTCGGCCTTGATCTCGAGCGCGCGCAGCGTGGCGGCGGTGTCGGTGGAAAAGTAAGGGTTGGAGGTGCCGGCGGCGAAAATGGCGACGCGGCCCTTCTCCAGGTGGCGAATCGCGCGGCGGCGGATGTACGGTTCGGCCACCGGGCGCATTTCAATGGCGGTCATCACGCGGGTGGGGATGCCGATCTGCTCGAGCGCGTCGGAGAGCGCCAGCGAGTTGATGACGGTGGCCAGCATGCCCATGTGGTCGGCCGTGACGCGATCCACTTTGCGGCCCGCGCTGGACACGCCTCGAAAAATGTTGCCGCCGCCCACCACCACGCCCATCTGGACGCCGGCCGCGGCCACCGCGGCGATCTCCTGGGCCAGCCCATGCACGCGATTGGCATCGATGCCGAACTGGGCGCCGCCCGCCAACACCTCGCCGCTCAACTTGAGCAGGATGCGTTTGTAGGCCGGCATTTATGGGGCGACCGGTTCGGGCACGGGGTTTTCCCCCGCGGCTTCGGCCGCCGCCACGTCTCCCACCTTGAAGCGGACGAAGCGGCTGACACCGATGTTTTCGCCCAGCTTGGCAACCCTGGTCTTGACGAGCTGATCGATGGTGAGGGTAGCCTCTTTGACGAAGGGCTGGTCGAGCAGGCACACCTCTTCGTAGAACTTGGCCAAACGGCCTTCCACGATGCGGTCGAGCACTTTCTCCGGCTTACCCTCGAGCAGGGCGCGCGCGCGGGCGATTTCCCTTTCCTTTTCGAGCACCGCCGCGGGCACGTCCTCACGGCGCAGGTAGCGGGGATCGGCGGCGGCGATGTGCATCGCCACGTCGTGAACCAGTTCCTGGAAAACGTCCGTGCGGGCCACGAAATCGGACTCGCAGTTCACTTCCACCATCACGCCGAGCTGGCCGCCCGCGTGAATGTAGGTGCCGATCAGGCCCTGCTTGGTGACGCGGCCCGCCTTCTTGCCGGCCGACGAAATGCCGCGCTTGCGCAGCACCACTTCCGCTTCCGCGATGTCGCCCTTGGCTTCCTGGAGAGCCTTCTTGCATTCCATCATGCCGGCGCCGGTGCGCTCGCGCAGGTCTTTGACCAGTGCCGCGGTAATTTCCATAATCGCTTGGTTTCCGTTTCCAATTAGAGTGCAGGGGCCGCGCGGTTGCCCGGCCCGCTGGTATTAACTTCCGCTTTCCGTGACCGCCGTCTCGGCAACCGGCTCCGCGGTTTCCGAACCCGGTCCTTTGCGCGGCGAGGCCGCCGCCGGCTCCTCGGCGAGGCTCAGGCTCTCGGCCATGATCTTCTCGGCGTACTTCGGGTCCACGTATTCGGTGTACTCGAGCATGCTCTCTTCCGCCGGCGCTTCCTCGCTGACGGGCTTGGGCGGCGCCGCGAAATCGTGTTCGCTGGCGAGTTGGCGGCCTTCCACCACGGCGTCGGCGATCTTGCTGGCGAACAGCCGGATGGCGCGCAGGGCATCGTCGTTGCCGGGGATCACCCAGTCCACTTCGTCGGGGTCGCAGTTGGTGTCCACGATGGCCACCACCGGAATGCCGAGCCGCTGCGCTTCCTTCACTGCAATGGCTTCCTTGTTCGAATCGATCACGAAGAGCACGTCGGGCAGGCCTGGCATATCCTTGATGCCGGACAGATTCTGCTCCAGGTGCTTGCGCTCGCGCTCCAGCCGGATGGCTTCCTTCTTGGGACGGCCGGCGTATCCGCCGCCTTCGGGCGACGCCATGGCGTCCAGTTCCTTCAGCCGCTTAATGGACTTCTGCACGGTGGCCATGTTGGTCAGCAGGCCGCCCAGCCAGCGCTGGTTGACGAAATACATCTGGCAGCGGACGGCCTCTTCGGCGATGGCCTCCTGCGCCTGGCGCTTGGTGCCCACGAAGAGCACGTTCTTGCCCTGTGCGGCCATCTCCTGGACGAACCGGGCGGCGTCCTTGAACATCTTCAAGGTCTTTTGCAGATCGATGATGTAGATACCGTTGCGTTCGCCGAAGATGTATTCCTTCATCTTCGGATTCCAGCGCTTGGTCTGGTGCCCGAAGTGAACGCCTGCTTCGAGCAATTCTTTCATGGAAATTGCGGGCAAACTGCCTCCTGTTCCTTGGTCAGCGGGAAAAACTTCCCCTTGTGCAGCCTTCCGTTTCCGCCCGCGTCCAAAGCGAGATTTGCGGCGCCGGACAATCGGAAGGCCGATGGTTACAACAGGCTGGGGCCGGCACACGCCGGCTCCGCCGAAAAAACTATCGTTTGGAGAACTGGAACCGCTTGCGGGCGCCCTTTTGGCCGTACTTCTTGCGCTCATGGGCGCGCGGGTCGCGCGTGAGATAACCCAGCTTCTTCAGCTTCGGCCGCAATTCCGCGTTGAACTCCACCAGGGCCCTGGCCACACCCAGACGGGCCGCGCCCGCCTGTCCGATGACACCGCCGCCATCGGCGAGAATCAGGATGTCGAACTTGTCCGCCGTTTCGGTGGCCGCCAACGGCTGCCGCACCAGTGCGCGCGAGCTTTCGGTCGGGAAAAAATTCTCGAACGCGCGGTCGTTGACCTTGATTTCGCCCTTGCCGGGCCGCAAAAACACCCTGGCCACCGAACTCTTGCGGCGGCCCGTACCCAAATACTGAACCATGCTTGCTGCCACTAAATCCTCGCCTTCCCCTATTTTACGGCCAGCGCGGTCGGTTTCTGCGCCGCGTGCGGATGCCGGTCACCCGCATAGACCTGCAGTTTCCGGAACATCTGTTTGCCGAGCTTGGTCTTGGGAAGCATGCCCTGCACGGCTTCTTCCACGATGCGAATGGGCTTTTCCGCGCGCACCCGCTTGAAACTCTTCTCCACCAGCCCGCCCGGATACCCGGTGAAATGGCGGTATACCTTGTTTTCTTCTTTCCGGCCGCTCAGCCGGACTTTCGCCGCGTTGATGACGATCACATGATCGCCCGTATCCAGGAACGGCGTATAGGATGGTTTGGTCTTGCCCATCAATATCATGGCCGTCTTGGTGGCGATCTTGCCCAAAACCACACCCTGGGCGTCGATGACGTGCCAGCGGCGAGCGATGCCGTTCTTGGAAGGGAACTCCGTACTCATTGACACACTTCTCCAGCGATCTATTGGTCGCAAAATTTTAGGTTAGCGGCTCGGTGGTGGATTGTCAAATCGGAGTGACGAACTCGTACGTTCGCGCGAGGCGACTTGCTCGCTGCGGCATAATGGATTCAACGCCCATGATCCTTCGCGACATTCGTTACTCCATACACACCCTGCGGCGCAGCCCAGGGTACGCGCTCCTCTGCATGGGAGTGCTGGCGCTCGGCATCGGCGCCAACGCCGCCATCTTCAGCGTGCTGGATTCGGTGATCTTCCAGGCGCTTCCCTACCCCGATCCCAGCCGCCTGGTCTTCGTGTGGGAACGCTTTCCCAACATGCTGCCGCCGATCGGGCCCCGCATGCAGGTTGCTTATAAGAATTTTGCCGAATGGCGGCGGCAAAACACGGTGTTCTCTGGCATGGCCGCATTTCGCGAAATCGACCTAGATGAAGCCGGCGCCGATTCCACGCACCACGTCTCCACCGGCTTCGCCAGCGCGGAGCTGTTCCATTTGTTGGGCGCACAGCCGCGCATCGGCCGGCTATTTACTGCCGCCGAGGAGCAGAGCGGTTCCGACCGCGTGGCGGTTCTCGGCGACGCTTACTTCGACCGCCGGTTTCATCGCGACCCCAGCGCCCTCGGCAAGACCGTCACGCTGGGCGACACCGCCTACACCGTGATCGGCGTGCTGCCGCCCAAGTTCCACCTGCCCTCCACCGGCGAAGGTTTCGATCAGGTCAAGGCCGATCTCTGGGTGCCCCTTTCGCGCACCATGAACCGGGAAACCAAAGCCACGGACCGGCAGCTCTATGTGGCCGCGCGGCTGAAGCCCGGCGTTTCCCTCGACCAGGCCCGCGCCGAAATGGCGGGAATCGCCGGGCGGCTGGCTAAAGACGATCCCAAACTGAATGAAGGCATGAGCAGCAGCGTCTTCCCATTCGCCGTCGAGGAAACCGACCCGGTTCTGCACCGCGCGCTGTATGTCCTGATGGCGGCCGTCGGCTTTCTGCTGCTGATCGCCTGCGCCAACCTCGCCAATCTCACGCTGGCGCGCGCCGCGCTGCGCTCGCGCGAGATCGCCGTGCGCCTGGCTTTGGGCGCCACGCGCGCGCGAATTGTCTCGCAACTGGTGACGGAATCGCTGCTGGTTTCGCTCGCCGGCGCCGCCGCGGGACTGCTGCTGGCGCACTGGTCGCTGCGGCTCATGCTGGCGTTAAAACCCGACAGCATCCAGCGCCCCGAGCTGATTTCGATCGATCTGCGCGTGTTCGCCTTCGCGACCCTGGCCGGCATTCTCACCACCGTCCTGTTCGGTCTGGCGCCTTCCATCGCCGCATCGCGCGCCGATCTCAACACCGCTCTGAAATCGGCCGGCGGCTGGGGCGGAACCGCCGCGCGCCTGCGTAGCCGCCAGGTTCTCATCACAATCGAAGTGGCGCTGGCCCTGGTGTTGCTGGTGGGCGCCGGCCTGATGATCCGCAGCTTCCGCGAACTGCTGGCGGTGGGCATCGGCTTCGACACCACACGGATCGCTTACGCCGATATCGACCTTCCCGCCAAGAGCTACCCGGGCGGCGCCGCGCAAATGCAGTTCTTCCGCAACCTGCTCGATCGCGCGCGGGCCATCCCCGGCGTCGCCGCCGCCGGCATCGTGGACAACGCGCCCCTGCACCGGGTCGGCATGGCTAATTTCTCGATCGTCGGCCGGCCCGAACCGCCCCTTTCGGCATTGCCAATGGCGGACGAAGCGCAATCGAGTCCCGGCTACCTTCGCGCGGTCGGACTGCGCCTGGAAGCCGGCCGCTGGTTCACCGACGCGGACCTGCCGCTCACCGGAGACACGCGGAACGGCGTCGTGATCGTCGACCGCGCTTTCGCCCGCCAGTTCTTCCCCGGCGAAAATCCTCTCGGGCATCGCCTGGCGCAGGATAAGCAGTCGTTCGAAATCGTGGGTGTGGTATCCGGATATCGTTCCATGGGCGTCGAGCGCGGCACCCGCCCCACCATCTTCTGGCCCGGTCTCGAACTGGGCCACGCAACCCTGGTGGTCCGCTCGGCCCTCCCGCCCCAGGCACTGGCCACGGCCATCCGCAATGCCGTCCAAAGCATCGATCGTCTGCTGCCCGCGCCCGAGGTGAAATCCATGCAGTACTGGGTCGATGAGTGGCTCTCGCAACGGAAATTCAACACGCTGCTGCTGGGCATCTTCGCGGCTCTGGCGCTGCTGCTCGGCATGATGGGCATTTATGGCGTGCTGGCGAACCTGGTGGCTTCGCGGATACGCGAGATCGGCATACGCCTGGCGATCGGGGCGACCCCGGCCGAAATCGGCGGCCTGGTGCTGCGCCAGGGCATGCTTCCGGTGCTGCTCGGGCTGGGCATCGGCCTGGCCGCCAGCCTGGCGCTCGGCCGGTTGATGGAAGCGCTCCTGTTCCAGGTTCAGCCGCGCGACCCGGTGACTCTTGCCGCGGCCGCTTGTGCCATTCTGGCGTTCTCGCCGCTGGCGACAGCCATCCCCCTGCTGCGCGCCACGCGCGTGGACTGCACGGTGGCATTGCGGGAAGAGTGACGCCGGCAGCCGGCTCGCCGCGCTAGCGGTGTAGTTGGGCCAGTTTACGTTCTCTTACACTTGGCTCAGAGCGTGGTGTCGCCCCAGGATTCCACCATGCACCAGGCGCCGCCACAGGAATCCATCAAGAGGGGAGAAGCCACTCGTGTTGGTGGGGACGTTGTGGATGGCAGTCGGAAAAGAGTTGGTCGCCCTCAGCCTGCCGGCTCTCCACATGAACACATCTGCCAATGGCGTCACCGTCATAGGGTTGGGGTCTGGTGTGCGTCGGTAGCCGAGCATCGGAGGGTTGCCGCTGCACTTGATGTCGTAGCCACTCGGCGCCCATGAGACATCCGCCCAGTAGATCATGCCCGCAAAACCCGTTTGGTCCCTGAAGCGAGCAGCCAGAAGATACCTCGAGGTGAGGCCGCTGCTGGCTTTGGCCCATAAGTTGAATTTGGCCACCATTGCCATCCAGTCGATGCTGGAGCCGCTGGTATCCCGGATGTGGTTCAGCATCGCGTTCATGGGTTCCGCCGGGGTCCCGGTCGTGAAATGCGCCCCGTAAATCATCCCCGTGCGGATTCGGGCGAACAGGGCCAGGCAACTTCGCAGTCCCTGCACAATCACTTCGTCTGCATCGGAACCAACCATTTCTTCGTCGAGAGCGATCATATGCTCCTCCGCCGGGAACTCCGCTGGAGCCCCCGGTCTTCTTGCATGGCCTGCGGTCTGCGCTTCAGTCCAGGCCGCAACAAGCATACGCCCGTCCGGGACTAGTTTGGGAGTTAGAGAGGTTCTAGTACCAAAACGGGCTTGCCCGCCGATCCGCGCCGGCGCGTGCGTTACCATCAAAGCATCCTTGACCGGCTGGAAAGACCATCTTCGCGTGGTGCTGGTTTCGACGCGCAACCCGCTGAACATCGGGGCGGCGGCACGGGCGATGGCCAACTTCGGGTTCACTCGGCTGCGGGTGGTGAACCCGTACGACGTGGCCTTCCGGGAGGCGCGCTCGGCGGTTGGCGCGGCGTCGCTGCTCGAGCGCGCGGAAGAATTTTCGAGTGTGGCCGAAGCGGTGGCCGATGCGACGCTGGTGGTGGGCACCACCTCGCTGGGTCACCGCGAACTGCACCACCCGCTGCGCCGCCTGGAGTTCGGCGCGCGGCTGATGCTGCGGAGGCTCCCACGGTCGCCGGTCGCGCTGCTGTTCGGCTCGGAGAAGTTCGGCCTCTCGAACGAAGATCTCAGCCATTGCCATTGGCTGATGCGCATCCCTACCTTCGACCGCGATTTGTCGATGAACCTGGGCCAGGCGGTGGCATTGTGCCTGTACGAGCTGGTGCGCGATCCCAAAGCGGCGGCCGCCCGCCCCGAGCGCGCCAAGCCCGCGTCCGCCACTCAGAATGAGCAAATCACGGCGCTATGGTGCGAGGCCCTGCGCTCGAGTGGCTACGTGAACCCGCTGACCGCGCAATCCACCGAAGAGAAGCTGCGCCGCATGATCCGCCGCTGGAACATCGCCGCGCGCGACGCCCCGGTAACCTTGGGCATGCTGCGGCAGATCCTGTGGAAGCTGGGCAACGTCGAGTGAGAGCCTGGCCCTGTCCGCGGCGTAGCGCGTGCGCCGCGTCCAACAGTCGGGCACGCTTCACCGCAATGGCAATGCCGGGGCGGCGGAATCCATCGGGAAGCCCAGGAATCCGGCGATGGTGCCGGCCACCTGGGTGATGCGCACGGGAACGTCCGTGTGTCCGCCCGGCACGCCGGGCGCGGCCACCACCATCGGAATCTCCAGGTCGTCGTGGTACGGGCTCCCGTGCTGGGAGCCAACGCCGCTGTTGTCGAAGTAGTGCCCCGGCTGCAGGATCACGACCAGATCGCCCGCGCGCGCGCAATCCTCCACGTTGCGCGCGCGCACGGACGCCACGGCGGGCGACGCGGCTGCCAGCGTGGCTGCCAGCTTGGTCAGGTCCTCCTGCTCCGGATGGTCCAGGTACACAAACCCCATCCCGCCGTTCTTGGCGATCTGCGAGTGAGCCGGCAGCGCCGCCAGCAAATCCGCGGCCAGGGTCAAATCTTCCGGGTGCGCCTGCACCTCGGTGCGGCCATGATCCGACGTCATCACGAACATGGTGTCCGAAACCCAGTCCGGATCCAGCGCCTGGTAGGTGTCGAGAATGCGCCCGAGCAGCGGGTCGATGATGGTCGTCAGATACGCCACCTGAGCAACCAATCCTTGTTTGTGTCCGGCCGTATCCGAGCCGGCGAAATACACCGTCAGGATGGATGGCACGCCGTGCGCTTTGAGGCCGGCGATGGCGCGCGCAGCCATTTCGCGGTCGAACGAGGGCCAGTCGATGCTGTTGCCGCGGATGAAGAGGAGCGCTTCCGGTTCGGTGGGCGGCATCGGCTGGGTGGCGCCCTTCCAATACTGGCTATAGACCACCGTGCTGGTGAAGCCCGCCCGCGACGCGGCCTCGTACACGGTGGGCGCGCCCAGGTGCCGGTTGCCCAGCCCGCCCGCGCAGCGCATGCCCACCGCAGTGGCAAAGCCGTAGGTGCACGCCAGACCGGAGGGGCTGACGTAGTCGTAGAAGCGTCCCTCGCCGCGGTCGAACCACTGGTTGCCGGGGATCTCGTGCCGCGCCGGCAATGCGCCGGTAAACAGCGCCGCCTGCGCGGGCATGGTGACGGAAGGCACCACCGTCGAAGCCCGGTCGAACCATCGTGCGTCGGCGAAAATGCGCTGGAAATTGGGCAGGCGGCCGCTCTCATAGAGCTGCTGCACGGTGTCGCGGCGAACCCCGTCCACGTCGATGATCACCGCGTGCCGGGCGCCCTGCGCCGCCAGCCCTGAGCTGAGCAGCAAGCAAGCCGCCCCGAATCGGCGCAGGTGAACCATTCTCATTTCACCTGCACGCTCTCGAGGAACATGGTGCTCTGGAAAACGTAGGCCGTATTCAAGCCCGTGGCGGCGAACGTCTGCGGGTTGGTCATCGGCAGGGGCATCATACCCAGCACGCCGAGTTGGCTGGATTCGTCCCCGCTAACCGGGGCGCTGGGATTCACCGGAACCAGGTCGTTGAGCACGTTGGGCGGGATCGTGAAGGTCCCGGCACTGACCGGCGCCAGACAAGTGAATCCTCCCGACATCTGGGTGTTGGGATCGGAAGAGGCGCCGACGATCAGCATGCTCTGCGTCTGGTCTCCGCCCGTCCACGTCAGCGTGAGCGGGTTGGAGCGGGTAATTGTGGTGATCTGCATCTCGTTGGTCCAGGTGATGGTCGGAGACGCGTTCACCGTAACCGAGAAGGCCCCCACATCGGCGCCTCCTGTGCCTTTGATGGTGAAGGGACCGCTGTCCAGGAACGGCGTCATCTGCGAGCTGTCCACCGATATGCTGCTGCCCGCCGCCAGGCTGCCGCCCAGCGTCCCAACATACGGACTGGCCGAGCTGACCTGGCTGATGGTGCCGGACCCCTTAGGACCGCTTACCGCCAGCGATGGGCCTGCATCCAGCATCTTCCCGAGGCTGGGATCGAGATTGGACCCTCCCGTCCCCATGGCGGCACCGAGATCGAGCGAGCGGCTGGTAGCCTTGCACGAACCCGTCGGCGGCAGATTCATGAACGGGCTGAAGGCCAGATCGCCGCCGGCAGTGACCTGGGCGAAATCGCCGATCCCCAGATCGATGATGGAATTGGATGGCGCGGATGAGGGGCTTAGCGACCCGTAATAATTGAGGCGCATGAGCCCCAGGATGCCCAGATTGCCACCCGTCCCACTCACGTTGCTCAACGGGTTGGCGGTGTCTTTGCAGTGGCTCCCGTCGGCCGTGAGGGAGATGGTCACGGTGTTACTCCAGGCGCCCGCGGCGTTCACCTGCACCGGGACATAGCAGCCCAGAGGCGCGTTCGCCGGCACCGTAACGTAGACGTTGTCCACGCCCGCGAAATTGGGAGCGCGCCCGGCATATAACAGCGGGGCCTGCTGGCCGCCCACCAGCACCTGCACCGGTACCGACATATTCCCGCCCGGCGGCGGCGTGTTGTCGCCGGTGGTGATGGGGCCGAGCCCGGTTGCCCAGATGATGAGAATCTGGCCTGGCTTGGACGTGACCGAAACGGTGTTCAGCGGATAGCTGGTGGCCGAAACGTAACTCTGCATAACCGCCGGTCCCCTGCCTCCCGCCACGCTGAAGATGCCGAATGCCGTGGGCACCACGTTGATGGTGGCCGGCGCGCTGGGAGCACCCAGGTAACTGACCGTGAGCTGATCGTTGCCGAGCGGCGTGTTCGAGGGCAGAATCGCGTTGATCTGCGTGGCCGAGACGTATTTCAGATAGGCTTGCACGGTGGTCGAGCCCTGCGTCACGCTCACCGTCACGTTGCCCATGGTCGCCGGAATCGGGTAGGCGGTTGCCTGTACCGCAGTGGCCGGGCCGAGGTTGCTGCCGTAAATCGTGATCAGCGATCCCTGCGCGACGGATCCGCCGCGGTTATTGGCTGCGTTGACAATGCCCCCCGGCGTAATATTGGGCGCGAAAGTCGAGGCGCCTCCGGCCTGCGTCACGGTGAGGGTCTGGTCGGCGAGGGCGATGGCGCCGCTGCGCGACAGAGTGGTCGAGTTCTGATCCACCGTGTAATTGATCGAGAGCGCGCCGGTGCCGGAAGTAGGCGAAGTGACATGCAACCAACTGGCGCCGGGGCTGACCGCGACCGACCACGGACAGGTGGCGGGGTTGGCCGAGAGCAGCACGCTGCTGGCGCCGCCGATAGCTTGCATCGTACTGCTGGTGGGACTGATCGAGTAGGCGCACTTGGCCGCCGCCGCTTGATTCACGGTCACCGTTTGCCCGGCGATGGCCACGGTGCCGCTGCGGGCCGTGGTAGCTGTGTTGGGACTCACCTGGTAGGTGACCACGCCGCTTCCGCTCCCCGGCGTCCCGTTCGTGATGGTGATCCAGGAGTTGTCGCTGACGGCGGTCCACGCGCAGCCCGCGCCGGCGTTGACCTGGATCGATCCGGTGATATTCCCCGAGGTCAGGCTGGACGGCTGATTCTGCGTCAAGCCGTTCACCAGGTAAGTGCAGGGGAGTTGCGCCGTATTCGAAAACGTCCAATTCACGATGTCGTGATTCTCCCATCCCGCGCCTGTGCCGGACGTAAGGCCGACGTACGCGGTGTTTTGGCCGAGCGCCGACGCAAGATTGATGGGAGAGCTGTTGATCGCGGTAAAACTCGCCGGCTCGGCCGGATCGGTGAGTGTCACGGTCAGGTTCGAACCGTCATAGTTGATATTCGCCGTCCACAGGTCTCCGTTCGACATACAGCCGGCCACCGTATGAGGATTCTGCGGCGGCGTGCCGTTCGTAAAACCGCAGGACCCGTTGTTGTACACGTTGGTAAGGTCGGTGTTCGTCAGAACGCCATTGGTGTCGATGGACACATGATTGCTGCTGTTGCCATCGTTGTCGCCGATGCCGAGGGCTGCATTGTTATAAGTGTCGAACTCGATTCCGACGCTCTTGCCGCCGACGCCCTGGTAACCCATGCCAACGCCGCCGGCACCCAAGCCGTTGGTACTCGTTCCCAGCACGAAAACAATTCCGTCGGCGGGATTCCAACCACCCGGATTCGTAAAACGGAACTGGAACTGGGTGCTGAAAGCGGCATTGTTTCCGAGGGTAACCGGCGTCGTGCTGTATGCGGCGCCGCTCTGGTTGCCGGTTGCGGGCGTCAACCGCAGCACCTTCCCATCGCTGGTCGAGGTGGTGGCCGCATTGCCCACCAGGGTGAGTCCGGCCGTGCTCGCAAACCCGCTATAGGTGAACTGGGTGCTTGTGCCCGTGCCTGTGCTTGCGCCTGCCGGCGTTGCCGTGAGTTTCACATTGTCGAAATCGCCCTGCGGCGCGGTCGCGCCTAATACGATCTTCAGAGGCTGCCCGGCCAGCGGATCCGACGCGCTCGATTGGTAGGTTCCCGTCCAGGTGGTCCAGCCTCCCAGCGGCGGCTGAGAACCCGTCGCCGACGCGATCAGGGTGCTGCCGGCAAAAAGCTGCGCGGTCGGGGGTGTTAAGGGATAATTGCCATCCAGCCGCCGGCCCACGTCCACCTGCAGCGTGTACGACGTCGATGGCTGCAGTGTCGCACCCACTGTCTGGGAGAGCGTGCCGGTATTGACCCACGCAATCGTCTGTCCCTCGGCGGCCGGCAGGGGAAGCGTGAAATAATTCGAACTCGGCTGGAAGAGTCCGATTAACGTGCTGCTGGTGGACGTCCAACCGGGCACGTTGCCATCTGAGGTGTCGCGGCAACTGGCCCCTCCACTCCCGGTACCCGGACAGGTGATCCAATTCGGGTTGGATGGGAGTGTCTCGAAGCCGGGGTTGGTAATAGCCACCGTTGTGGTTCCCACCGCCGTCAGCCGCACATTGTCGAAATCGCCCTGCAACGCGGTCGCCCCCAACACGATTTTCAGGGTCTGTCCGGCCAGCGGATCGGACGCGGCCGATTGGTAGGTGCCCGTCCAGGTGGTCCAACCTCCCAGGGGCGGCTCGGCGCCCGTGGCCGAGGCGATCAGGGTGCTGCCGGCAAAAAGTTGCACGGTCGGCGGCGTCGAGGGATAGAGATTGTCCAGGCGCCGGCCGACATCCACCTGCAGCGTGTACAACGTGGACGGTTGCAGCGTCGCGGTCAGCGTCTGAGAAAGGGTGCCGTTGCTGATCTGCAAAAGCGTCGTTTCTTCTGCAGCGGGCAGGGGGAGCGTGAAATAATTCGGACCCGGCTGAAAAAGCCCGATTGCACTGCTGTTGGAGGCAGTCCAACCCGGCACGATTCCATTCAAGGTGTCCTGGCAGCCGGCCCCGCCGCTGCCGACCGCTCCGGTGCCGGAGCAATTGATCCAAGCCGGGTTGGAGGGGATCGTCTCGAAGCCGGGGTTGGTAATCGAAATCGGTGTCGATGCAGATGCGCTTCCTATGGAGGCTGCCGACCCGGCCTGGAAAATGGTGTATTGTTGCCCGCCGATGATGAGCGTGCCGCTGCGCGGGCCGCCGGTGTTGGGATCGGCGGTAAACGTCACGGTGGTGTTGCCGGTGCCGCTGACGGACGAGGTGACATGGATCCAGCTATCCGGGGCGATCACGGTCCAGGAGGAGGTGGCCGTGACGCCGACGCTGCCGGTGCCGCCGGTCGCGCCGAGATTCTGGCCCGGCGAAGCCAGCGTGCAGGTGCCGCCACAGGTTCCCATGGTTTCCGGAACCCATTGGTAAACGTAGCTCCATATATGATCGCCGGTGTAATAGGAACCCATATCGGTGATGATGCTCATCAGCCCGTTCGAGTCCCCGTCACCCCTGCCTGTGATGTATCCAATACTATTCGGAGCGGGCGGTGCTTGCGCCAGCGCGTTGTTGTGAGTGATCACGGTTCCCACCGGGGTCCAGCCATATAAACCATCAGCCGCCGCCAGGGAAAGGAAGTTCTCGGGCGTCCACTGCGGCGCGCAGACCGATGCGGTTGCCAGGTTGCTTACCTGCGCGTAAGGGCACCTTGCGGCGGTCCATGAGAAGGCGAGGTTGCTGGGATTCACGACCGAGGTGATCGTGGCGGAGACCGGCCAATAGAACGCCGTGCCGGGAATCAGAATCGAGGGTGGGCGGCTCCAGGAAAAGGTGATCCCCAACTCCTGGATAGGATAGGGGGAGCCAACCCCACACGTATTTGTAATGGTGTAGTTCCCTTCCCCACCTGAGGTGGTAGAGACGGGGCAACTGGTGCTGGTAGTGGGCTGAATTCCGGATTCGGTCCGCAGGTACTGCCAGTACCCACTTTGGGCTGAACCGGTGGCTGCCGAGCCCAGCAGAAGAATGACCGCACACAACAAGCACATCATACGGGTTCGACTCATGATTTGACCTCCTGCGAAGGGTGAGTGTAATCCACACTGCGTACCCGTACCAGTGAGTCACTGTGACAAATGCGATTTTCGGAGCCGTTTCTGTGCCTTGCGCTGTGTTGGTAAACCTCCTATACTCACGGTGTAACGTGGGGATCACTCTACCAGCGGGCGCAGTTTCCCCCGAGGCCATCGGAGAAGCCCTCGCGCGCGTGCTGGCGAGCGAGGAGCTCGGCAATTCCAAGCGGTTGCGCCGCTTTCTCTCCTACATAGTTGAAAAAACCGTCGCCGAAGAACTCAACGTCGTAAAAGAATACAACATCGCGCTGGCGGTGTTTGATCGCCAAGCCACCTTCGATCCCGCCACCGATACCATCGTGCGGGTGGAGGCGCGGAGGCTGCGCAACCAGCTTGCCACCTACTACCGCGGAGCCGGGCAGTCCGATCCGGTGGTCATCGAGATCCCCAAGGGCGGGTACGTGCCGGTCTTCCGCAGCCAACGCGGGGAAGGACGGGGCGCGCCTTCCCGGCGGCCGATCCCCTTCCCCGGCAGGCGTATTTGGTTGTGGTTCGCCGCGGGAGCGCTCATCCTCGCGGCGCTGGGACTCATTCTCTGGCGGGCCGCCATCGTGTCGGGCTACGGCGTTCCGAAAGCGTGGGCGTTGGATGGCACCACGCTGCGGGTTCTGGACGCCCATAACCGGCTCTGCTGGGAAAAGACCTTCGGGCCTTTTGACACCGCCTTTCCTTCACTGGTTATCGACAAGGCGCTGATCGCCGATATCGATGGCGACGGACGGAAGGAAGTGCTGTTCAACTACGTACCCCAGAACGCGCGCCTGAGTGGCGGAGCGCTGCTCTGCTTCGAGCAAGACGGCGCCCTGCGCTGGCAATTCCACTACGGCGCTGCCAAGACTTTCGGGACCAGGAGCTTCGACTCTGCCTACCGTGGCCGGCTGATCCGCACGGTGAAGGTCAGGGGCAAGCCGCTGCTGCTCACCGTAGCCAACCACTACCTCTGGTATCCCTCGCAAGTGGCGCTGATCGATCCGCGCACGGGGCGGGTGGTCGAGGAGTACTGGCATCCGGGGGCCATCTACGACTGCGTGCTGCACGACATCGATGCGGATGGGGAAGAGGAGGCCATTTTCGCCGCCATCAACAACCCCGGAGAAGGGCTGGGGCATCCGGCGGTGGGGGAGCTGGCGCTGCCTTTCTCAAAGGCGCCGCGGCGCGCCGTTGCGCCCGGCGATCCGTTCCCTCCGCTGACCGGCGGAGGCGAACTGGCGTATGCGCTGCTCCCGCTTCCCGACGTCGACCGGGTGATGGGCATGCTGCCGGTGCCCGCCAATTTCAAGATCGACCGCGCCCGCATCACGGTGGAAACGCCGATGCCGGAGTTGGGAGGCATCGTATATGAACTGGATTTTCACCTGAACGTGATCGAGTACCGCTTCTCGGACAACTTCGCAGTGCTCCATCGGCGGCTGACTTTGCAGCGCCTGTTGGATCATCCACTGACAGCCGAAGAGAGCGAGTGCCTCGGGAAGGTGGTCCGTTTCCCGGCGGCGCCGGATGGGAACAGCCCCGAATTGAAGCGGTTCTGGAAGTTCTGAGGCGTCCCACACTGCGCGCCGGCAAGAGCGGGCGTGGGCAGGCTGAGGAGCGCCCAACCCACCGGATACAATGAAAGCTCATGCGGGCCTGGAACCGGGCAAAACTTCTGTGGGGCTATCTGCGGCGGCGGACGACGCTGGGCGGGCTGCCGGTCGAATACGTCGTCGAGACCACCGCCAAGTGCAATCTGTACTGCCCGATGTGCCCGCGCGAGACCCACGCGCAGCCTAAAGCAGACATGACGGACGCGATCTTCGAGCGGCTGGTGGGCGAATCCGCCGATTCGGCCGAACACATGATGCTGATCGGACTCGGCGAGCCATTCATGGACCCGCGCATCTTCGAGCGCATCGAGTATTGCCATCGCCACAGCATCGCGACGCTGCTGTCCACCAACGGCACGTTCCTCGACGAGCGGCTGGCGGGGCGCGTGCTCGATTCATCGCTCGACGAGATTACGCTCAGCTTCGATGGCGCCAGGAAAGAGACTTTCGAGTTCTACCGCAAGGGCGCCAAATTCGAAAAGGTGCGCGACAATTTCGTGCGCTTCGCCCGTATGAAACACGAGCGGCGATCCAAGCTCCAGGTGGTGGTGCAGATGGTGTCGATGGAGGGCAACGCCGGAGAGGTGGGCGATTTCCTCAAATTCTGGAGCGGCCTGCCCGGCGTGGACCAGGTGCGCATCAAGGAAGACGAGACCAACCTGATGCGTCCCGACGCAGGCCACGCCGCGGAAGAGTGGAAGCACCCCTGCCACTACCTGTGGCGCGGACCGATGTACGTCAAGCAGAACGGCGACGTGTATCCGTGCTGCCAGAGCTACATGCTGGATGGCGCGCCGCTGGCGAACCTGGCGGAGCAACCGCTGGTGAACATCTGGAACGGGGCGGAGATGGAGCGCATGCGGCGGCTTCACGCCGCCGGCCGCGGCGGCGAAGTGGATGTGTGCTCGCGCTGCTGCACCACCATTCCGCATCCGGCGCTGGTCATCGGCAGCCTGATTCTGCACGGGCACACAGTGCGACGCCTGTTGCCGATAGTGGAGCGGTTGACTTATTTATCGAAGCTGCCGCGAAGGTTGCTGCGGCCGCCGCGACGGATGAAATAGCGCCGTAGTGGGGCGGTCCCCCTGGACCGCGGCCGACGCCCTCGTCGGCCGCGCTTCGGGCATTTCGAATGCACTCGCGAAAAGCCGGACCGGGGGGTCCGGCGCGGACGGGGGCGTCCGCCCCACTGCCCTTTATTTGCCAACCACCAGGACGTGAAACGTGTCGGGCAGAACCGGCGGGCGGACTCGTTGGCCCGGCTTGGCTTCGGGCATGGGGCCGAATTCGGCGGTGAGCAGATAGACTTTGTGGGTCTTGGTGTCGACGGCCATCGTGCGCGCGCCGGGTTCGGTGGTGACGGTGTCGACGGTCTGCCATTTGCCGCTCACCAGTTTGACCAGCGTCAGCGTGCCGTCACGGCCGTTGGAGCTGAAGGCCAGGCCCGCGCCGGGATCGTACCCCGCCGCATCCGGCCCCTGGCCGATCTCGGGTGTCGCGATCACCTTCATCTGCTGGATGTCGGTCACCGCCATCATTTTGTTGCCGCAGACGGAAAACAGCACGCCGTCCTTGGTATCGATCGCCAGGCCGGAGGGGCCGTCGCACGGGTCGAGCTTGGCGGTGCGGGTGACCGCCGGTTTGGCGGCGTCGATCTCCACCATTTCCGATTTGTCTTCCAGATTGTCGTAGATCTTGCCATCGCCGGCGGCAACGCAGAACTCCGGCTTCCCGCCCAGGGCGAAGGTGGCCAACACGGCGTTTGACTTGGCGTCGATGGCGGTGGAGTCGGCGGAGCGGCCGTTGAAGGTGAACACGCGCTGCGTCTTCGGCTCATAGCAGATGGCATCGGGATTCTGCCCGGTCTGGATTTCGGCGGTTTTGGCGAAGGTGGACAGATCGAACACCGTCACGGAGTTGGATTGGCCGTTGCTGATAAACCCCTTGTTGAGTTCGGCGGCGACCGCGATCCCGTGCACGCCATGCAGATCGGCGACAGTGCCGATTATGCCGCCGGTCCCGGTATCCACAATCGCGACGCTGACGCCATGGGAGACGTAAAGCCGGTGATTGGCGCCATCCGCGGCGATATAATCCCAGCCGCCGGTTCCGCCGATCTTAATCTTGTTGAGAACGTGGTAGCCCTCGGCGGCGAACGCGGCGGCTGCTACCAGGACGAGCGCGAAGAGTTTCTTCATGGTCATGCTCCTTCGATGCGATTGGTTCCGGTGTCCAAATCATACCGCATGGCGGCGGCTCCAGCCATTTCTATAAAGGGAACGGCATCGAGTTAAAATCAAAATCGTGAATCACTATACAAGAGGTAGGAAACTGGCACTGGCGGCCGCGATGGCTGCGTCCGTGGCGGCGCTGGCTTTTTCGCCGGTCTGGGCGCAGCCGCCGCAGCCGCAGGCGGTGCATGGTCCATGGATGGACAAGAGCCTGTCGCCGGACAAACGGGCCGACTTGGTCCTCGAACAGATGACGCTCGACGAAAAAATCCTGCTGGTTCATGGGCAGGGTGGTTTTGCGCCGGCCACTCCGCGCTCCAACGGTGGCGCCGGCATGATCTCGGGCATACCGAGGCTGGGACTGCCGGACCTCCAGTTGGCCGATTCGGCGGTAGGGGTGCGGGGCGCCGCGGACCGCGGACGTTATTCCACGCTGCTGCCATCCGCCATCGGCGAGGCCGCCACCTGGGACCCGAAGCTGGCCTTTGAATATGGCAAGCTGATCGGCCGCGAGCTGCGCGACCAGCAGTATAACGTCACCCTGGGCGGCGGAGTGGATATCACGCGCGAGCCGCGCAACGGGCGCAACTTCGAATACCAGGGCGAGGACCCCGTGCTGGCCGGAAAGATGGTGGCCCAGCTCATCCGCGGGGTGCAGAGCCAGAGCATCATCGGCGACGTGAAGCATTACGCCTTCAACGACCAGGAGACGGGACGCGCCATCGGCAACGTCAAGCTCGGCAAGCGCGCCATGCGGGAAACCGATCTGCTGGCATTCGAGATCGCCGTCACCGAAGGGCAGCCCGGCATGGTGATGTGCTCTTACAACAAGCTGAATGGCGATTGGGCGTGCGAGAACAGCTACCTGCTCGACACGGTGTTGAAGAAGGCCTGGGGGTTTAAGGGCTTCGTGATCTCCGATTGGGGCGGGACGCACTCCGCCGCCAAGGCCGCGCTGGCCGGGCTCGACAACGAAGAGCCGGCCTACAGGTTTTTCGGCGACCCGCTGAAGGAGGCCGTAACGAAAGGGGAGGTTCCCCTGGCGCGGCTCGACGACATGGTGCATCGAATCGTCCGCACCGAATTCGCGGCCGGAATAGTGGATGACCCGCCGCGCGGCCGCGTGGTGGATCCTTTCGCCGGGGCCGAACTGGCGCAACAGATCGCCGAGCAGGCTTCTGTGCTGCTGAAGAACGACCACAGCCAGCTTCCGCTGAATGCGGCAGCGGTCAAGTCGATCGCGGTCATCGGATCGCATGCCGATTCGGGCGTGCTCTCCGGCGGCGGTTCCGCGCAGGTGGATGCGCCGGGCGCCGAGCGGGGCCGCTTTGGCGGCACGCCGGTGTGGTTTCCTTCGTCGCCGCTGGCGGCCATCAAAGCCAAGGCGCCCAAAGCCAAGGTCGAATTCAACGATGGCGCAGATCCGGTTGCCGCCGCGGCGCTGGCCAAGGCATCGGAGATCGCCATAGTCTTCGTCAACCAGCCCACCAGCGAAGGCCGCGATGTGCCCACTTTGACGCTGCCCGATAAACAGGACGACCTGGTGAGCGCGGTGGCGGCGGCCAACCCGCGCACCATCGTGGTGCTCGAAACCGGCGGCGCGGTCGCCATGCCCTGGATCGAAAAGGTCAACGCTGCGCTCGAGGTATGGTATCCCGGCATACGCGGCGCGCAAGCCGCGGCCAACATTCTTTTCGGCGACGTCAACCCGTGCGCCAAACTGCCCGTAACCTTCCCCAAGGCCGACGCCGATCTTCCGCACCCGCAAGTCCCCGGCATCAATCTGATTCCCGCCGGCGGAGGCCGCGGCGGATATGGCCGGATGCCCGATTTCGATATCGATTACACGGAGGGCCTGAAGGTTGGCTACAAGTGGTTCGATGCCGAGGGCAAGCAGCCGCTGTTCGCGTTCGGCCACGGCCTCAGCTACACCACCTTCGCCTATTCCGGTCTCAAGGCCGCCATCGACAGCGTGTCGTTTACGGTGCGGAACACGGGCAAGCGAGCCGGCGCCGAGATCGTCGAAGTTTACGCCGGGTTGCCGGCTGCCGCGGGCGAACCGCCGAGGCGGCTGGTGGCGTGGGATAAAGTCGCGCTGGGGCCAGGCGAATCGAAGACCGTTGCCCTGTCGCTCGATCCGAAATTCCTCTCGATTTTCGATGAGCAGAAGGACGACTGGAGCCTGCTGCCGGGCGAGTACAAGATCTTCGTCGGCGGGTCGTCGCGGAGCACACCGCTGAGCGCCACGGTTACCCGCTGATCCCGGCGGCGACGCGTGAACGCTAGAGTTTGAAAGGAGCGGCTTCCGGTCGCGCTGGTCTCGTCCGGAAGCCGGCATGGTTGGAAACGCTAAAGGCTGCTCCCGGGCGGCGGCAAAATGCCGGTGTGCGCGTGGCGCTGGTGACGGCCGCGTGTTTGGCCGGCCTGATCGCGCTGGCATTGCCGTTTGCGGGGCATTGGGACGATATCCGGCGAGGGTTTAACGACTTTCCGCAGTTCTATCTGAGCCCGCGCTTACTGGTGGCGGGCCACCTGTATGATCAGCCGGCGATGTTGGCCGAGCAGAGACAGGTTCTCGGACGCACCTGCGCGACGATGCCGTTCATCAGGTTCCCGTACGTGGCTGTCCTTCTGACGCCGCTGAGCCACCTTCCCTATGCGATCGCCTATGCGCTCTGGCAGGCGCTATCCATCGCCGCGCTGGCCGTCTTCTTATGGCTGTGGGCGGCCATGCGCCCTCTCGCGCTCGTCATCGTCTGTTGGTACCTGCCAATGGCCGCAAATCTGGTCAATGGTAACGACGTCGCGTTCTTTCTCCTCTGGGTGGCGATCGCGGCGGCTCTCGTGCAGCGCGGAAAGAGTGTTGGAGCGGGACTCGTCCTCGCACTGTGCGCCGACAAGCTCCACCTTTGCGTGTTCTTCCCGGTCCTGATCGTGGCCAGAAGGATGTGGAGACTAGGCGCGGGCCTGGCTGCCGGATGGGCCCTTCTTCTCGCGGTTTCCTTCCTCGCCGCCGGGCGGGCCTGGCCGGCCGCGTGGCTTCGATCGGTCCGCTCCCCGCTCGCGAATCCGAATGTCGCGAAGTCTTCCCTGCTCGGGTTGGTCGCAACGGCGATGCACGGCCCTGCGCTGTGGGTCGTCGCAGGCGCAGTGGTACTGCTGGCGGGATCCGTCGTGTACAAACTTGCGCAGCGGAATTCTTTCGCAGTTGGGCTGGGGGCCGCGCTCGCCGGAGGCGTCCTGGTTGCTTTTCACGTTTACGTGCAGGACTATATGCTGCTGCTCCCGCTGGTGCTGACGCTCGCGAGCGGGTTCATTGACCGAAGGAATGCGGAGCGAATTGAGCCGGGGTCCGGATCCTAGGTCTTTGACCGTTAGAAAAGATTCGTTACTTGTGGGGCGGGATGGCTTCCTGCGCGCCGGCTCGATCATGCCGCTGCGGGCCGATTGGCAATCGGCCGCAGGTTGACAACCTGCCCCACGAAGGAACCGGTTTCCGGTGCGCCGGCTTTTTAATCTTGACTGTCACCGTAACTTTTTCCGGCGTATTGCGTTCCTTACAATGAGGCCTCGTCGTGAACGTTACCGTGCCTGTCGTACGCACCCGATATGTAATCGTTCATTACCACGTGTTCAAGAATGGCGGTAGTACGATTGAGCACATTCTGGAGCGCGAGTTCGAAGGGCGGTTTGCGACGGTTCACGGCCGCGATCCGGATGCCACGCTGGATGCCGGGGACTTGGCGGAGTTTCTCGAACAATATCCGGGCATTGCCGCCGTATCCAGCCACCACCTACGTTACCCGAAGCCAGTGAGCCGGCGGACGGTATTCTTCGATTGCTGCTTTCTGCGGGATCCGCTAGCCCGGCTTTATTCGACTTACAACCACTTCCGGCGCAGCGACCCGGATTCTCTCCATGCCCGCTGGGCGCGCTCGTACGGTCCGCGGGAGTTCGCCATGCGTCTCATCGGCGAAGCTCCCCATCTGGTGAGCGAGGTGCAGGTCACGCAGTTAGCCAACGCCGGGGCCTTCACGCGTCCGGCGGATGAGTGGGATCTGGAACGGGCTACCGCGGTGATCCGTGAGATGGCCTTTCCGGGAGTGGTCGAGATGTTCGATGAGAGCCTGGTGGTTGCGGAGTATTTTCTTCGCCCGGCATTCCCCACGCTTCGACTCGAGTATATCCCGCAGAACGTGAGTCTGTCTGCGCCGCCCGCGCCTGCCGGGTCTCGCGAGTATTGGGAAGACCTCTGGGGCAAGGAACTTTACGGACGGCTGCTGCGGATGAACGAGATGGATCTGGAGCTGGTGCGCCGGGCGAAAGGGGAAATCCGGCGCCGCCTGGACCGGGTTCCGCGGGCGGCCGAGAAGCTCGCCGACTTGCGGGCGCGGTGCGCCCGCCTGGCTCTGGCGTCCGGCAGGCGGGAGCCGGCGCGGGTTGCAGTTCCGGCATAGCTGCCGGGCTTGCGCCCGGTGCGCCGATTGGGCGGGGTACCCTCCGGGTCGCGCGCAGGTTCCTCATCCTGCCCCACAAGAACAGCCCCCGCTCACTGATCGAGGCAGGCGTTGTTGAGAATGGTGTTGGAGTGCGGGTCGACGCCAGGGGCGGCGAGGATGCAGCGGGATTGCATCTTGAAACCGGTGATGCGGTTGTCCCGGATGACGTTGTGGCTGGCGGGGGCGGGGTGCTCGGCGCCGCGCGCCAGATAGATTCCGGCCTCGAGAATCTCGGGATCGGCGGGGCCGTAGTAGCAGGCGAAGTGCGCGGCGTTTTCGTTGCAGTGGGAGGCGTCGAGGCCGAGCAGGCGGTTGCCGGCGATGGTATGGCCGGAGCCGATCACGAAGATGCCGCCATACAGCGTTCCGTCAATGAGGTTATCCAACAGGCGGATGTTTTGGGAACGCATGTCCGGGTTGGCGTTGTTCATGGTGATGCCGTAGTGGCCGAAGCGGTAAGCTTCGGGTGCGCCGCGATTGATGCACTGGTTCGCGCGGACTTCGCCATCGTGGAATCCGTCGAGGTCGATGCACTTGCCGTCGATTTCCTCGAAGCGGTTGCCGTCGTAGGAGGACGCGTCGACGTTGCCGGCGGTATCCATGGCGACCGGCGTGGCGCCGTTCTCGATATCCACTTCGTCCAGCGGAAAACCGATGCGGCTGCCCGAGTTTCCGGTGACCGAGATCGCGGTGGCGTGGCCGGCCTGAATGGCGTCGCGGCCGACCTCGCGGATGCGATTCAGGGTGATCGCGCCGCGAGCGTTGCGCGGCGAGGTGTACAGGGAATGCGTCCAAATGCCGTTGCCGCGGATAGCGGACAGCTCGCAATCGGCAACGCGAAAATCGGTGGTTCCCTCTTCGAGCAGGATGCCTCCGGTCGAGTTGTTGCGGCCAAGCGAGTTGCGCGAGCCGCTATCGGCGACGGTGACGCGACGGATATCGACCGAGTGAGCTCCGCTGACGAGCACGGCGAAGCCGGCGATATTCCGGCAGGCGACGCGCTCGATGGTGAGGCCGGTAACGCGTTCGGCGAAGACGCCGTTGGCGCGGGTGAACTTCGCGAAAGAGGTGTCGGAAGGAGGCAGGCCGGCGCGGGTTTCCAGCGCGGCGCGGTTGCCATCGATCGACAAATCGCGCACTGTGATATGGTCGCCGGCGACGACGACGGCGGCGCGGCCGGCGAAATCAGGGGCCAGGTGCAGCACGGTGCCGGAGGGCGCGCCGCGCAACTCGCTATCGGCTTCGACGACGATTTCGGAATGGACTTCGATCACGCCGGCGGGCAATTGGCGGACCCGGTGGTGCGGCAGCGGGCCGAGGAACGGGAGGGCCACGGCGAAAGCAACCCCGGCCGCAGTAACGGAACCGCGCAATCAGGCCACCTGGATGGGGATCCGCGGAAAAGTACGGCGGCCCAAGCTGATGGTTACCCGGTGCGGGCCGGGCGGGAGATTCGCGGGGAGGTTGAAGTTGAACTCCCAATGGAGGCCGATGGGGTCGGTACAGAAGACATCGGCGGGGGGGGTGGCGAACTGGTCCACGGCGGCGCGAAAGTCGGCGCCGTTGGCAACTTCTTCCATGGTCACTTTCACGGTGCCACTGACGATGAGGTTGCCGGACAGGAGGTTGACGCCGTCGGTGATGCCGGTGACGCGGGGAACCATGGGGCCGGCGGGCACGATGCGCACCCAGCCGGGAGAGCAGAGCGGTTCGCCCAGATGGGTGGCTTCGACCACCACCAGGCCGGTGCGCAGCTTTTCGGGGAGCTTGGCGTTGATTTGGGAGACGCCGTCGGGCGCGGGCGGGCCGATGTAGGTGAGGCGGCAGGGGTGCCCATCGGCGGCGACGGTGGTGTTGAGCAAGTGGCAGGAGGCGGGCAGGCGCTCGATCCATAAGGCCAGCGCGGCCATGGCGCCGGAGGCGGGTGTGACGGGTTCGCCGGTGAGCGCGTTGGAGATGTTGCGGAGGCGCGCGGCGTGGTTGTGGGCCGGCGCGGCGCCGACGGGGCCGGGCTTGCGCAGCGTAATCCACATGTACTGGGTCCAGATCTGCTCGAGCGCCAAAAGGTCAAAGCCGCTGGATGCGACGAACGCGGCGATTTCCTCGGGCGTGATGCGCACGCCGCTCCAGGTATCGTATTGGCGCGCGTGCGGCGGCAGGCCGTTCAACTGGCAGCGCGCGATGCCGCCGGGCTTGAGGACGCGGAAAGCCTCGCGCAGATAGCCAAACACGATGTCGCGGCTGGGAATGTGCTGGAAGACGGCGTAGGAGTAGACGAAATCGAATTTGTCCTCGGGAAACATGGCCAGGTCCGAACCGGAACAATGCCGGACGAAGGCATTGGGAGTCTGGGCGAGACGCTCGCGCGCCAGGCGGATCATCTGGTCGGAAACATCGACGCCGTGAATTTCCTTGAAGGAGCGACTGAGCGGGCGCATCAGGCGGCCGGGACCGCAGCCGATTTCGAGCGCGGCGTCGCGGCCCTCGAAGCGCTTCAGCTCCGGCAGCAACTGCTGCACGGTGGGCGTGGCGGTGGCGAAGAACTCGTCGTTGGACTGCTGGCGGCGGCCGAAGGCCACGTAATAATTGGCGTCCTCGGCGGCGCGCCGATTCCAATCGGTGCGCATGGAAGCGAGCAGCAAGTTGGGTTTATCCATGTTCCAGTTGCTATTCTAACGTTTATGGCCTTGGTCTTTCGACATGTCTCGAGCGCACCGCTGGTGGACTTCGACGCGGCGGCGCCGGACGGCGCCGTGATCGGCGTGGTGGGCGAGAACGGCTCCGGGAAGAGCGTGCTGGCGCGCCTGGCG
>JBAVIH010000505.1:0-13398 GCA_049686695.1 Bryobacteraceae bacterium | reverse complement strand
CCTTGTTGTCGACCACAAAACAGATCTCGGGGATCATGGCCATGAACCTGTTAGGCGCTATCTGCGGCGGTTTGCTGGAATACAATTCGATGTACTTCGGATTCCGGGCGCTTTACCTGATGGCGATGGTCTGCTATTTGCTCGCTTATGTGTCGGACTTTGCCTTCAAAAAGCGGGAACCGGCCACCTGACGACCGACGTCAGGCATGTACGTCACGGCTCTGCACCTGGCCGCGCCGGACGAGTCGCGCCCGCCCTACTCAGGGCTGAAGAAGCTCAGCGCGTTGTCGCCCTGTTTCACGACGCGGGTGCGGCGCAGGCGGCCGACGGTTTCCGGGACGGCGAGGCGGATGGAGTGCTGCGCGATGACAAGCGGTGGCGGCGCAGCTCCCAGCAGGTCGAGCGCGGCGGCGAATTCGCGATCGAGGGTATAGGGCGGGTCCAGAAACACGATGGACGCGGCGAAGCGCTCGAGCGACAGCAGGGCGGGACCGGCGATCACCGAAGCGCGCGCCTCCAGATCGAGCGAGGCCAGATTCTGCCGCAGCACCTGGAGGGCGGCGCGGCTGCGTTCCAAAAACCAGGCGTGGGCGGCGCCGCGGCTGAGCGCTTCGATGCCGACGGCGCCGGTTCCGGCGTAACCGTCGAGAAACGTCGCGCCCCGGATGCGCGGCGCCAGAATATCGAACAGCGTCTCGCGCAGGCGGTCGGACGTGGGGCGCGTGGCATCGCCCGGAATGCCGGCGATCCGGCGCGAACGGAGCTCTCCTGCGATGACGCGCATCAGCCCACCGTCACCAGGCCGTACCGCCGCTGCCAATGGTCGCGAATGTAGGCCACCGCGCGGCGCAGGTCTTCTTCGGCGGGCGACCGGGCGACGAAATCGATCGCCTCGCGCCGCGCGATTTCGAGGATTTCGGCGTCGCGCAGAATGTTGGCCACCCGCAGCGAGGGCAGCCCGGATTGTTTGGTGCCGAAGAATTCGCCCGGGCCCCGCAGCTTCAGGTCGATCTCGGAAATGTGGAAGCCGTCGGTGGAATCGACCAGCGTGCGGATCCGCTCGCGCGCGGCATCGTTCATCTTCTCCGTCACCAGAATGCAGTAGCTTTGCGCCGCGCCGCGGCCCACGCGCCCGCGGAGCTGGTGCAGTTGCGCGAGGCCGAAGCGCTCGGCCTGCTCCACCAGCATCACGCTCGCGTTGGGCACGTCCATGCCGACCTCGATCACCGTGGTGGATACCAGGATCTGAATGCGGCCCTCCTTGAAGCGCCGCATCACGTCTTCCTTTTCGTCGGCGCCCAGGCGGCCATGCATCAGGCCCACGGCGAGACCGGGGAAAACTTCGTGCGACAGGTGCTCGTACATCTGCTGCGCCGCCTTCATGGCCTGGGTCTCCGATTCCTCGATCACCGGGTAAACCACGTAGGCCTGGCGGCCCGCGTCGATCTGCCGCTTGAGGGCGCTGTAGACCTGCTCGATACGGTCGGCGGTTACGTGTTTGGTGACGATGGGCTTGCGGCCGGGCGGCAGCTCATCGATGATCGAGACGTCCAGGTCGCCATAAAGGGTCATCGCGAGCGTGCGCGGAATGGGCGTGGCGGTCATCACCAGCACGTCCGGCTGCGCGCCTTTTTGCACGAGTTGAAGCCTTTGCAGCACGCCGAAACGGTGTTGCTCATCGATGATGGCTAGGCCCAGGCGGTGGAATTTCACATCCTGTTCGAGCAGCGCGTGGGTGCCGACCACCACCTGCGCGAGGCCGGCGGCGACGAGGTCCTTCAACTTATCCTTTTCCCGGCTGGTGGACGATCCGGTGAGCAGCGCGGTCACATACCCGAGCGGCGAGAGAATCTGGCGAAAGTAAAACCCATGCTGGGCGGCGAGGATTTCGGTGGGCGCCAACACGGCTACCTGGTACCCGTTTTCGATGGCGATCACGGCGGCTTCGGCCGCCACGATGGTCTTGCCGCTGCCCACATCGCCTTGCAGCAGGCGGTTCATCGGATGCGGTTGGCGCATGTCGGCGGCGATCTCCGCAATCACGCGCTTCTGCGCGCCGGTGGGTTTGAACGGCAACATCCGCTTGACGCGCTCGCGCACGCGTTCGTCGATTTCGAATGCGATGCCGGTGACCGTGCGCGCTTTGGAGCGCTTCAGCGCCACACCGCACTCCAGCCAGAAGAACTCCTCGAAGATCAGCCGGAACTGCGCCGGCGAGCGAAAGGCGTTGAGCAGGCGCAGGTCGGAATCGGGCGGCGGGAAGTGCAGGTCCCGGATGGCGGTAGCGCGGTCGGGCAGCTTCAGGAGGGCGCGCAGATGCTCGGGAAGGGGGTCGTCGATCGGGCCCAGCGTCTCGATGATACGGTGCATGAAAACCCGCAGCAGCCGGGTGGTGATTTTGGAAACCGCTTCGTAGATGGGCACCAGGCGGCCCACGTGCAGCGTGGCGTCGCCCTGGTCGTCGCCGGAGAGAATTTCAAATTCCGGGTGCAGCATGGTGAGTTCGCCGGAATAGGTGTCGAATTCGACCTTGCCGAACAGCGCCAGCTTCAGCCCCGCGCCCAGCACGTTGGCCAGGTACCCGCCGTGGAACCATTTGCCCACCAGGACGGCGCGCGAGGCGTCGCTGAAGCGGGCCTCGAACATCCCCAGGTTGCGGCGGCGGAAGCCGGAGAGTCTGGCCGCGCTCACGCTGGCGATCACGGTGGCCATCTCGCCCGGCGCCAGTTGGGCGATGGTCTTCATGTTGCTGCGGTCCTCGTAACGGAACGGCGCATAGCCGAGCAGGTCTTCGACCGTGGCGAGACCCTTGGCTGCGAGCAGCGCGGCGCGCGCCGGACCGATACCTTTGACGTAAGTGAGGGGAGTATCGAGATCCATGCGGGTCTCGAACACAAGTGTACACTGCCGCGGGTGTGAGGTTGGTCCGGGTAGGACAGACCATCGCCTTTGGTGGTCTGTCATTTCTCTCCAAAGCGCGACAGCTTGACAGGACGACAGAAACCGACCATCTGTCCCACTCGCCCGCGCGGTAGCATAATCAAATGGACTGGCAATTGGATGCAGCCGAGGTGCGGGTGCTGGGCGCCCTGCTCGAAAAGGAAATCGCGACGCCCGAGTATTACCCGCTCTCGCTCAACGCGCTGCTCAACGCGTGCAACCAAAAGACCAATCGCGAGCCGGTGGCGATGTACGACGAATCCACGGTGGAAGCCGCACTCGAAGGCTTGCGCGCCAAGGGTCTGGCCACGCGCCTGACCGGCCGCGATATCCGGGTGCCGAAACACGCCCAGCGTTTCACCGAGCAGTTCAACCTGGGCCGCCGCGAAGCCGCGCTGATCTGCCTGCTGCTGGTGCGCGGCCCGCAAACGGTGGGCGAGCTGCGCGGCCGCTCCGATCGCCTCTACCAGTTCGACGACCTGGAAGCGGTGGAGACTACCCTCCATCATCTGTCGGAGCTGGGCTTCGTGGTCCGCCTGACCCGTTACGCCGGGTCGCGCGAGCCACGCTGGGCGCAGTTGCTGGCGGGCCAGCCCGAAGCGGGCGCCGAGGAGGGGCAGATCGTATCCGTCCCCGCGGCGCAAGCGCCGGCCTTGGACCGCATCGCCGCGCTCGAGCGGGATCTCGCGGACCTGCGGCGTGAATTCGACGAGTTCCGCAGGAGTTTCGACTGAAGCTCCGGCCTGTAAGGGGCTCGGTAACACCGGCGGCAAAGACCGCCGGCGCTACCGGACTTGATACTCGCGCACCAGGACGTGTTCGGCGGTGTCCTGCGCCACGGCAAATCGAAACGCGGTGGTACTGTGCGGAAGCAGTTCTCCGACCCGGGTGTTCACGGCTCCCAGACGGGACCAGTGCCTGTCAGCGAGGTCGAACACCAACTCGGCGGACGCAATGACGTGGTCGGTGTTGTTCTTGACCCGCCCCACTACGCGTGTCGGCGAACCGTGCTCGACGTGAGCATCCTGCACGTCCAGGTCGTGATTGGCGGGTAGCTGAATTTTCGCGTCGAAGTTGGGCAGAACGCGCGCGGCTCTTTCCGCCACGGTCAGTTCTCTTGGTTTGGGCGCGTCTTTCCCCTTGAACAGGCCGCTCCAGGCGAGAGCCAGCACGGCCCCCAGCAGCAGGAACGGCACCACCATGATCGCCACGGCGCGGATTTGCTGCCAGATGGTGCGATTGCTGAGGTAAAGCGGATCGGTATTCGCCGAACCGTTGACGAACTGATCAAGGCGTTGGCGCCAGGCGCTCTTGGGCTTGGCCGGTTCGCCACCCGGCCGTGGTGGCTTCATGCCGGCGTATACCAGCGACTCGAAAAGCCTCCGGAGCTTTCCCATGACTAGAATTGTACTCCTTGGTGTGCGCTCGCTCGACCCCGGGCGAAAACGAGGAGCGGGCAATCCAGACCGCTTAGTCCGTGTGCGGCAGGCTGTGCCCGGCCAGCAGCGTTTCGAGCGTCCGCAGGTTCTCCTGGCGGCCCATCACAATCAGGAAATCTCCTCCGCGAATAGCGGTATCGGCCGGTGGATTGAAGAGCATCTGGCCGTCCCGCTTGCGGATGGCCATCACAATGACGCCCAGGTCGCGGCCCAACTGCATCTCGCGGATGGTCTTCGAGACCATTTCGCTGTCGGCGGCGACGGAAACCTGTTCGATAGTGATGTCCTGAGCGATGTCCTGAGTAGTGAAATCGAGGAACTGCACCACGTGCGGCCGGAGCAGGGCTTGCGCCAGGCGATGCCCGGTAAGCGCGTAGGGAGCGAACACCGAGTTGGCGCCGGCGCGCCGCATTTTCTCCTCGGCGCCTTCTTCGGCCGCGCGCACGGCCACATAAACAGCCGGATTCAAACCCTTGGCCGAGAGCAGGACGAACAGGTTGTCGGCATCGGTGGCGAGCGCCGCCACCAGGCCGCGTGCGTGCTCGATGCCGGCCTGGCGGAGGGTGTCGTCGTGCGTGGCATCGGCCGCCACCGCCAGCATGCCTTCCAGCATGGCGCGCTCGGTGCGCTCCGGGTTCTGGTCCACCACCACGAAGGGCACTCCGGCGTGGAGCAGTTCGGCGGCCGCGCCGCGCCCCACGCGCCCGAATCCGCAGACGATGAAATGGTTCTTGAGCTTGTCAATCATGCGTTTGTTCCGCCGCTGGTGGAGACGATCGCCCAACTCGATTTCGACGATCGTCTGAGTCATGGCGCCAATCGCGATCAGGATCGTCGTGACGCCGAACATGATGAGAAACGAATTGAAAACGCGGCCCGCCCGCGAAAGCGGGTGTATTTCGCCGTAGCCCACCGTGGTCATGGTGGTGAGCGTCATGTAGAAAGCATCGAAGGGCGGGTAATCGTCGATGATGGTGAATCCGGCCGTGCCGATCGCCAACGTGCCGGCGATGGCGAGGATGGTCAACAGAAACCGCCGGGCTAACCGGTTCATGCGCATCGCAGACCCAAGTATAGCGGGCGGCGCGGCGAAGGTGAATCGGCACGCCGCGGTCTGCTACACTTTGGGAAGCGCAATCCAATCAGGGCCGGTAGCTCAGGTGGTAGAGCATGTGCCTTTTAAGCACAGGGTCGCGGGTTCGAGTCCCGCCCGGCTCACCAGTATATCTCGTTGAAAATCAGTTTCTTGCAAATGCGTGGTGAGACCTTTGCCTGGTCTTGCGCGTGCGTCTATCGTTTTCAATAACTCACGTGTTTTTAATGCCGTGTCTGGTTCCGAGTCTCGAACGCGGAAACGCGCATGATGTCGATCTGATCGATTACCACTAGAGGAACGAATATGCCCATGAAGAACCACCCGCATCCCGGCCGGATCGTCCGGCAGGATTTCCTGGAGCCGCTTGGTTTGACCGTCACGGAGGCCGCCAAGGTGCTTGGCGTTGCCCGCCAGACCATAAATAACCTTGTCAACGAAAAGGCCGGCATATCGGCGGAAATGGCCGTGCGCCTGTCGAAGGCGTTCGGACCAAGCCCCGAGATGTGGGTCTGCCTCCAGGCGAATTACGACCTGTCCCAAGTACGGCAAGACGAGATCAGCGTGGCGCGGTACAAGCGAGCATCATAGACGCGGCGATACGAGGGTAATTGCTGGCCGTAATAGGGTTGCAGTGACGGTGCAAACTTGCCGGAGTCACGGATCTTGCGCGGACCCGGAATGAAGAGCCTGATCCCGGTCAGCGCACCTCGCCGAGAAGCTCGTGGATCTCTTTCAGCTTCTGCCGCAATACCACGGCTTGCTCCATGTTGGGATTGATGCGCAAAGCGGATTCGAAGTTGCCTTTGGCTTCCAATAGGTAGGTGCGGCGGTTGTCATCGTTGAAGAGGCGCGTGTAACATTCGCCGAGAAGCACAAGCGTGTCCGGATCGTCGGCCTCGGTCGTCAGCGAACTCTGACAATACTTGACTGCCCGCAGATAGTTGTCTCTTCCGACTTCGGCGGCGCAGAGTCCGTAATAGGCGGACGCCTTTTGCGAACGGTATAAGAACTGAGTTCCGCTGCGATGCTTCCGCATACCGGTGCCAATTGCCCAGAATGCCGCCGTGCGAAGAATACCGGAACGGAATTCCTGAACCGCTATCGCGCGGTGATAGTCTTCAATAGCCTCATCGAAGTTCTTCTGCACGCGCCGCGCCTCTGCGCGAATCAAATACGCCTGGCCGGAAGCAGGGTCCAGTTGGATGGCGCGATTGGCGGCTTCTTCGGCCTCCTTGGGACGATCCGCGAGAAAAAGCGCTTCGGCCAGGAGGCTCGCCACGAACGTGCTCTGACGGTCCTCCGCCGCGGCTTGTTGCAGTTGACGCACGGCTTCGGGATAATCGCCGCTCTCCATCAGCAGGACACCGGCCATGGAGCGGGCCTCGACATAATCCGGGTCGATTTGGATGGCCAGGAGGCAGGACTTCAGCGCGGCGGCGGTATCGTCCTGCGCCTGCTGGACACGGCACAACGCCAGGGCCGCCTGGCTATAACTGGAGTCTTCTTTGAGCGCGCGAGAAAGATCGTCGGCCGCCTTGCGCAGGTCTGAAGGCGACGAACGGGACCGCTCCCAAATGGCAACGCCCTGATCGTAGAGCAACTTGGCGGACGGCTTGACGGTCCGCTGGTGCAACAGCCGCAGCGAGACGGTCTGTTCGCCTCCCGGAGTCACGTTGACTTCGATGGAAACGGGATCGTATCCCATCCGGACGCCGCGAACCTTGTGCAAGCCGCTAGCCAGGCCGGGGACGCGAAGAGGCTTGCCCGGACCCGCTGTGCCGTAAGACTTGTCCTCGATGAAGACCTCGACATCGGCGAGGTTCGCCTCGATGACCAGACTTCCATTGCTGAGCTGCGGGAGATTCGCCGCTAACTTCTCCCGCACCACGGGGCTGAATCCCAGGATCATATCATCGGGAAAATCGCCGAACTCCAGTGGCGTTTGCTGCCGGCCTCGCTGTTTGGCGTAATTTTTGACTTCCCGCTTCACGTAGCTGATCAGTTCGTCCGCGGTTACCACGCCGTCGCGCGGATCCACATCCGCTTCCCCCATCCAGCCGCGGACCAGGAAATAGGTGAATACGCCGTTTCCACCGCCCAGTTGCGCGTCCTCAAAGCTCTGTTCGGAAGCGCGGCTGGAGGTGAGAGTAAGAAATCCCTGTGGCAGTCCGCGTACGCTCTCATTCACCTTACCCGGAGTAGTGTCCACCGCGATCTTCCCCGAGTGACAGGCATCGATGAGGAGCATCTTCCAGCGGGCCTTCACCTTGTTGGAGATGACCTCGCCCAGCCGCCGCATGGGATAGGCCGTTTCGGCGAACCTCTTCGGGTCCAGGTCATAAGGCACGAGATAGCCGCGTCCTTCCGGATCCGCGAACCCATGACCGACGAAATAAACCACCACGCGATCGGTCTCCTGGGCATGTGAGGGCAACCAGACTTCCAACGCATCGCGAATGTTCTCGAGGGTCGCCTGGGGTCCAATCAGCTTCCTGACGTTTTCAAACTCGATATTGCCGCCTTCCTTGCTGATCAGCGCCGAGTAGATGTTGTCGGCGTCTGTTTCGGCGAAGGACAGATTGTTGGTTGGCGGCAGATTCTTGAATTTCGAAATGCCGATCACCACGGCGTAGCCGCGAGGCACTCGAAGCGGTGTTTTCAATTCTTCCGCGGTGCCCAGCCTGACCAGGGACATGTCCCTGCCCTGAAGCGGGCCGGTCGGTTGTTGAGTCTGTGGTTGGGACAGGGCAAGCGGGCCGGCCAACGCGGCGGCCAGCGCAAGCCAACGCATGTGCAGGAATGGTCTACTCATGACGTATCTTGATCTCGATCACCAGGCGGTCCGCCACGGCGGCCGAAGACATCACGGCGTACACCGAGTTGGGGCGCTCTCCCGCGGATTCCGAACTGTCGACTGTTTCTAACCTCAGATCGCGGCTGCCGAGCCGCTGCCAGGATTCCACCTCGTCCCGGATAGGGCCCGCGGCAGCCGGAGCGCTGGAACTGGCGGACGATCCGGCAAGCAAATCGCGCATCTTGCGGGCATCCTCTTCGCGCTCCGTGATGGCGAGCATCAGCGTCTCGGTCCCCGGCTTGCCATCCAGCAGGAAACAATAGTCGGTGGGAACCCGCAGCGTCACCCCGGCCCTGGCCACGCCCGAGGCGTCCGGCATCAGCGCATTGGGGAGCAACAGTTGCCAGTCTCCACTGGAACCGTGGTTGAGAACGTATACCGCCCCGCTGCGATTGGGCGTGAACTCAACCGCGAGGCAATCCCCCCCGTGAAACACAGTATCGGGAGCGGCCTCCCGGACGCGCCTGGTCGATGGATCGACCAGCAGTTCGGTGTATCTGAGACCGAGATGATGCGCGGCCGGAGCCGCATCCGGGCCGGCGGCATTCTTCTCCAGGTAGAGATCGCGCGGGCTGAGGACGCGGCCTTGAGCCGGCAGCAAGCCGGCAAACAGGCATGCGAGTACGGTCGCCTTCGCCCAGCGGTCGAGCGTGCCTTGTCCGCGCGTCATGCCTTTGGACGGTATCTTCCGTCCGGATATCGCTCCACTATGTCGACCGCGATGCCGTCCAGCTTTGTCGTCAGCTTCCACTGCGGCGCCCCCCGGCCCGGCGGGTACTGTGTGTCGGGCTCCAGGTTCAAATCATGAGGCGTGCTGGGCCACACCTTGACCAGGCGCTCCAGGCCCAGCAGCGTCCAACTGGCGATTGCGAGCTGTTTCAGCTTGCCGATGTCCAGGCCGCCTGGCTCCTGGTAACGATGTTCCGCCACCATCGAGTACGCCGCCAGCTCGAATTCCGAAGCCAAGGGCAGGCGGGTGGGGTGCACCACCACGATCCCCTTGGCAAACCGTCCCCGCCGGTATCCCAGGATGTCCTCGATTTCCGTCAGGGTTCGGCCTGCGATGAACTTCTCTTTCGTGATATAACCCGAGACTTTTACCGGATCTCCGATGTGCATCGGGCGCCCTCCTGCCGACGTTACGGCAACAGTATACACTAATCCGTCAAGGTCACTTGCACCGCCGTGAGGCTGTTGCAATTGGTGCAGGGGAAGGTTGCGGACAGAGAGAAACTGCCACCGGTGGCCAGACTTGCCGCTGTACCGAACCACTCACTCTGATCGTCACCGGCGAACGATCCGGAAGTGAAAGAGACCGAGACCGTGATCGGCTGGGTCGAGCTCGGATTGAAGACGTAAGTAGCCCCGGCGACGCCGCGCTTGGGCGTGACCGCGTCGAATACGACCGTGACGGAACTCGAAGACACTGTCAGGGTGGGAGATCCGACCAGCGACGGCTCACCGGCCGCAATCGTGATCGTCTGCGACGGCGCCGGACTTGGCAGCACGGAATTGCCGTTTGAATCGGTCAGCGATTTCACGGTGACGGTAATCGTGCCGGCAACCGTGCCCTGGCTGAACTGCGAGCTGCTGCCAGACCATACGGCGGCAGTGCTGCCGCTGGGAACATTAAAGGCAAGGGTTGTCTTGAGCGTGGAACTGCACGACGCGCTGGTCGACCCGTTGGCGAACACCACTTCCTGACTCTGATAGGTGCTGGCATTTTCGACGCTGGGGTCGGCCGTAAACGTGAGGCAGAGCGTCCCCTGAAGCGCCACGGGCGCGGCGGCGCCGAGCGCCAGGTTCGCGGTGTACTGATTGGCCGCCGAACTCACCGCGGCAAGTGTGAAACTGCCGACCGACGGCGCGGGGCTGACGGTCCCGCTGAAAGCCTGCGCGGCGAGTTGTCCGGCGCTGTCTTTCACTTGCACGGTGTAGCTATACGCGCCGGCTGCCGAAGGCTTGCCGCTGATGGTGTACGTTGTCGCCGCCGCTGCCGCCGCGATCCCCGATGGCAACGAGCCTGCGCCGATAGAAAAAGTGTAGCCCGGAGTGCCGCCGGATGCGGTGCAGGTGGCGGTGTACGAAATCCCCACCATCACCGGGCCGGTGGTGGTATTGCAACTGAGCTGCGGCGGCGCGGAGCTGATGCTCCCGCTGAAGGTCTGCGTGGCTAGTTCCCCAATGCTGTCTTTCACTTGTACGGTGTAACTATACGCGCCGGCTGCCGACGGCGCACCGCTGATGGTATAAGTTGTCGCCGCCGACGACGCTGTGAGGCCTGAGGGTAGCGAACCTGTGCTTAAGGAGAAAGTGTAGCCCGGAGCGCCGCCGGACGCGCTACAGGTGGCGGTGTACGGCGTCCCCACTGTCAGCGGGCCGGTGGTGGGGCTGCAACTGAGCTGCAGCGCGGTCACCACGTTGATGCCGAGCGGCGTCGAGACCGTCTGCTTGGTCGGAGTCGTGCTGTCGGTCACCGTAACGGTGACAACGTAGAGGGACGGCGGTGGAGCGGGCACGGTTCCGCCGAGAGCAATGGTAGCGGCTGTTGATGTGGTGGGGCTGGGGGCCAGCCACGAGGGTAGGCTGGTGAAAGACCAGGTATAGGGGGATGTCCCTCCGGTGGCGGTACACATAACCGAGTATGACGCACCCGCAATGTAGGTGCCGGTTGACGGGGTGCAACTGACCTGCAGCGCGGTCACCACGTTGATGTCGAGGGGCGTCGAGACCGTCTGTTTGGTTGGAGTCGTACTGTCAGTAAGCGTAACGGTGACAACGTAAAGCGACGGCGGTGCAGCGGGCAGGGTCCCGCTCAGCGTAATCGTGGTGCCTGAGGTTGCGCTCGGCGTCAGCCAGGAGGGCAGGTTGGAGAAAGACCAGGTGTAGGGCGATGTCCCTCCGGAGGCCGTGCAGAGGGTCGAGTACGCCGTACCCGCGGTGTAAGTGCCGCTCTGCGGATTGCAACTGACCGTGAGCGGAGGGGGCGGCACCGGGTTGACGGTCAGGGTAAGGGATTGGGACGTGGCGCTGAGCGGAGGGCTGGTGCTGTCCGTGACTTTGAGGGTAACCGTGAACGTTCCGGCTGTGGTGGGCGTGCCGGTTATTGCGCCATTGGTCACCGTCAACCCGGCGGGCAATCCGGTTGCAGTCCACGTATATGGCGTCGTGCCCCCGCTGGCGGCAGGCTGGAAGTTGTACTGCGCGCCCACGGTGCCGGTCGGTAACGACGTAGCGGTGGCAGACGGGGTAGTGACGACGAGCGGCGAAGTGGCGACGGCGGAGCCGATCGTGATATTGTCAAACCCGATGTAATCCGCGCTGCCGCCAAAGTTCACCGACTTTGCGGTTCCGCTGAAACTGTTGTTGCTTTGCTGCCAGTAGCAATAAGGCAATCCGCTCGCCGCCGTGGCGGGGCAGTTATCCGAGTTGACGTTGGCAGGCAAACTGATCGTCGCGAGAAGGTTGCCGGTTGCATTGAGACCGTCGTATACCTGGACGGTTCCCGCCAACTCGGCGGAATAGTAGAACGAGAACCCGTTCTGAAACCCGTTGGCAACGTTCATCACAACACCGGTTCCGGTCAGGAAGAACACGACCGTCGAACCACTCGGATTTCCGGTGAAGTTGCCGCTTCCGCCGGCGGTCGAGGAGACCAACGCCAAACTGTCCAAACCAAACGTGATCCCGTAGTTCGGCCCTGGGCCGCTTCCATTGGCGCCGGGGAGCCCGGTCGTCGGATCTGGCAGGAGGCCGTAACCGCCGTTGTAGTAATTGTTGACGTACTCGCCGTCCTTCAGTCCCTCGAAGGTCAGGGTTATCACGTTCGGGGTCTGGGTCTGGGCCGGACATGTCCGGGCGAGCAGCAGAATCGCGCAGGCTGCCGCGAGGCGAATGGAGAACGCCGCGGGCCGCGTGGCCTGCCGGCTGGAACCTGGCAACAGGATTGTGTTCATTGGCGCGATACCTCCGTGGTGGCCGCTGCCGCGGCAAACACCGCCTGCAATCCGGCGTCTCGACCGGTCAAGAACCACGCGGAGCGGCCGGGCTCCGCTGAAAATACGAATGACTCGCCGTCACGCAACCGATCGAGGCGCGTGGCAGCGGTGGGCAGAGTCATCGTCTGTGTCGACCCGGTCGCCAGTTCCACCCGGAAAGCGGACGTGCCTCCGGATTCGACCACAAAAGCCGACGCACCGTCACCGGATGCCTCCACCAGCGTTTCTCCGGCGGAAAAGCTCATGCCAGCGGCGACCGTCCGCACGGAGGGCGCGCCGTTGACTATACTCGCAAGTTCGATCATCCCGCTGCCCGAATCCGCGATGACGGCCGTGGATTGGCCGGGCAGAAAGGCGATCCCCAACGAGGCCGACCCGGTGTAGGCAAGCCGCGGGCTGATCGAACCGGAAAGCACGTAGACCTGGCCAGCCGCAGTCAGCACCGCCAGCAGTCGTCCATCGTCGCTCAGGGCGATCTTTTTCACGCCAGACGGATCGGAGAAGCTCACCTGAAATGCCACCTGGGGCTTCGCATCGAGTCCAGTGAGAACTTGGATGGCGCCGCTGGTGGCAAGCGCGGCGGCCTTGCCTAAAGTGCTGAAGCTCACCAGAGCCGGGTTTGGGGTCGCGTCTGCAATCGCCTGTATTGCGCCCGGCACGCTGCCTTTGAAGGTGACCAGGCCTGGCGCGCCGCCGCGGCGTTCGACAAGAGCCCAGCCTCCGGCGGGGGCCAGGTAAATCTTCGAGACTTCGCGGGACAGGAGTACGGGCGCTTGAATAGACGCCGCACCCAGCACTCCGAGCACCGGGCGGATTTCGCTCGGGCTGGTGCTGCCGCCGGCGATCAGGCCGACCAAGGGCGCCGACATCTGGGCCTTGGCTTCGAATCCGGTGACGACGGCCAGCACCAGGCCGATGGAAGCGATCGAACGGTGACGTGACAAATGAGCAAGCATGGATACCTCCCGCATTCTGAACCGGCTACTTCGAGGCGCCGAACGTAATCGAGACGGCGGAGCCGACCGTGGGCGCCGCAGGCGTGGTAGAGCCGCTTCCGCCCCGGGTGAGCGC
>JBAVIH010000504.1:0-3853 GCA_049686695.1 Bryobacteraceae bacterium | reverse complement strand
GCGGGTCCAGGGGGACCCGCGCGGACCAGGGGGTCCGCCCCACGCTTGCCAACGCCCGCTTGCGGCCGGATTTGTTCTGCAGCATGCCCGCCGCAACCTGAATACCGGTTATCATTTCTCTCTGGCCGTCATTTTCGGTGGACAAAGATAAGACGATGCAGCCTTCCAACAACGGCGGCGGCGGGCGCGCGCCCGGCGGACGCGCTTCCCTCTACCTGATCGTTCTGCTGGTGGCCGCAGCGGTCTATTTGGGCGGCATGATTTCGCCGCCCTCGTTGATGGACGATGTGGACGCGGTACAGGCGCAGATTGCGCGCAATATGCTGCGGTCGGGCGACTGGGTGACGGCGCGGCTGGATGGCATCCCCTACCTGGAAAAAGCGCCGCTGATTTACTGGCTGATCGGCGGTTGCTTCAAGCTCTTCGGCGCATACGATTGGGTGGCGCGGATTCCGGTGGCGCTCGCCGCGGTGCTGCTCTGCTGGATCGCCGCGGCTTTCGGCGGCTGGGCGTTCGGCCGCCGCGCCGGAACCTTGGCCGGCGTGGTGATGGCCACTTCGGTGGGTCTTTTCCTGTTCACCCGCATTCTGATTCCGGATGTGACGCTGACCGCGGCCATCGCGCTCGCGATGTGGGCGTTTCTGCGCGCCTTGGACGAACAAGAGCCGCATCCCCGCCTCTGGGCCATGGCGCTGGCCGCCAGCCTGGGCGTGGGGATGCTGCTCAAGAGCACGGTGGGTGTGCTGTTTCCCGTGGCGGCGGCTTTGATTTACCTGGGACTCACCGGACAATTGTTTTCGCGCGCGGTGTGGCATCGGCTGCACCCGTTCTCCGGCGCCGCAGTGGCGCTCCTCATCGCCGCCCCGTGGCACGTGCTGGCGACGCTGCGCAATCCCCCGTATTTCGATTTCACCCTGCGCAGTCTTCCCGGCCAATACCATGGCTTCCTGTGGTTCTATTTCATGAACGAGCAGGTGCTGCGATTCCTCAACCTGCGCTACCCGCGCGATTACGACACGGTGCCGCTCGCTTACTTCTGGCTGTTTCACCTGCTCTGGCTGTTTCCCTGGAGCGTCTATCTTCCCGCTGTGGCGAAGCTGCGGTTCCGGCCGGTGGACCGCGCCGGGCGGGCGCGCCTGCTGGCGCTCTGCTGGATCGGCTTCGTGCTGATCTTCTTCAGCTTCTCGACCACCCAGGAGTATTATTCGATGCCGTGCTATCCGGCGCTGGCCTTGCTGCTGGGCGCGGCTATGGCCGAAGGCGGCGCGTGGATCAGACGGGGAACCCGGGTGCTTCAGGCGCTCGCCGGAACCGCGGGCGCCGTTGCGCTGGTGCTGGCCTGGCTGGTGCGCCACACGCCCGCGCCGGGCGATATCTCGATGGCGCTCTCGCAGCATCCCGGCGCCTACAAATTGTCGCTCGGCCACATGGAAGACCTCACGCTTTCTTCGCTGGCCTATCTGCGGCTGCCGCTGGTGTTGGCGGGCCTGGCGTTTCTGCTGGGAGCGTTCCTGGCGCCGCTGCTCGGGCGCTTCGGCCGAATCGGCAAAGACACGGCCGCATATATCGCGGCCGCGCTGATGATGATCGTCTTCCTGCATGCGGCGCGCCTCGCGATGGTGGCGTTCGATCCCTACCTCTCGTCGCGCCCCCTGGCTGACGCGTTGTTGCGCGCGCCCGAGGGCAAGCTGGTGGTGGAGGGCCACGACTACCCGTTCTCTTCCGTGATCTTCTACGCCGACCGCTCCGCGCTGCTGTTGAACGGACGCCGCCAGAACCTGGTGTACGGTTCATACGCACCGGGCGCGCCCGACGTTTTCCTCGACGATGCCGGCTGGAAGGCCCTCTGGCTCAGGCCCGAGCGCTGCTACCTGGTGACCAAGGAAGCGCAGCGCCCGCGCCTGGAGCGCCTGGTGGGCCCGGCTGCCTTGCACGTGGTCCTCTCGAGCGGCGGCAAGCTGCTGCTTTCGAACCAGGAGCCGCAATAGTAAACCGTCGTAAGTGCTAAAATGCACATAGTGGATGCAAGTCTGGGGGGAATATGAACCTGGTTCGCTCGGCATGGGACTGGTTGCGCCGGCAAGTTGTCGAAGATGTTCCGGCGGGTGATGCCCTCTGCGAATTCGACTGCCGGAAGCCGGAATGCAGCGTTGGCGAGTGGGAGACCTGCGACCGGAGGCTGCACGACGCGGCCGGGGAATTGATGCCGCCACAAAAGCCGGCCGCGGACCACACTCCCACGCAAAGCATCGGGAGCAACCGCGGACGCGCCTGATCTTCTCCTGCGGGCCACCGCCTCCCGCTTGCGGCTGGCGCAACGGACTCAGGCGCCCGCGCGTACTCATCTAAGCACTACAATTCAGTAGGAGGTGTGAGCTTGCCCTTGGACCGCACCCTGGGCCGCGCCGGCTTGGCGCTGATCGCCCTGCTGATGGCGTCGCCCATCGGATTCTGCCAGTACCCCAGTCAATATCCGCCGGGTCAATATCCCCCGACTCAATACCCGCCCGGACAGTATCCCCCCGGCCAATACCCTTATCCAACCGATCCGACCATGCGGCTTCCCGGCGGCGTTCCCGTCAGCGTTCCGACAATCCAGCTTCCCAAGCGCGGTTCCAAGGATAAACAGAGCGGCGAGTCCACCAAAATGACCTTGCTCGGGGTGGAGGGCACGCTGCGCGAGCTCCGCGAAAAGGACCTGTTTCTGGAAACCCCCAAGCACCTGTTGCGGTTCCGCATGCTCGCCAAGACCGAGTTCAAGAACAAGGCCGGCGAACCGGTGCGCGATTCCCTGCTGAAGCCCGGCGACCAGCTTCAGGTGGAGGCGAACAAGATCGACCCGGAGACGGCCCTGCGCGTGGTGCTGATCCGCGCCGGCACGCCGGCGGAGCGCTCCGCCGCGGGTCTTCCGTTCGACCACGATTCGGCGCAGACTCCGGTTGAGGCCGACATGCGGGCCGCCGGTACGATTGACGTCGCAAGCGCCGAACCCAATACCAGCACAGGCTCCGTCGAGCCCGCCCCGGAAGCGAACTCCATCCCTCCGCGCCGCCCCGATCTGGAGCGTGAAGAAGGCGGCGCCAACCGGCCCCCCGCACCGATGAACTCCGTCGACGAGGTGGTTGCCGACGCGCGCCGCGCCGCCGACGCTTTCCTCGAAGACCTCCCCAACTTCATTGTCCAGCAGGAGACCACCCGCTACCACAGCTTCTCCAATGGGGCCCAGTGGAAGCCCGATGGCGTGGTGAGCGCGGACGTGGTCTGCGCCGGCGACCGGGAGGAATATCGCAACATCCGCGTCGATGGAAGGCCGTCCTCGAAACCTGTGGAGAAGACCGGCGGCTGGTCGACCGGCGAGTTTGTGACGACGCTGCGGAATCTCCTTTCGCCCGAAACCGACGCCGCGTTCACCCGCCGCGGCGACGACAGAATCGTGGGGAGGGACGCCTACCGGTACGATTTCAGCGTACGCAAAGCCAACTCGCGCTGGCGCATCGTCAACCCCGACGGCCGCTCCGAAGCGCCCGCTTACAACGGAACCGCGTGGTTCGACAAGGAAAGCCACCGCGTTCTGCGCATCGAGATGCGGACCAGTTCGCTGCCGGCCGGGTTCACTTACGACAAGGCCGAATCCACGCTCGATTACGATTTCGTGCGCATCGACAAGGGCAACTACCTGCTGCCCGTCAAGAGCGCGAACCTGGCCTGCATGAGCAACAGCTCGACGTGCATGAAGAACGAAATCGATTTCCGGAACTACCGCAAGTTCGAGGCCCAGTCGGACATCACCTTCGGCAAGTTGCTGTAACCCGGAAGTTCGGTAGCGCCGGCGGTCTTTGACGCCGGTGTCCGC
>JBAVIH010000503.1:0-13710 GCA_049686695.1 Bryobacteraceae bacterium | reverse complement strand
TTCTCCGGAACCGGTACGATTCGTCCCCGGTCTCAATAATGTTGGCTTGGTCCGTCAACCGGTCCAGCATCGCCTTGCATAACCGCGCATTGGGAAACTTCGTGGTCCATTCGGAAAACGGCAAGTTGGTTGTTACAATCACCGCCGAGCGCTCCGCGCGTCCCGCGATGACCTGAAACAGCAACTCCGCCGCGGCATCCGGCATGACCACGTAACCCAGCTCGTCGATCACAATCAGGTCGTAGCGCGTCCAGCGATTCCGCACGCGCGTTAGCTCCAACTGATTCTTGGCTTCGATCAGTTCGGTCACCATTTCCGCCGCCGTCGTAAACCGCACCCGCTTGTGCTGCCGGCAGGCGGCCACCGCCAACGCAGTTGCCAAGTGCGTCTTCCCCGTCCCCGTTTCACCCAGAAAAATGACCGGCTCCTTGCGCGTCAGATATCCGCCCTCGCTCAGATTCCTCATCACTGCCACGGAAATATGCGGCACCACCTGGAAGTCGAACTCCTCCAGCGTCTTCACCGCCGGAAAGCGCGCTTCCTGGATCCTCCGCGCCACCGCCCGGTGATCGCGTTCCTCTACTTCCGCTTCCAGCAGCGCCTCCAGATAACTCAGGTGCGATTGCTTCTCTTTCACCGCTTCTTCGGCCAGGCGGGCAAACTGATCGCCCAGCGTGGGCAATCGCAGCTGCTTGGCATACTGCTGGATTGCCGCCTGCAGGACCGGCTTGGTGGCGCTCATTGAATCACCTCCGTTGCCGACCAGTTCGGCCGTAACCGTTCGTAGTCTTCCAGACTCGGCTGCGGCCGGTCATAACGGCTCAGCACCCCGATATCTACCGCTTTGGTCGTTGGCTGCTGCTGCAGGTTGTGGACATTCAACAGATAGCGGATCGCCCCAACGTTCGAACAGCCCAACTCCAACGCCTCTTCTACCGCTTGACGCATTGGTGCCGCGCCATACTCGCGGCCCAGCAGCAGAACGTCGATCATGGCTCGCGTTCCGGCCTGCTTGCCCTCCCGTTCTTTCAGCAGTCCCCAGAACTGATCGAAACTGGCGGGCCAGCGTCCTTGTGCGCGGCACTGCTCCAGCGCCGTCGAACCGGCCAGCGCTCCCGGCTTCTTCGTCAGCGCGTCCAGGTAATGCTCCAGTTCCAGCACCTTCTTATGCCGCTCGTAGCAGCGCTCGTGCCGGGCTACACACCTGGCCTGATGCCAGATCTCCACGTATGCCGAATAGACCTTCACCTGAACCGAAGTGCCCACCGGCAATGGCGCCGAATAGAAGTTCGTCAACGCCTTGGCGCACCCACTGGCATTGATCTCCGGAAAATGCAGCGAGGCCAGATCGAAGCCCTCCTCGGCCAGAGGCAGAAGATATTCCCGTTCGGCGATCATCCCCGCGCCGATCGATTGCGTGCGGCCCTGGATCACCCGGTTCTGCTCCTCGCGCGATCCCGCCGCCAGCAGCAGGTTCAACTCCTCCAGGTGCTGCACGCTCGGCACCGGCACCAGATAGTTCCGCCGGAACTGGCCCCCTTCGCCCTCCACACCTCCTTTTTCGTGTCCCTCGCCTGGCGTACAGAAGTCCGCTGCGAATCCCCAGTGCGAGCGAAAACCGATGAACCGCGCGGTCTCTTCTCGTTGATGACCGCGCAGAATTTTCTTTACGGCGCTTTTCAGATTGTCGTAACGCAAAACACGAAACACACCGCCAAAATAGGCAAAAGCCAGCTCGTGCGCTTCCAGAAACGCTTGCTGATTGGCGTGCGGATACGCCCGGTGAAACGCGCCACCGCTGGCCATGCTGCGCAAGCAGAACACGTAGGTTTTGCGGGCCTCGCCGTCGAACTCGACCCAGCCTTCGTACCAATCCACCTGCGCCTCGCCACCGAACTGATAGGATTGCGGCACAAAGATTTCATGCCCCAGCAGGCCCATGGCAGCCTTCCTGGCGCGCACATACTGACGAACCGTCGACTCCGCTACCTCGGCTTCCGGTCTCTCGCGGCGCAGTCGCATCCATATCCGGTGCGCCGTGTGCCGCTGCTTTCTGGGCGCCTTGCGGTCCGCCTCCAGAATCGCGTCGATGAATGGGATCGCCGCTCCCAGTTTCGGCCGCTCGCGTTCCGCAACCTTACGTTCCCCCGGCATCGCGCTGGCCAGCGCCTTCCGCACCTCCCGCCGGTGCACCCCCAGTTTCCGGGCCACCGCCCGGATCGTTCCAGTCCCATGTTCGTACTCCTGCCGGATCTGCTCGTATAGTTCCACTTTGGCTCTCCTGTTCTCCAAAACCGTCCTTCCTTCTGGGCCCGGAGGCCCAAAACAAGATACACGGTTTATGGTTTACAGGTGGGGCCAGATCAGAGCATCGAAAGGGGCCAATTCAGAGTAGCGAACTCACCAGCCGGCTCGCCAAAGGTGGCGCCTTCAGCGGCATGTTTGGCCACGCTCTCTGGCGGTCGCTCCTGCTGGTCGCGCTGGGCATCTTCCTCCGTTCCCTGTATAGCCCGCAGACGAACTTCACCTTTGAAGATACGCTCACGCAGATCGGTCTCGGTTATCCGTTCCTCTTCCTGCTCGCGTTCCGTCCGCCCAAATGGCAAGCCATCGCGCTGGCAGCGATCCTGGTGGGTTATTGGCTCGCATGGGCGCTCTATCCGGCGCCCGGCACCGGTTTCGACTACCAGTCCGTAGGCGTCCCACCCACGTGGCAGCACCACTACACGGGTTTCGCCGCGCACTGGAATAAGAACGCCAACATCGGCAACGCCTTCGACCAGTGGTTCCTCAATCTTTTCCCACGCACCCGGCCCTTCGTATTCAATGACGGCGGATACCTCACACTCAGTTTCATTCCCACACTCGGCACCATGATGCTCGGCGTCTTCGGCGGCCAGTGGCTCCGCGCCGCGGCTCCGCGCATCCCGATGCGTCGCCTACTCGCTGCCGGCGCCATCGGAATTGCCGCCGGACTGCTCTTTCACTTCACCGGAATCTGCCCCGTGGTCAAGCGCATCTGGACGCCCAGTTGGACTCTGCTTAGCGGTGGCATCTGCTTCCTGTTTCTCGCCGTCTTCTCGTGGATTCTCGATGTTTGTGGCTACCGTAAATGGGCCTTCCCGTTGCTCGTCATCGGCATGAACTCCATCGCTGCCTACTTGATCGCCCATCTGTGGGAGCGCTTCATCGTGGATTCCTTTCGCATCAATCTGGGCGTGCACTTTTTCCTGGTCCTCGGCACCGGCCTCGAACCGCTACTGCGAGGCATTGCCGTGCTGTTGGTCTACTGGCTGTTTCTGTTCTGGATGTACCGGCGCAAGATCTTCCTCCGTGTGTGAAGCCAGGCGTCGCGGCCATTGCCAGCCCGGCGCGGAGTCTACCAAATCCGAAAGCGAATCCCGGGTTCCGCTTGTTGTCTTCGCCGCCTCGGGGTAAGGTCCACATGACTGCCGATAATTGCCCATTACTTGGTGAAGCCGGGCCGGGCGTAGCATGGCCCGGCGTCAGCCTCAGGACAACTCGAAGAGTAGCTGCCCCAGGGCCACGGTGTCGCCGGGCTGCACCTGAACCGTCTTCAGTAAGCCATCCACAGCGGGGCAAATCTGGATCTCCATCTTCATGGCCTCGATCACCAGCACTGGTTCGTTCTTGCGAATGCTTTGGCCACTCGCCGCCAGCACGGCCGTAACCCGGCCGGCAATCGGCGCGCGGCAAAACGCATCCTCCGCAAATTTCACGGGTGGGCGGGCGCGGGTCACGGTCTCCGGGATCTGCACTTCGCCCGATTTCGTGCTGCGACCACCATTTTGAGCGCCACCAAGGAACTCGACAGTCACCTCGTAGCTCTTCTTTTCGATGTTAATCCTGAGTTTCATCTCTCGCCGCGCTTCCGTGCGGATGCCGCCCCGTCCAGTGGCTCCAAAATGTCTGAATTCCGTATCCTAGCGCGCTGATCTGCACATCCAACGGCTGCCCTGCCGGCAGCTCCACCATCTGCCGGATTACGGCACGTTCGCCTAGAAGCGCTTTGACGGCCGCCTCCGCAATCGCCTTGTGGAGCAACGGGATGGTCCCTCGACTCATAACGGGATTAATCCGTGCTTCTTTGCCGGACGCCAGTCGCGCTTACTGGAAAGCGCATCCAATGCCTCGGCCAGATAGCCGCGCGTCTGCGCCGGTTCAATGATGTCGTCTACGAGGCGGCACGCGGCGGCCACATACGGCGTGTAAAAGGTCTCGCGGTAATCCTGGATGAGATCCTGCCGTTTCGCTTGGGTATTCTCCGCCTCAACCAGTTCGCTGTGGAACACGATCTCCACCGCTGCTTCAGCGCCCATGACCGCGATCTCCGCCGATGGCCACGCCAGCGTGCAGTCCGCCCCGAGATCCTTGGCGCACATCGCGATGTAACCGCCGCCATAGGCTTTTCGCAGAATCACGGTGATTTTAGGAACCGTTGACGCCGAATAGGCGAACAACAGCTTCGCACCATGGCGAATGATGCCGCCATATTCCTGGTTCACTCCGGGCAGGAAGCCAGGAATATCCACAAAAGTCACCAGCGGGATGTTGAACGCGTTGCAGAAGCGCACGAATCCAGCGCCCTTGTCCGACGCGTCGATGTCCAAAGCCCCGGCCAGCACCTTCGGCTGGTTCGCCACAATGCCCACGGTTGTCCCGCAGATCCGCCCGAACCCCACTACCAGGTTACGCGCGAATTCGGCGTGCACCTCCAGAAAATCGTACCGGTCGACAATCAGTGAAATGACGTCGCGAACGTCGTAGCCAGTCTTCGGCTCCAGCGGCACGACGTCGTTTAGACGCGGCTCGCGCATCCGGCTGTCATCAGGTTCTCCGCGCGGGGGATCCTCTTTGTTGTTGGATGGCAGAAATCCCAGCAGGCGTTTGCAGATCTCGACGGCCTCCACATCATTCTCCGCCACAAAATGCACCACGCCGGACTTGTTCATCTGCGCGCGGACGCCGCCCAACTCCTGCGCAGAGACAATCTCCCCCGTCACTTGCTTGATCACCGTGGGTCCGGTGATGAACATCAGCCCGTCGCGCGTCTGGATGATGAAGTCGGTGAGCGCGGGGCTGTACGCTGCGCCGCCTGCGCATGGCCCGCAAATCAGCGAAATCTGCGGCACCAATCCTGACAGCATAACGTTCTGATGAAAAATGCGCGCATACCCCGACAGGCTGGCCACGCCTTCTTGCACGCGCGCGCCGCCCGAATCGTTGATGAACATGAACGGCGTACCCGTTCTCATCGCCGCCTTCATCGTGTCGGCGATCTTGTTAGCATGTACTTCGCCCGCCGATCCCCCGGCCACCGTGAAGTCCTGGCTCGCGAGATGGACCGGCCGGCCGGCGATCCGTCCGCGCCCGGTGACGACTCCATCGGCCGGGAGATCTTTGTCGACCATCCCGAAGAACTTACCGCTGTGCTTGGCGAACAGTCCCGCCTCCTGAAAGGAATCGCGATCCAATAAGAGGGTCACGCGTTCGCGAGCGGTCAGCTTCCCGCTGTTATGTTGTCTGGCGGCGCGCTCCAGCCCGCCCCCCAGTTTCAACCGTTCCCGGTTTTTCACGAGCTCCGAAATCTTGTCCGTCGGCATTTTGGCGAGATATCCTCGCGACACGCGAGGTTTGTCTGGTAGACAGTATTATATCCGAATGCCAAGTTTAGCCGCAGCCTATGCAGTCCACAAGATCACACGTGCCGACTACAAGACCGCTTCCGCCGGGTGCGGCTTCGGGTTGGGCATCCCTCCCTTACGATGACGGCAGGCTTGGAGTTCAGCCCTGTAACGTGCCACAGCTCAGCGGCGAAGACTCGTGATTTGCCTCACGCAGTGTTTGCCGTTCAGTTCCCAGCCGAAGACAACAGCCCAACGCGCTCATCGAACTCAGGTTAGGAAACGAGCTGCGGATTAGTAGTGTTAAACGCGCTTGCGTCGGGCATCCTTCCACCACATGGGCGTGTAGTCGCGATCTCGGACTTCTGCCGCTCAGGGTCCCGAAACGGCGATGTGGGAAGTGCACACGCCGGCAGCAATTGTTCGAATCGGCCCGTTAAGACTGATATCGGTAGCCCTGCGCTGCCACTCGACACCGCCAGACGCGAATAGCCTTTCGGAATTCGAGTCTTGCCGGATGTGGGGCGTTGTTCTGCGCCAAGATGAATGTTCGAGGAGTTGTAACAGAGACGAACACTCTCACATGCCGACAAGACTTACGAATGAAATCATCGCCGCAGCCATCGACGGCTACGAAGGGCAGAAGAAGCGCATCGATCAACAGATTGCCGAACTCCGAGCGATTCTGCCTGGTAAGACTGCCGAAGCCGCAGTCGCGCCGGAAGCGCCCAAGCGTAAGCGGCGAAAGACGAGCGCCGTGGGCAGGAGATCCGTTACCGAAGCGCAGCGAAAGCGCTGGGCTGCGCTGACCTGGGCGCTTGATACGTGGAGGCGCGCATGGAAGCCGAATTAGGTAGATGTTCTCGCCATTACCGTGCTTCGCCACAGACCGGGTTCCTCCCAACAACTGCAGGCTGATCACGGATGGCTGCGGCACCGATACCGGCGAACCCGCACGCGGAATGATGCACTACGGTCCTACGTGGCCGAAAAGCTACCGGTCGTCGTCGTGTTCCCGCTCGTGGTGGAGGGCCCTCTCGTGGATGCGGCGTTCCAGTTGGTCGCGCAGGCGGGCGGCCTCGCCCCGATCGCCATTGGTCGCAACCACTATGGTAAGAGTTGGAGCTGCCCAGCACTGCACAAGCGCCGAATGCTGGCCTATGGTCCCCCAGGCGACGCCATGCAAATTGGGCACCACAGAGAACCCTTCCGCTTCCAGGGCGCGATTGCTCCAACGCTCGCACTGAGCGACGCTCATCACGTCATAGGTCCAATGATTCCAGATCGCTCCCGGCGGAGCGGCAAAGCACCCTCGTCCCAAGGCAAGGAACAAGAACGCGGCTAAGAACAGGCGGAGACTTTTCGGAGTCATAAGTTTGGCCGTCAGGCTTTTACCCGGGATTTCCATTACGTGTTGTCGCGGAAAACTCAGTATACACGAAACCGGCGTTCTTCGATTCATGGATTTCGATTTTCGGCTCTGAATGACGCAGTGCGCTCCGCCGCCGGCGCTTTTCGCAGCCGTCTCAACTCCTCCGAATGGGTCTGGTGTCAGGTGGCTCTCGGCCAACAGCAGCCAGTAGTATCGGGCTCGCTTCACCAACCGGCCACTGGTCTTCGGCAGTCTCTGCGCCCCGGGCTGACCCCGGACAGTCGTTCTGGGAGGCGCGAAGCGACCGCAGTCCCACTCCAGATCGGGCGGGCCGCCACTACCTGCTCGCTGGAAGCGGTGCCCGCGCGAGCCAAGTGGGGCCCCCACGCCAGAGCGTCGCCGCGAGGCGAACGCCGCGCAAGATCTCCAGCACGCACTCGCCCTCCGTATCAGTTGAGCTTTTTGGCTTCGAAACTGCCGTCCTGATATCCGGTGAAGCCAGTCACCTTGCCGGAGGCGTCCCGCAGGAAGCTGACCCAGACGCCATACTTGGGGATGTCGTACTCCGTTTCGGACTCGGGCAGCAGCTCATCGGCATCGACTTGGCCTGGCTGTTTCACCATCAGGCTCTTCCCATCCCGAAACACCTCGAGCACCGGACCATGCTCGATCTCGTAACGGCCCGCGTAGGATTCGAGCACCTTTGGATCCACGGCGAGATTCGCTTTCGGCCGATGAAGCTGGCGCCCCTTGGCACGGATCTCGCCGTCGCCGGCATGGGCCAATGAATCGCTGTAGCGCCAATTGTAGTCGAACATCCCGGATACGACCCTGGTTTCGAGCGAGGAAGCCGATTGCCGGGCAGCGGGGATATGCCCGTCCATGACGATGTAGTCCCAGTCATAGAGCCGCTGTGGGTTCGGCTCGCAGAAATACATGCCGTCGGCGGAGGTGCCGGCGGCGATCCACACATACCTTTCGGGGTTCAGCGGATTCGGGTAGATCATTTGCACGGCCGCATCCTTGACCGCGAAGCCCTTGCCATCGACGCTGATCCGATCCGCTGCAATCCGGAGCGGCAGTCTGGCGGCGAGTTGCGCCGTTACACGATTGGCGTCCGGCCCTCCGACCAGAAGGAGCGAGTACTTCGCCATATCCGCGTCGCTGATCTTGGTGTCCTCGAAGACGCGCGGCTCCTGCTTCTGCCAGTCGCGCCAACCGTTGACGAATGCTTCGGCCTTCTTGCGGCACAGCGTCGCCATTTCCGGATCCTTGGAGACGGTGCCGATCACGATCGCGAAGGGCGTGACCGTGAAATCGGTTGTCGAGCCCGGCAGGAGCTCGTTCTTGTGAAGGGACGCGGGCTTGTATCCGGCATCCGTCAGCCGCAGCTCCCCATTCTGCAAACGCATCTCCTGGGCCACGCCATTCCAGACGACCGTCACCGGCTTGGCCGGATCCACCAGAGCTGCCGAAGGGGCCAGCGCGATGTCGAGCACGTTCTCGGTATCCAGGCGGATCACGTTGCGATCCACCACCTCGGCATCCACCGCCATGAAGGCCAGCGGGCTGGCCTCCTGCATCACGTGCGCCCAGTAGGCCGTGGCGTTACGCAATTCGGCGGAGCGGATTCGTACGTGGCGCGGATTGGGGTTGCGCCGGTGATCGAGGAACCATTCGATGCTCATGTTCCCGTTCTGGCTCTCGAGGGCCTCGTGGCTGCGGCCGGGGAACTCCTGGTAGCGCACGTCGTAGCCCCAGCGCTGGAGCAGCCGCACGGCCCATCGCGAATACTCCACGTTCACCGATTGATCCGCATCGCCGTGGTGGACGAAGATCGGGAGATTCAGCAAGCCGTCCGCCATGGCCCAGGTGCTTTCCTTCTCGTTGAAAAAGCGCTCCAGCGGGCTTAGCTTGGCTAATTCCTCTTCCGACATGCGCGAATGGTAATCGGATCCTCCAAACACGGGCGCGATGGCGGCGAACAAGTCCGGATGACGGCTGGCGATGTTCCAGGTGCCCCACCCGCCCATGGAATCGCCCGTGAGGTACACGCGATCATCATCCACGCTGAAGAGCCGCTTCGCCTCGGCGATGGCGTGCACCACGTCGCTGTCCCCCAGCCCCAAGTACGACGCATTCCCGCGGCCGTGCGGCTCCAGGTAGATCACTTGTTGGTGGTTGGAGAACTCGGTGTCGATGCCCGCATAGCGGCTGTCGGCGGCCCACCACCGCACGTAGACCGGGTTCGCGGGATTGTAGCCGTGCATCTGGATCACCAGCGGCCACTTCTTCGTCGGGTCGTAATTCGCCGGCAGGTAGGCTCGGCAGTATTGTGGCGAGCCATCCACTTCGTCCCGGTAAGCCAGGCGCACGAAGCCGTCCGGGCGGATGCGCCCGGTTTGCCCCTTCCGGTCCAACATCATTTCGTCGTATTCCATCAGCGGAGAATGGATCTTCTCCCACGGGTTGCCTTTGGCCTCGCTGAGCTTGGATCCCAGGCGGTCCTCCACCATTTCGGCGAGCATCTTGAGGGTGAAGCCCTCCGGCTTGGAGGCATCGGCTGCGGCGGCGGTGGCAGCCAGTTCCCGCGCCTTGGTCAGAGAATCCCCTTTGTACCAGGGAAGGTGGGTGACGTAGAGCAGGCCGGTGAAAGTGTGGGTGCTGCAGCGCACCTCGTAAGGGCCATCCGGCCAAGCCTTGGCATCGATCGCCAGGTTCGCGCCGCGCGGGGCCGTGGTGTCGAACACCGCCTTCCCGCCGGGCCGGATCACCTCGGTCTTCACGGTTTCCACGCCGGTTCGTTCCGTGCCGATGTCGGTCTTGAGGGTGAATCCATCCGGCAGGAGCTTGACAATCGAAGGGCCTATTTCAGCCTTCCGGGTCACCACGGTGCCCGGCTCGACCACCCTTGCGGTGAATGACTTCGCCGCGGACACCTTGACCAGCAGGGCGTTATCACCTGCGTTCATGTCCACGTTTACCCGGTCCTCGTCGGGAGTTAAGGATCGGAGGCCATCTTTATCCAGCACCAATTTCCCGTTCAGCCACACCCGGATGCCATTCTCGCTTCCCACCAGGAGCAGGGCTTTCCCGGCTTTGGAACGGGAAACCCTGGTGAACGCGTATGCCGCGCCGTCTTTGGGACCGGTTAAATCGTCGAAGGCTATCGAATCGCCCCAGCTTTTCTGCGAATGCCATTTGACGCTCGTGCCATCCGCGCGCTTTTGTTCCAGGCCGTCGGTGGGCCGAACAACGGCTTCCCCGCCTTGACCGCTCAGGTAATCCGCTTCCAGCCCGCCCGGGAACGGTCCGGCCACCAGCCACAGGCGGAGGAAGTTTCGCTCACGGCGCTGCCACGGCATTCGCAGTTCGTCTTTGAGTTTGGCGGGTGCAGGAGCCGTTTGAGCACCTGCGTTTGAGGAAAGGCACAGCAGAACAGCCGTCAACAGGGACAACCGAACGCGTTTCGGCACTCTGACCTCCGATCGGAAAGGTATGTACGAAGGAGCGCCCGCAAAAGTTCCCGGGCCGTTCTGCAGGTTGCGCAATGTCAGCCCTGGTCTGATCACGCCTGAGCACCGCATCTGAATGAGTTGGGGGCAGCCTGCGCCATCCGGCCATTTCGCGAACGAGATGTCGAAATCGACGTGATGCGACCATCGAGCCAAACCGCTGAAAACCCTTCGCGCGGTACTCGTAGGGTGCCCGCTTCACGCGAACGATATTCGCTATCGGACACTTGTTCCCTGCAACGATGCTCGCGCGCCGGATCGGGCGCTCAGCCGACTCCTTAGCGGAATCAGCGGAGCCCAGTCGAATTCCGGGTACCTGTCTGTCTCGCACTTTGAGGCGTGGTTGCCCACGAGCTTGATTTTCAATATAGTTGTGGTCCTGGACAAACTATCCGACGTGCGCTCGATGTCCGGCGCCAATCAGGATGCCGGGACCACCTGGTCGCATGCACAATCCGAGTGTTCAGCGGCGCTACCGTGCCGGCCCGCAAAGTCCATCGCGGTTACGCGGAACACGCTGATCCGGGCCGCGGTCTGCAGTTTCTTCCTGCAGGCGTTTCTCTTCGCCTTGGGTCAAAAGAGCTATGTTTCGACGACGCCGGGGCCTGGCGACTTTCCAATTGTCCACGACAAGTCTGCCGCGTCAGTTTACGTGGACCCGAGCGACTTCCCGGGCGTCGCCAGAGCCGCGGATAGCTTTTGCGGCGATCTCGCCCGGGTCACGAATTTGGCGCCGCCGCGGGCTCCCAGTTCGCGCGCGACAATCATCGCCGGCACAATCGGAAAGAACGCAATCATCGATCGGCTGATTCGCGAACATAGAATCGACGTTTCCGGGATGGTGGGCAAGTGGGAATCGTTCCTGATTCAAGTTGTGCCGCACCCGCAGTCCGGCATGGACTCCGCGCTGGTGATTGCCGGCAGCGACAAGCGAGGAACGATCTATGGGATTTACGATCTCTCGGAACAGATCGGCATTTCGCCCTGGTATTTCTGGGCCGATGTCCCGGCGGTTCATCGAGACGCGCTGTTCGTGAGGCCGGGCCGTTACGTCGAGGGAGAGCCGGCGGTCAGATACCGCGGCATATTCCTGAACGACGAAGCGCCGGCTCTTTCCGGTTGGGTGAAGGCAACCTACGGGAATTGCAACCACGAGTTTTACGAAAAGGTGTTCGAACTCCTGCTGCGCCTGAAGGCGAATTACCTGTGGCCCGCGATGTGGAACAACGCATTCAACGAGGACGATCCGCTCAATGCCAAACTCGCAGACGAATACGGGATCGTGATGGGCACGTCGCATCACGAGCCTATGCTGCGCGCACAGCAAGAGTGGAAGCGGCACGGGACAGGACCCTGGGACTACTCGCGGAACGCGGACGTCTTGCGCGCCTTTTGGGAGGAAGGCGTTCGCCGCAACAGGGATTACGAAAGCATCATCACGCTCGGCATGCGCGGCGACGGGGACATGCCCATGTCCCGAGAGTCCAACACGGCGTTGCTGGAGCGCATCGTTGCCGATCAGCGCAAGATCATCGCCGCGGAAGTGAACCCCGACGTCACCAAGGTTCCGCAAGACTGGGCGCTATATAAGGAGGTGCAGGAGTATTACGAGAAGGGCATGCGCGTTCCCGACGACGTGACCCTTCTCTGGTGCGACGACAACTGGGGCAACATCCGCCGTCTGCCGACAGCCGAAGAGCGCAAGCGCAGCGGCGGCGCGGGAATCTATTATCACTTCGACTACGTCGGAGGTCCGCGCAACTACAAGTGGATTGACACGAATCCGATTCCCAAGGTCTGGGAGCAGATGCATCTTGCCTCGGAATACGGAGCCAATCGCATCTGGATCGTGAACGTCGGCGACCTGAAGCCGATGGAGTTTCCCATCGAGTTCTTTTTGAGCCTGGCCCGCAACCCTGCGCGCTGGCCGAAGGAGAAGCTTGGGGAGTTCACGGAGCTATGGGCGGCCAGAGAGTTCGGCCGGGCACACGCCGCGGAGATTGCGGATCTCGTTGCGAAGACCCTGAAATACAATGGCCGCCGCAAGCCGGAACTTCTCGAACCCGGCACGTATAGCGTCATCGATTACCAGGAAGCGGACCTTGTCGTCGCCGGCTACGACGCGATTGTGTCTCAAGCAGAGGCGATCGAGCGCGAGCTGCCGGTCGAGGCGCGAGACGCATTTTTCGAACTGGTCCTGCATCCGGCGAAAGCCAATGCAATCGTCACCGCGATGTACGTGGCCGCGGCCAAGAACCATTTTTACGCGGCTCAAGGCCGCGCCAGCGCGAATGACATGGCGGCGCAAACGCGCCGGCTCTTTCAGGCAGATGCGGACCTGACCACTTACTTCAACCACACGCTGGCACACGGCAAGTGGAACCACATGATGGACCAGACGCACATTGGGTACACCTACTGGCAGGAGCCGCCGGAGAACACCGTGCCGCCGGTCAGTGAGCTGACTCTCCCCGCGACGGCATCGATGGGCGTCTCCATCGAAGGATCGAGTGCCGCCTGGCCGGGCAGCGCGGCGCCGGCGGTGTTGCCCACCTTTGATGCATACAATCAGCCACGGCATTCCATCGATGTGTTCAATCGCGGGCGCGTTCCCTTCGAATTCACCGCCACTGCGAGCGCCCCCTGGATCGTGTTGAGCGCGACGCACGGCCCCGTCGTGAAAGAGACACGCGTGTGGGTGAACGTCGATTGGGGCAAAGCCCCACCTGGAAGGGGTAAAGGCGTCGTCACCATCGAAGGCTCGGGAGTCGCTCCTATCGAGGTGGAAGTCGACGTCTTCTACCCGAATCGGCCTTCATGGGCGGGGCTCAAAGGCTTCGTCGAAGCGTCCGGGTACGTCTCGATTGAGGCGGAACATTACACCCGCAAGGTCGACGCGGGCACGGCAACGTGGCAGCGGATCCCGGATTACGGCCGCACGCTGTCCGCCATGTCGATCTTTCCGGTCACTGCGGAAAGCGTGATGCCGCCTGCCAGGTCGCCGGTCCTCGAGTATCGCATGTATCTCTTCGATGCCGGACGAGTCGAGGTCGAAGCGATCCTCTCACCGACGCTGAACTTCTATCTGGGGCGCGGACTACGCTACGCAATCTCGTTCGATGACGAGCCGCCGCAGGTCATCGAAGCCCTCGCGAACAACACGCAGAGCGATTGGGAG
>JBAVIH010000502.1:0-11376 GCA_049686695.1 Bryobacteraceae bacterium | reverse complement strand
CGCCTGCCGCGCCGCTCACCGGGGCGGCCAAGACGCTGGACGACGCCGAGCGGCTTTACACGGCGCGCGACCTGGATGCGGCCAAGAAGAAGTATCTGGAAGTTCTGGAGCAGACCGACCAGAAGCCGCTCCATGCGGATGCGTATTACGGGCTGGCCCGCATCGCGGCTCTGGACCGGGATCCCGAAACGGCGGTCCGGCTGTTTCAGAGCGCGCTCGATCTCGGCCCCCGGCCGGCCACCAGGGCCTGGGTGCTGGTGTATTTGGGCAAGCTGACGCTGGCGGCCGACCAGCCCGAACAGGCTCAGCAGTATTTTGTGAAAGCCCTGCAAGTGGAAGGGATCTCGGACAAGGCGCGCAAAGAAGCCGAGAACGGCGTGCGGGCAAGTACGAAACCATAGATCGAAGGAGCGATTTGAATGATACGAAACTTTTTGACCGGCGTCCTGGTATTGGCCGCCGCTGTCTCCGGCCTGATGGCACAGAAGGCGAAATCGAGCGCCGAGGCCGCAGCCGTTAAGGCGCTGTTAGCCGCATCCGGGCAAAGCCCGGATGTGATCATCAAGGCTGCCGAAGACTTGCTGTCCCAATACGCCGACACCGAATTCAAAGACCTCGCATTGCTGATGGAAGCGGAAGCGTACAAGCAGAAAGGCGACTACGCCAGCTCGGAGATCACCGACCAACGCGCCCTGGAAGCCTATCCCAAGAATCCCCAGGCGGGCATGCAGTTGGGCGAGCTGATCATGCAGCACGTGGGCGAAAACGACCTCGATAAGGAGGAGAAGCTTGCCAAGGCGGAAAAGCTCTTCAACGAGGCGATCCAGAATATCGACACCAAGCCGTTTGTCGCCATGCCGGATGCCAAGTGGGAGGAGAACAAAAAGTTCACCAAGGCCCAACTCGAGAACGATCTGGGCCTGCTGGCGATGCGCCGCAAGAAACTCGATGACGCGATCGCGGATTTCAAACTGGCGATCGAAAGCGACCAGCAGCCGGCCTACCAGGTTCGGCTGGCCGTGGCATACCAGCAGTCCGGCAAGAACGACGAAGCTCTCGCCATTTGCGACAAGCTGATAGCCGATCCGCAGACTCACCCCACCATCAAGGGGCTGGCGCAGAACGTGAAGAAGGCGGCAACGGCGGCGATGGCCAAACCCGCCGCCGCCGGATCCTCTCCCGCGGCGAAATAGCCGGCAGCTATGCGCGCGGAGCTGGGCACCCTAGAATCGAGCATCAATCACCGGTTCTCGAATCCGGAGTTGCTCGGCCGCGCGCTGACCCACAGCTCGGCGGCCAACGAGTCGCGCACCGGCGCCGGGCCGGCCCTGTGTGATAACGAGCAATTGGAATTCCTGGGCGATTCGATCCTGGGGTTCCTGATCGCGGAAGCGCTGATGCTGCGGCAGCCGGAATTGCGCGAGGGCGATCTGTCGCGGCTCAAAGCGCACCTGGTGAGCGCGGCCCACCTGCACGGCGTGGCGCGGCGGCTCGACCTGGGCAGTTATCTCGAACTGGGCCGCAGCGAGGAGATGAGCGGCGGCCGCAGCAAGAAGACTCTGCTGGTGGATGCGCTCGAAGCCGTGATCGCCGCGGTTTACCTGGATGGCGGCATCGACCCGGTGCGCCAGTTCGTGGCCGCGCACGTGCTGGATGCGCCCTTCGCGGGCGACGAAGAGGCGGGCACCGACATTCAGCCCGCCATCACCAACTTCAAGAGCGCATTGCAGGAGCTGGCCCAGTCGCGCAAGCTGCCGCAGCCGCGATATGCCATCGTGCGCGAGCGTGGCCCGGAGCATTCCAAAACGTTCACCGTCGAGGTCCGCGTGGGCAAGGATTGGGCCGGCCAGGCCGAGGGCCGCACTAAGAAAATCGCCGCACAGCGGGCCGCCCGCGGCCTTTTCGACAAGCTGCTGGAAACCGCCGAAGCGCAAACCGGAGAGTGACGCTCGAGCGATATCTTGCCGGTTTGTGTGGAAGCATACGAATGCGCGAATCGTACTACACTGAAAATTGCCCGCAAGCCGCCACCGGCTTGAACTCGCCATGCACATTCCGGATGGATACCTGAGCCCGGCCACCTGTGCGGCCCTCTACACCGGCGCCGCGCCGTTCTGGTACGTCGCGTTGCGGCGCGTCCGGAAAGCGCTGCACACACGGCTGGTGCCGCTGATCTCGTTGTTCGCGGCGTTTTCCTTCGTGATCATGATGTTCAACCTGCCGCTTCCCGGCGGGACCACCGGCCATGCGGTGGGGATCGGGCTGGCGGCGGTGGTTTTGGGACCGTGGGCGGCCATGCTGGCGGTTTCCATCGCGATCGTGATTCAAGCCATGTTTTTTGGCGATGGCGGCATCACGGCGATCGGCGCCAACTGTTTCAACATGGCGATTATGGGCGCGCTGGTGGCGTACGCGGTGTACCGCCTTCTTTCCGGGCGAGCGGCCATCGGTTCGGCGCGCCGGGTGATGGCGGCCGGCTTGGCAGGCTACGCGGCGATCAACGTTTCGGCGTTGTTGGCCGCGATCGAGTTTGGCATTCAACCTCTGCTTTACCGGGACTCGACGGGCGCGCCGCTGTATTGTCCGTACCCGCTCAGCGTCGCCATTCCGGCCATGATGCTGGGTCACCTGACGATTGCCGGCTTCGCCGAACTGACGGTTTCGGCGGGAGTGGTGGCGTTCCTCCAGCGATCCGACCCCTCGTTGTTGAAGAGCACCGCCGGCCGCGGCGCGCCGATCGCCGAACCCGCCGCCGGCAGGGCGCTGCGGCCGCTCTGGGCGGGCCTGGGCGCGCTGCTGATCCTGACCCCGCTGGGGATCCTGGCGACCGGATCGGCATGGGGTGAGTGGATGGCGCGCGATTTCTCGAACCCCGCCGTGCGGCGGGAAATCGCGGCAACTTCGTTCCACCAGGCTGCTCCCCTGCGCGCGCCCGAGGGGCTGGCGCGACTGTCGCAAATATGGACCGCCCCCTTCGCCCGCTACGCCCCGCCATACATTCGCAGCGCGGCCTTCGGCTATCTGCTCTCGGCCATGTTTGGCGCGGGCCTGATTCTGCTGGTCTGCCTGATGGTGGGGCGGCTGTTGGACCGAAAAGAGCCCCGCAAAGAGCCGGCCACATGAAACTGCCCGGACGGCACGGTCAAGGCGGATTCCTCGAGCGCACCATCGGCGGGCTGTACGCGGGCCTCGAACGGGCCCTCGCTGCCGAGCATTCCGCCGCGCGCCGAGGCTTGCTCCAGCGGTTGGACGCGCGGGTAAAACTGGCCGGATTGCTTTCGTTGATCCTGGCCGCGGCGCTGGCAACCCGCTTGTGGGTGATCGCCGCCATCTTCGCGCTCGCCTGTGGGCTGGCGGCGCTATCGCGCATCCCCTTGCGCGTGCTGGCGGCCAGGGCGTGGATGGGAGCGCTGGCGTTCACCGGCGTCATCGCCGTGCCGGCTCTGTTCCTGACCCCTGGCGATGCGCTCTACCGCGTGCCCGGTCTCCATTGGACGATTACCGCGCAAGGGTTGACTACCGCCGGCTACCTGTTGCTGCGCGTCGAGACGGCGGCCACTCTGGCGCTGTTGCTGGTCTTCTCTACGCCGTGGACGCACGTGCTGAAGGCGCTCCGGGTCTTGCGCGTCCCGGTTGTGTTTGTGGCGATCCTGGGCATGGCGTCGCGCTACATCCTGCTGCTGCTCGAGTCGGCGCATGAAATGTTCGAGTCGCGCAAGAGCCGCAGCGTGGGCGCGCTCGATGGCGCCGAGCGGCGGCGTATGGCGGTGGCCACCGCCGGCGTCCTGCTCAGCCGCAGTTTGCAGTTGAGCGGCGACGTCTACCTGGCTATGCAGGCGCGCGGATTTCGCGGCGAGGTTCACCTGCTGGACGATTTCGCCATGAAGCGCCTCGACTGGCTGGCTCTGTCGGGCTTTGCGGCGCTGGCCGCGGCGGCCGTGTGGGCGGGCCGGTGATGCTGTTCGAAACCACCCACCTCACCTACCGCTATGACCGGCTGGCGGCAATCGAGGACTTGAGCATCTCGATTCGAGAGGGCAGCCGCGTGGCGCTGCTGGGCGCCAACGGCTCCGGCAAATCCACCCTGCTGCGGATTCTGGATGGCCTGTATTTCGCGCAGGAGGGCACCCTCCGCTTTCGTGGAGAGGAGTTGACCGAGGATCGCTTCGCCGACGACGCGTTTGCGTTTTCCTTCCGCCGGCAAGTGGGGCTGGTGTTTCAGAATCCGGATGTGCAATTGTTCAATCCCACCGTGTTCGACGAGGTGGCATTCGGCCCGCTGCAGCTTCGCTGGCCCAAGTCGGAGGTACGCGAGCGCGTGGGCGAGACCCTCGAGCGCTTCGGCATCGCCCATTTGAAAGATCGCGTGCCCCACCGGCTTTCGGGCGGCGAGCGGAAGCGCGTGGCGCTGGCCAGCGTGCTGGTGCTGGACCCGGCCGTGCTCCTGCTCGACGAACCGACCGCGGCGCTCGATCCCCGCAGCCAGAGCCGGATGATCGACCTGCTCGTGGAATGGGGCGGCGGCGCTAAGTCGGTGATCACCGCCACGCACAATCTCGGCGACCTCGAGGACATTGCCGACCGCTGCCTGGTGCTCGATGGCGGCCGGGTTGTTGCGGAGGGATCTCCCGCCGGGATTCTCCGCGATCGCGAGTTGCTGGAACGCACCAACCTGGTTCACGCGCACCGCCACAGGCACCGCTCCGGCGAGACGCATTCGCATCCGCACGTGCATTCAGGCGAGCCTGAACGAGGCGATTAGCGCGGGCTGCAACCGTGGCCGCCGGGCATGTCGGCCCACCGCCGCCGGGCACACGGCTTCCGGTGGAAGTGGGTTGCAGTATTTGCGAACGGGTGTACTCAGCATACGGGCGGATCGCCTGCACGTGGGTCGATAGACGGGAAATGATAATCTTCGATGTGGCATCCTATGCCATGCAAGCCCTGGCCGTCGGGCTCGTCGACCCGCACAATGCGAACTTTGCACTTGACAGGCAGCATCCCCCCCGGCGCCTCGCGGCGATGCGCCGGAACCTGGAGAGTACAGTCAACCAGTTCCCCCTGTGCGAACACGGTTTTAGAACGGCAGTAGAATCCTTCACTACTTAAGTCCTGGGTCTCAGTGGCAAAGAAATCCGAATCGTTCCGCCGATGGAACTGAACCGGCCAGCGCACGCGAGCCCGGTAGCGCCGGCGGCGATCCAGCCGGGTTGGAGGTGATGAAAGCCATTCGGGGTGGTCAACTGACATGGTTCGACTTCGCATGCAAAGCATTTTCAGTGCCATTGCAGAGCGCCGGCACCTCGCTTTCAAATGAAGCCTTGTCAGTCAGTTGCACAAAGTGCAATGCGGGTTGATTTTCCCGAACTGGATAGCTTGCGGTCACGAACCCAAACTTCGGGTTCAGGCATCTGTCTCCTGAGGGTTGGTTGTGAGCACTTTTGAACGTACCGGATGGTTTCAACTGTTACAGTTTGGCCATTCACCGATTAATGGGGAGGGATCGGAGAAAGGCGCGAACCCTATCCTCCCCAGGGAGCGTTCGGGAAAAACCAAAAGTTTTTCACATGAAAAGTACCGCTCTCGATCTTAGGGTCCACTAGTACCAGGAAACTGTAACCTTAACCTGGTAGTTGACTTCCGCTAATCTCGGGTTATGATAATTAAGTTCCCAAACGTGAGGATCGCGAGAAACGGGAAGATATCCCGAAATCTGGCGATGGCAAGAAATCGCGAAAGCTGGGGAAGGTTTGTCTTAGGGGCTGTCGCAAGAAACCACCCTGTGAGTGATATGTTCTGGATTGTGTCGCAACCAGTAAGTGTGGTCAGAGCACCCAAACTCTGAATACTGCACACTCCTGGGAGACAGTCCTGGTTGGATTTTGGGAGGAGTTCTGAGGGGAGCTCCGCTGATTGCACGGGCCCTTGAGGGGGGGCTCTATGGACATCGTATTGGTTTCGGAGGATCGGGAGCTGTATCGGATCTGTCTGGAGATTCTCGACGAGATTCTCCATCAGCCATGGACGCTTTCCGCGGCCAGCCTGGACGACCCAATCTCCGACGCGGATCTGTGCATCTGGGACTACCTGACCGGCGTCGGCTTGCCCAATTACAACTGCACCTCTTCTTCCAAGCATCTGTACCTGGTCAGCCGGAAGGACCTGCCGGAATTCCACCGGCAAATGGCGGTCGCGGAGGCCCACATCCTGCTCAAGCCGGTTACCCCGGTCACCCTAGCTGCCTTTCTCGGTTTTGCCGTTTCGTCGCGCGGAAACTGCCCCTTGCGGGAAGATCGCGACGAAATTCTCCAGTGCCTGGTGCAAACCAACTTGACGTTGCAGGAATACGACCAGGACCGCACCAATTTTCTGGCTCGGGCGGTACACGACTTTCGGGCCCCCCTGACGGCCTTGACGGGCTACTGCGGTCTCATGCTCGAGGAGTCGTTTGGTTTTATCAATCAGGAGCAGCGGGAAGTCCTCGGGCGCATGCGGCACAGTGCCCAGCGTCTCTCGCGGATGGCTTCCGCGATGTTCCAGTTGAGCATTGCGCGCCAGGTGAAGAAGCGGCCCGCTCTCGAGCGCGGCGACCTGCGCGAGTGCCTGGATCAGGCTTTGCACGAGATTGCGCCGTTCGCCGGCGAAAGACGGATTACGGTTACGCCGGAACTGGAACCCGGCGATGAGGGTCTGCTCTTCGAGCCGGGCCAGATCGAGCAGGTCCTGATCAATATTCTCGACAACGCCTGCAAGTTCACGCCAAAAGCCGGCGTGATCGAAATTCGCGGCTACCCGTTCTTTTGGGAACGCCGTTCCGGCCAATCGGGAATGCCGCCTGGCGCCGAGCGGCGCCGCGGCGCCAGCCGCGAGCCGAACAGCTACCGGATAGACATCACCGACTCCGGCGCGGCGATACCGAAGGAGCATTTGGACAAGATCTTCGAGGAGTACGCATCGTACTCGGGCGGGCGCGACCGCTCCGGCGGCGGCCTCGGCCTGGCGATCTGCCGCCTGATCGTCACCCAACACGACGGGCGTGTTTGGGCCGAAAACACCGATTGGGGTCCCAGGTTTTCAATTGTTCTTCCGCTCGACCGGTCCCGAGTGCCGGTGGGGGACGCGGAGGAGAACGTGGCGTTCGAACAACTACGGAGGATAAACGTACATGCTGCTGTCTGACCAGAAGTGCACAATTCTGGTGGGGGAAGACGAGCCGGAGGTTCTGAGCTATCTTGAGACCGCTCTCAAGTGCATGGGCTATTCCGTGGAATCGGCTCGCGACGGGGACGAGGTGCTGGCGTGCCTGCGCTCGGGCGAGTCCGCCATAGCCGCTGTGCTGCTCGACATCGTGATGATGAACCGGGACGGTCTGGACACTTTGCGCGAAATCCGAAACCTGGATCGCCAGTTGCCGGTCATCATGCTGTCCGGTGCGTCGTCCACACTGAACGTGGTTACCGCCATGAAGAGAGGGGCCACCGATTTTCTGGCGAAGCCGGTCGCGCATGAGGATCTGCGCGAGGTGATCCGGCGGGCCATCGAGACCAAAGGCACGGTTCCCGCCGCGCCCCCGCGCAACCCGCGGCTTTTCCCCGACGTCCTGATGGGGACCAATCCGCGGATGAAAGAGCTCCAGGTTGTGGTGGCTCAAATAGGCTGGTCGGAGGTTCCGGTCCTGATTCAGGGCGAAACCGGCAGCGGCAAAGAGGTGCTCGCGCGAGAGCTGCATGCGCAGTCTCCCCGTGCCAACCGCCCGTTTCTGAAGCTCAACTGCGCGGCGCTGCCGTCGGAGCTGGTCGAGAGCGAACTTTTCGGCTACGAGCGCGGCGCCTTCACCGGCGCTTTCCAGAAGAAAGCCGGCAAGTTCGAAATAGCCGAAGGCGGCACCATTCTGCTCGATGAAATCGGCGATATGGACGTGCGGCTCCAGGCTAAGCTGTTGCAGGTCCTGCAAGACCACGAGTTTCAACGGATCGGCGGCAAGGAAACCATCCGGGTGGACGTTCGCATCATGGCCGCCACCCACCGCGATCTCGAGAAGGCGATTGTCGAGGGTACCTTCCGCGAGGACCTTTACTACCGCCTGAACGTGATCAACCTCAAGGTTCCGCCGCTGCGCGACCGCAAGGAAGATATCGTGCCGCTGGCCGAGTTTCTGATCCGGAAACATACACCGGGCGGGATTTCCGCCCCGGCCATCCCGCTCGATCTGAAACATGCCATGATGACGTATCACTGGCCCGGGAACGTGCGCGAGCTGGAAAACTACGTCCGTAAGTTCATGATCCTCGGCGATCCCGCCGCGCTCGCCGCCGAGCTCCACGCGAAGGCGACCCGCAAGCCAATCCGTCCCATGCCGGTTGCCGAAACCAGCTCCCAGCCAGTCGAGCTGGCCGACGGTTCGCCGATTCTGGAACAGGTGACGCAAGCCAGGAAACAGGCCGAAACGGACGCCATCCTGGCGGCTCTGAATTCCACCCGCTGGAACCGGAAACAGGCCGCCGCGCTGCTGAAAATCGACTACAAAGCGTTGCTCTACAAGATGAAGAAGCTGGGTGTCGAAGACCGTCCCGATCTCGTCCCCGCCGAACCCGCTGCGGCGCCCAAGACCATGGCTGCGGGCGGTGGATACTAAGGCGGGCGGGTAGCGCCGGCGGTCTTGCCGCCGGTGTTCTTCTTCCCGGGAGCGCGCTCGAATGTCGGTCCGCCGGCCTGTACGAAATGACACTGCCGGTAATCGCGACTGTGTAAAACGCAGTTTTTGCCGACCTCGATCCGCGAAAGCCTTTTGTTTTCATTCCGCAGAGCCGTGGCCATCAGGTTGCATGGTTAATACTCCTTATGCTTGTGTATTATCCCTACGGTCGGGCGATTCTGTTTGTGAGGTCCGGCCATTTGGGACGGGAGATCACATCATGTTAACTCAGGAATACCGGCGCATTCCGACTCTACGGAATTGCCCTCGTTGCGGCACGGATTTCCGGAGCGGCGGCACGGAGCGCGTCTGCCAGGCTTGTCGAAGGCCTGAAGGGGAGCACCGGCCCATCCGGCGCGACCTGAGTCTTCGCGAAAGACAGGTCGTGGATCTGGTACGGCAGGCTAAGCCGAACAAGGAAATCGCGTATCAACTTCATCTTTCGGAAGGAACTGTCAAGGAATACTTGAACCGCATCTTCCGCAAGCTCGATGTGAGTAACCGGACCGAGCTGGCGGTCTGGGCGATGACCCATCGGGCGGAAAGCAGTCTGGTCATCCAGTTGCCAGACGGCGGCCTGGCCGAAAAGCTGTTGGTCAATCGGTAGAAGACTGCGGCGCGTTCAGCGTTCCCCGAGCGCGCGCTGCCCGGCTTCGAGCACGCGCAGAATCCTGTCCACATCGTAGACTGCCCCGGCCCAGGTTCCGCCGCTCGCGTCCTGCAGCGCGGCCCACAGGCGGGTGTCGTCAGGCAAGCCGGGATCGGGCGCCAGCCCGGGCCAGGGCGTGCGCTCCTCAAGTATGCGGGAGCCATCCTCCACGCCGCCCGGACCAACCAGGTTGACCTGGCCCTCCAGGCGGTTGCGGTCGATGACGATTTCGATGATGTCGCCCGGCCGCACTTTTCCTAGCGGGCCGCCGGCCAGAGCCTCGGGCGAAACGTGGCCGATGCAGGCGCCGGTGGAAACGCCGCTGAACCGCGCATCGGTGACCACCGCCACGTCCTTGCCGAAATCCAGGTACTTGACCGCCGAGGTCAACTGGTAAGTCTCCTCCATACCCGCGCCTTTGGGGCCGCGGCCCATCAGGACCACCACGTCCCCGGCCTGGATGGCGCCGCTCTTGATGGCGGCGATGGCGGCGGGTTCGGAGGTGAACACGCGCGCCGGACCGCGCTTGCGGTAAACGCCATCGGCATCCAGCACGGATGGATCGATGGCGGTACTCTTGATCACCGAGCCGTCCGGCGCCAGGTTGCCGTGGGGGAAGCAGACGGTGGAAGTCAGGCCGCGGCGCGCGGCTGAATCCGGGTCCATGATGACGTCGTCGGGATCGATGCCGTCGCGTTCCTGGAGCAACCGGCGCAGGCGCGCGCGGCGCTCGGAACTCTCCCACCAGTCGAGCATGCGGCCGAGGGTCTCCCCGCTGGCGGTGAGCGCGTTCGTGTCCAGCAGGCCGGCGCGGCGCAGGTGCAGCATCACCTCGGGTACGCCGCCGGCCAGGAAAACCTGGATGGTGGCGAAGTTGCGCGGCCCGTTGGGCAGCGCATCCACCAGTCGCGGCACGCGGCGGTTGACTTGCGCCCAGTCGGCGGCGGTGGGCCGGCCCAGGCCGGCGGCGTGCGCGATGGCGGCCAGGTGCAGAATCAGGTTGGTCGAGCCCCCGAAAGCCGCGTGCGTCACCATGGCATTGCCGAGCGCGGCTTCGGTGACGATGTCGCGCATCGGGATGCCGCGCGCTTCCAGTTCGAGCGCCGCCCGCGCCGAGCGGCGCGCCATATCGAGCCAAATTGGCTGTCCCGAGGGCGCCAGCGCGCTATGCGTCAGCGACATGCCCAGCGCTTCCCCCACCACCTGCGATGTGGCCGCCGTGCCCAGAAACTGGCATCCGCCGCCGGGCGATGCGCAGGCGCTGCATCCCGCGCGGGCGGCTTCCTCGAGCGTAATCTGGCCGTGTGCGAAGCGCACCCCGATGGTCTGCACGCGGGCCGTATCTTCGCCGTCCTCCGCCAGCAGCGCGACGCCTCCGGGCACCAGCACCGCCGGTAGATCGCGCGTGCCGGCCAGCGCCATCATCATCGCCGGCAGGCCTTTGTCGCAGGTGGCGAAGCCGATCGCCGCGCGGCGCGTCGGCAGCGAGCGGATCAGACGGCGAAAGACGATGGCGGCGTCGTTGCGGTACGGCAGCGAATCGAACATGCCGGCCGTCCCTTGCGTGCGCCCGTCGCAGGGGTCGGTGCAGCAGCCGGCGAAGGGCACCGCGCCCGCCGCTTTCAACTCCTCGGCCGCGGCCTGCATCAGCAGTCCCACTTCCCAATGGCCGGTGTGAAAACCGAGCGCAACCGGCGTGCCATCGGCCGCGCGAATGCCCCCGTGGGTCGAGAGTAGCAGCACCTCGGAGCCGCCGAGTTTGGCCGGGTCCCACCCCATGCCGGCATTCTGCGTCCAGCCGAACAGGTCGCCCGAAGCGCGCTGGCGCAGCATCTCGGCCGTGATCGGCAGCGCGCCGGCCGGCCCCGGCACGCGCGTGCGGATGTCGTAATTCTCCGGGCCGGAGTCGACGATTTCTTCGAAGCGGAAACGAGGCGTCACAGCCTCAGGATAACGGGTTCTCCGAGGGGCGGAATGCCGCCGAAAATGTGGGGCGGACCCCCTGGTCCGCGCGGGACGCCCCCGTCCCGCT
>JBAVIH010000501.1:0-8360 GCA_049686695.1 Bryobacteraceae bacterium | reverse complement strand
TGCCCCACCAGGGCCTTCGGTGGGGCATGCTTTAGCTTGCCCGCATGGTTTCGCATCGCCTAGACCCTCCATGCACATTCGTTTTCTCACCAGCACGCCGCTCGATATCCGCCGCGGCAGCGGCACGTATGTGGGGATCGCGGTGCTGGCCCGCGCGCTCCGCGAGTTGGGGCATGAGGTCGTCATCGAAACGCCGCGCGCGCACCTGCCGGTCTACACCGCCGAACGCTTGCTGTTCAACCGCGGCTTGCAACCCTCCGCCGGCTTCGATTGCACGGTCGGCTTCGATATGGATGGATACCGCATCGCAACCGAAGCCAGCCACGTCGCCGCGCTCAAGGGCGTGATTGCCGACGAGGTGCGTTTCGAGCGCGGGTTGACGCGGCTCACCATGGGGATCCAGGCGCGTTGCGAGCGTCTGCACGTGCTCCGCGCCGCACGCGTGGTGGTGACCAGCCGCTATTGCGCCGCGCAGGTGCGCGCTCTCTACGGCGCAACTGTGGCGCCGGCCATCGTGCCGGAATTGATCGACCTGGCCGAGTGGCGCGCGGCGCTGGCCGCTGGTCGCGCTCCCGGCCCCGCCGGCCGGTTCCTCGTCCTGTTCGTGGGGCGGCTCTACCGGCGCAAGCGCGTCGATATTTTGCTGCGCGCCGCCGCCGCGCTGCGCGGACGCATCCCGGAACTGGAAGTGCGCATCGTGGGCAACGGGCCGTGCACGGTGCCGCTCCGGCGGCTTGCCGCGCAGTTGAAGCTGGATGGCACGGTCGCCTTTCTCGGCGACGTGTCACGCTCTCAATTGGTGGAAGAGTATCGCGCCGCGTCGGCGTTTTGCCTGCCCAGCGTGCAGGAGGGTTTCGGCATCGTACTGCTCGAAGCCATGGCCGCGGCTAAGCCGATTGTCGCATCGCGCGCGGCGGCCATCCCGGAGGTTGCGCCGCATGCCACGCTCGTCGAACCGGATAGCCCCGAAGCCCTGGCCGAAGGCATTGAATCGCTCTATCGATCGCCGGAAACCCGCGCTGCCCAAGCTCGAGCCGGCGCCGCCAGAGTGGAACAGTTCGACGCGCCGCGCGTGGCCCGCCTGTTCTGCGAAGCCATCGGCGGGTAGCCAACAACCGTAGGGGCCGGGCATGCCCGGCCCGCGCATTTTCGAAATGACGACCCTAGTCCGATTCCCCTGCGTCTAACCGCTCCACCACGCGCTTCGGCGCGGTGTTGCGCCAGGCCTCTGCCAGGGCCCGGCGTACGACAGTTTGATGAGCCGCCTTCAGGCGCACGGTGGTCGCACCGCGGCGTCCCCACGTGCCCGCCGCCGGCACAAAGACGGCCGGGTAGGCTTCCACGAAGTTGTGCTGTTGCTCCGGCGCGAGCTTCACCATGGCCCAGCCGCGCTCCGGATAGCCGAGCGTCGCAAAGACCTTGCCGCCGACGCGGAAATCCGGGTGATCCATGTGGGCGCGCTCCTCGGCCTCCGGAAAACTCAGTGCGAGACGGCGAAAATCGTCAATGGTCATGGCGATACCCACGAGAAAAACTCGCCCGCAAGCGGGCGTTGGCAAGCTAAGGCATGCCCCACCAAGCTACGGGCAAGCTGCAGCATGCCCTACCCGCCCAGCATCTCCAGGTACCGCGCCACGGCTTCGATCCCGCGGTAGAAATTCGGCAGATGGAATTTCTCGTTCGGCGCGTGCAGATTGTCGTCCGGCAGCCCGAAGCCCATCATCACGCTGGGCACGCCCAGGTACTCATCGAACACGCCCACAATCGGGATCGACCCGCCCGAGCGGATGTACACCGTCTCCTTGCCGAAGACCTCCTTCATGGCTTCGGCCGCGGCCTGGATGAACGGGTTGTCGGGATCGGTCAGCGAAGGCGCGCCAGCGTTCAGCACTTTCACCTCGGCCGTGACGCCTTTCGGACATACTGCCTTCACCGCGGCCTGAAACTGCGCTATGGCTTCGTCCAGCCTCTGGTCTCCCACCAGGCGCGTGCTGATCTTGGCCACCGCCCGCGCCGGGATCACCGTCTTCGTGCCTTCGCCGACAAAGCCCCCTTTGATGCCGTGTACCTCCAGCGTGGGCCGCGCCCACACCCGCTCGAAGAGCGGAACCCCGGGCTCGCCCACCAGTTCCCGCGCGCCCATTTCCTTCTCGGTGTATTCCTTTTCGTCGAAGGGCAGCCGCGCCCAAGCCGCGCGCTCTTTGGCCGCCGGCGGCACCACCCGGTCGTAGAAACCCGGAATGAGGATGTGGCCATTTCGATCCTTGAGCGCGCACAGGATCTCCGCGATGGCCATGATCGGGTTCGGCGCCGCGCCGCCATAGACGCCCGAATGCAAATCGTGATTGGCGCCCTCGACGGCCAGCTCGTAATAAAGCAGCCCGCGCAGCCCGATGCAGATGGTGGGCATCTCGGGCGCGAACATTTCGGTGTCGCAGACGATTGCCGCATCGGCCTGCAACCGCGGCGGCTTGCTCTTCACGTACGCCTCGATGTGCTCGCCCCCGGTTTCTTCTTCGCCCTCGAGCAGGAACTTCACGTTCACGGGAAGCTTGCCGTGGGTCTTCATGAGGCCTTCCACGGCTTTGATCTGGATGTAGACCTGCCCCTTGTCGTCGCAGGCGCCGCGGCAGAAAATGTCGTTGCCGCGGATGGTCGGCTCGAAGGGCGGCGACCTCCATTCGTCCAGCGGATCCGGCGGCTGCACGTCGTAATGACCGTAGAACAGCACCGTCTTCTTGCCCGGCGCGCCCAGCCATTCGCCATAGACCAGCGGGTTGCCGCCGTTCGGGTCCTCGATCAGCTCCGCCGAAGTCAAGCCGGCGCCGAGCAGTTCGTCCCTCGCGAACTCCGCCGCGCGCCGGATATCCGGCTTGTTCTCCGTGAGCGTGCTGATGCTCGGAATCCGCAGAAAGGTCTTCAACCCTTCCAGAAACTCGCCCTGGTGCTCTTGAAAGTAGTTCACGTCAGCCTCCCGGTCTCACATGATGGCAGTCGGCGGCGCGGGTTCATCCGGCCGGCCGGCGTTCTCGAGCGGCAGCCGGATCATCAGCACCGCCAGTCCCACCAGCACCACGATCGACAGCCAGGGCGTCCCCGCCCAGGTCCAATCCGGCAGGATGCTGTGGCCGTAGCTCTTCTCCGCCGCGCGGAATCCCGCCACCACCAGCCCGCACAGCGCCTCGCCCGCGATCAGCCCCGACGCCGTCAGCACGCCCGCGTTCTCGATGCGCGCCTTCTGCGCGTCGTTGAAATTGCCCTTGTCGCGGTACTTGTCGGTAGCCCAGCGGAACAGGCCGCCGATGAAGATGGCGAAGGTCGTCTCGAGCGGCAGGTACATGCCCACCGAGAACAGCATGGGGCTTTTGACCTCAATCAGGATCAGGCCGAAGCCCATGAAGATGCCGGCCACCACCAGCGGCCACGCCACGTTGCCGCCCACGATTCCTTTGGCCAGCGACGCCATCAGCCCCGCCTGCGGAGCCGAGAGTTGCGCCGAACCGAAAGTGTAGGCGCGGTGCAGCCACATCAACGGGAAGAACAACGCCAGGCTGGCTATCGCGATGCCCATCAAGTCGCCCATCTGCATCTTGGCCGGCGTGCCGCCCAGAATGTACCCGGCTTTCAGGTCCTGCAGCATCTCGCCCGCCACCGCCGAGGAGACGCATACCACCGCCGCCACGCCGAGCACCGCGCCGATGCCGGCGTTGCCGCGCAGTCCCATCGCCACCATCAGCAGCGCCGCGATCACCAGCGTGCACAGCGTCAGGCCGGAGACCGGGTTGTTCGACGACCCGATCATGCCCACCAGGTTGCCCGAGACCGCGGCGAAGAAGAACCCCAGCACGATCATGACAATCGCCGCCACCGTCGCCCCGGCAATTTGGCCGGTCAAATAGTAATACAGCGCCACCATGCAGACGAACACCACCGCCAGGCCGCCGAATACCACCTTGCTGTTCAGATCGCGTTGGGTGCGGCTGGTGCTTTCGTGCGCCGCCGCGGACTTGCGCAAATCGGCCACCGCGCGCTTCATGCCGAGCCCCAGGTTCTTGCGCATGCGGAAGAGCGTGAACGACGCGCCCACCAGCATGCCGCCCACCGCGATCGGCCGCACGATGTTGTACCAGGTGGTCCCGGCCACGTCCGCCCAGCCGCCTTCGCCCTTTACCCAGGGCTGCAATTGCGGACCCAGGAAGAAGACCAGCAGCGGCACCAGCAGTCCCCAGGCGAAGACGCCGCCGGCGAAGTTCAGCGCGCCCAGCCGCGGTCCGATGATGTAGCCGACGCCGAGATACGCCGGGCTGATGGCCGGAGCCGAGAACGTGGTCATGGCGCCGGCCTGCACTGTGGGCGTGCCGTCCATCCGCGTCAGCTTGACCATGCTCTTTCCCAGTTCCCCGACATGCACCAGGAAATCGCGGCTGGCGGCGAACAGGTTGATGGCGCCCAGGAAGAATATCACCGCCCCCGCGCCCATGTTGGCGAAGAGAATCTTGGCGGCTTTGGCCCCCTGCTGGCCGGCCTTATGGATCTCCGCCGCCGCCACCGATTCCGGGAACGGCAGATCGGGATCCTCCACCATCACGCGCCGCAGCAGGGTGACGAACAGAATTCCCAGCGTGCCGCCCACCGCCATCAGCGCCACCGATTTCCAGTAGCCGTGCTCCAGGTCGAAGGCAGGCCAAACCCCCGCCAGCACGAATGCCGGGATGGTGAACACCGCGCCGGCGGCCACCGATTCTCCGATCGATCCGATGGTACGGGCCATGTTCTCCTCGAGAATCGAGCCCTTCATCAGCCGCAGGATGGCCATGCCGATCACCGCCGCGGGATAGGTGGCTGCGATGGTCATGCCCGCGCGCAAACCCAGGTAGAGGTTGGCTGCGCCGAGGATAACGGTCATCAGCAAACCCAGTATGATCGCCCGAATTGTGAATTCTCGCAAATCGGTTTTGTCCGGCACGTACGACCGGAATTTGGTTTCTTCGGGAGGCGTCATTGCAGTTTCGCCCTCACTTTATCACTTAGCGCTTTGCCGTCAACCGTCTTGCCCGCCAGGCGCGCCTGCGCCGCTTTCATCACCACCCCCATCTGCTTGAGGGATGTCACTCCGGTTTCGTCGAGCGCGGCGGCAATGGCCTCATCCACTTCGGCCGGTGTGGCAGCGGCCGGGAGATAGCTTTCGATCAGCGCGCGTTCGGCGTCCTCTTTCTCCGCCTGCCCGGTGCGGCCGGCCTTGCGAAACGCCTCGGCCGCATCGATGCGCTGTTTGATGAGCGACTTAAGTACCTGCATCTCGGCCGCTAAGTCGAGCGGCTTGGGCGAATCCACCTTCAGCTTCATGAGCGCGGCTTTGACCATGCGGAGCGCGCTCAGCCGCGCCTCTTGCCTGGCCTTCATGGCCGCCACCATGTCCTTTTGCACTTGATCGATGAGAGGCATAATGTAATGTTATTCTATGGTACTGGCTTGCCGTATGCACATCAAAAAGCGACGTTTATCGACCCCAGGCCAGGCTCCCTTCTTCGCGGGGAGCTAAAGTGACGGTGTGCGAATAGCCGGCGGCCCGACTTACATACGCTTATGAACATCCTTGTTGCCGAGCCCATCGCACCCGCCGCCCTCGATCTGTTGCGCGGCGAGCCTGGCTGGAATGTCATCGTTTCCAATCCCAAAGAATACGCTCAGCATCTGGCGCAAGCGGAGGCGCTGCTGGTTCGCAGCGCCGTCCAGGTTACGCCCGAGGTGCTCGCCAAGTCGCCCAATCTGCGGGTGATCGGGCGGGCCGGCGTGGGCGTCGACAATGTCGATCTGGAGGCCGCTACCTCGGCCGGCGTGCTGGTGATGAACACCCCCGGCGGCAACGCCGTATCGGTGGCCGAGCACACCCTGGCGCTGATGCTGGCCATGGCGCGCCACATCCCGCAAGCCAGCGCCTCCACGCGCGCCGGCAAGTGGGAAAAGAAAAAGTTGATGGGCCACGAGTTGCGCGGCAAGACGCTCGGCATCATGGGGCTGGGCAGCATCGGCCGCGAAGTGGTCAAGCGGGCCCGCGCCTTCGAAATGCGGGTGGTGGCGCACGATCCGTACGTGACTTCGAAGATCGCCGAGGATATCGGCGCGGAGCTGCTGGATCTCGCGGCGCTTTACGCCCAAAGCGACTACATCACGCTGCACATGGCCGCCACGCCGGAAACCACGGGCATGCTTTCGCGCGAGGCCTTTGCGGCGATGAAGAAGGGAGTGCGGATCGTGAACTGCGCCCGCGGCGAGCTGGTTGACGAAGCCGCGCTGGCCGAAGCCGTGGCTTCCGGCAAAGTCTCCGACGCCGCGCTGGACGTGTTCGCCACCGAACCGGTGCCCCCCGGCTATCCGCTGTTCGCTTCCGAAGCCGTCATCGCCACGCCGCACATCGGCGGCTCGACCGAGGAGGCCCAGGAGATCGTGGGCATCCGCATCGCCCAGCAGGTGGTCGAATACCTGAAGAGCGGCGTGGCCATCAACGCCGTGAACATGCCCGCGCTTTCGCCCGACCAATACCGCGCGCTCAGTCCCTACATGGCGCTGGCCGAGCGGCTGGGCAATTTCGCGGCCTACGTCGCCAGCGGCAATCCGCGCATCGTGCGGCTGACCTACTTCGGCCGCATCGCCGACGGCAATACCAACCTGCTGCGCAACGCCGGAGTGGCGGGCGCGCTGGCGCGTTCCACCTCGAAAAAGGCGAACCTGGTGAACGCCATGACGATCGCCGAGCATCGCGGCTGGACCGTGCAGGAAGGCCGCGAGCCGCGCTCCGGCCACACCGATTCCATTCGCCTGGACCTGATCACCGATAGCGGCGTCACCACCGTCGAAGGCGCCGTGCTGCTGGGCAAGCCGCGCCTCATGCAGGTCGACGGCATTCAATGCGAAATAGCCCTGGCCGGCTCGCTGATCTACATGAACAATCTGGACGTGCCGGGCGTCATCGGGCACGTGGGAACGGTGCTCGGCAGGAACCGGATCAACATCGCGAATTTCTCGCTCGGGCGGCGCGACGGGCCTGCCGCTCCCGGCCAGCCGCTCGATGCCGTCGCACTGGTCTCGACCGATGGGCTCGTGCCCGAGTCGGTGCTGGCGGAGTTGCGCGACCACCCCGGCGTCAAGTTCGCCCGCGCGGTAGAGTTCGAGTAAGTACAAGCATATGAAGCCATCACTGACTCCTAGGAATCCGTCCTTCTCCTCCGGGCCCTGCGCAAAACGGCCCGGCTGGACTCTGTGCGCCCTCAGGGATGCCGCGGTCGGGCGGTCGCACCGGGCCAAGATCGGCAAGAACAAGCTGGCGGAAGTCATCGAGCGGAGCAAGAAGCTGCTGGGTATGCCGCCCGGCCACATACTCGGCATCGTTCCCGCTTCCGATACCGGAGCGGTCGAGATGGCCATGTGGTCGCTGCTGGGCGAACGCGGCGTCGACGTGTTTTCGTGGGAGAGCTTCGGCGCCGGCTGGGCGGGGGATTGCAAAAAGCAGCTCAAGGTGCCGGATCTCTGCCTCTTCCCGGCCGAGTACGGCAAACTGCCGGATTTGCAACTGGCGGATTGGAGCCACGACGTGGTGTTCCCGTGGAACGGGACCACTTCGGGCGTGCGCGTTCCGAATGGGGATTGGATCGCGGCGGATCGCGAGGGGCTGTCGATTTGCGACGCCACCTCGGCGGTTTACGCGATGGAGATTCCGTGGGACAAACTGGACGTGGTCACCTGGTCCTGGCAGAAGGTGCTGGGCGGCGAGGCCGCGCACGGCATGCTGGCGCTCAGCCCGCGCGCGGTCGCGCGCCTGGAAGGGTACACGCCGGATCGCCCGCTGCCGAAGATCTTCCAACTCGCCAAGGGCGGCAAACTGATGGCTGGAATCTTTCAGGGCGAGACCATCAACACTCCCTCGATGCTGTGCGTGGAGGACGCGCTGGACGGGCTGAAGTGGGCCGAATCGATCGGCGGGCTGCCGGCGCTGCTGGCGCGCTCGGCCGCGAACCTGAAAGCCATCGAGGATTGGGTCGAGAAGTCTTCCTGGGCCGCGTTTCTGGCCGAGGATAAGGCGATTCGGTCCAACACGTCGATCTGTCTGAAAATCGTCGACCCCGCCTATCTTGCGCTGCCCGCCGACGAACAGGCCAAGAGCGCCAAGGCCATCGTGTCCCTGCTCGACAAGGAGAACGCGGCTTATGACATCGGCGCCTACCGGGATGCGCCCGCCGGGCTGAGAATCTGGGGCGGCGCAACCGTCGAGACCTCCGACATCCAGACCCTGCTGCCGTGGCTGGATTGGGCCTACGAGGAAATCAAGGCGAAGTTCTAGGGGCGTGAGGCAAGGAACCGGC
>JBAVIH010000500.1:0-2948 GCA_049686695.1 Bryobacteraceae bacterium | reverse complement strand
GGTCGAGCGTTTCCTCGTAGCGCCGGCGGTCTTGCCGCCGGTGTTTTTGGCGACCCGGGAGCCTGTTCAGCCGCCCTGTGCGCGCCCCGCGAGCTATTCTTGTTACAGCATGACGCCCGTGGCACTGACCATCGCCGGTTCCGACCCTACCGGCGGTGCCGGCCTGCAAGCCGACCTCAAGACGTTTCACCAGTTCGGCGTCTATGGCGAAGCCGTGGCCACGCTCGTTACGGTGCAGAACAGCCTGCGCGTCTCGCGCGTGGAGGTGCTGTCCGCCAGACTGGTGCGCCAGCAGATCGAGGCCGTCCTCGAGGACATCCCGCCCGCCGCCGCCAAGACCGGCGCGCTCGGTTCGACCGCGATTGTGCGCACCCTGGCGCGGGCCGCGCGGCGTTTCGAATTCCCGCTGGTGGTCGATCCGGTCATCTTCAGCACGCAGGGCCCGCCGCTGCTCCCGCCGAGAGCAGGCCGTTGGCTGAGAGACGAGTTGCTCCCTTGCGCAAGCCTCGTCACGCCCAACGTTCCCGAGGCTTCCGCTCTGACCGGCATCGTCATTCGCGACTTGGAAGATGCCCGCCGCGCCGTCCTGCGTCTGCACGAAATGGGCGCGCGCGCGGTGCTCCTCAAGGGAGGCCACTTGCCGGGCGATCCCGTCGACCTGCTGTTCGATGGCGGCGCGTGGCACGAGTTTGCCGCGCCGCGCATCGCGACGCCGCATACCCACGGCACCGGCTGCGCATATTCCGCCGCCATCGCCGCCTGCCTGGCGCGTGGCGAAGCCCTCCCCGAAGCCGTCGCGCACGCCAAGCGCTGGATCGCCGAGGCCATCCGCAGCAACCCCGGGTTGGGCCGCGGCGCGGGGCCGATCAATCATCACGCTGCTATTCTGTAGATGAGTATGACCAAGGTGCAGATCCGCTTCCGCCTCCGCCAGCCGCCCAGCGAGAGCCTGTTCCAAACGATCGCCAACGCGCACACGCTCTATGGCATTCAACGCGTGCGCCTGGCGCCCGCCATGGACAGCCTCACCGTGGAATACGATGCCACTCGCCTCCGCCCCGCCGAGGTGGAAGCCGCGCTCGCCGGCGCCGGCATCGCCATCGAACAGGCCTGACCGTGTAAATTGCAGGCGATGCAGAAACCGGCTGGTCAGGCGATGGCGCTCTTTGCGGTACGGATCCAGCGTGATGGTGGACGCCTCGGGACGGTCCAGCCGCAGGTCCTGGAACACCGTGACCAGCACCGTGATGGCGTCCGCTTCGATCTCCGCCGGAGCGGCGGATTGGTCGAGCAGCCGCCGGCACTCGCGGGTTACCACTTCCACTTCGAGATCCAGGCTTTGAATCGGGCGCACGGTCTCGAAATTGAAACGCCGCTTCAGCGCGCTGGACATTTCGTGCACGCCGCGATCGCGAGTGTTGGCGGTGGCTCGCGGTGCCGGGTTCGCCCGTCAGCAGCAGCCCGCGATTGCCGGCCAGCCCGACGATCGCGCGTTCCACCAGGACATCGTCGCCGTAGAATTTGCGCTCGATATCCAGTTTCTTGTCCCCGCAGATAAATCGCCGGACGGCGGCCGGAGATAACCTCCAACCCGGCGGGCGGTCGCCCCGGTCATGCTCGGCCAGCCGCGCCAGTTCGTCCGCGTACACGGTTTCCGCGAGAAACACCGGCGGCAGAGACCGCCGGCGTTACGGCGGAGATAGTTATTTCGGGTGGGGGATGATCTTGAGGATGCGATACGTGTCATCGATGATTTTGAAATAGAACCGCCAGTCCTTGTTGACCCTTACGACCCTCATCTGGGGCGCTTGGGTCTCTTAAGAGCCGCCCGCTTCTAAAGTTGGTCCTTCATGTCGGCGATCATTTCTTCGGCGTTGCGGAAGGGGCCGCGAAAAGGGCCTTTTTCGGCTTCATCAAGTTGGGCGTCGATGATGCGGCGCTGTTTCGGCGTGTACTCGGCATCGTCTCTGGGAAGCCTGGGAACGATGGTGATCACACGGCCGGAGACCTTGAACTCCAGCCGGTCGCCGCGCTTGATTCCGGCCTGGCGCTGAACGCTAGGGGGCACAATCAAACCGGTCTTGTTTTCACGGTGACGGTCATAGGAAAATCCAACTACATATTCTGCCGTTAGCGTAGCAGACGGGCGGTTTCCGTCCGACAAAGCGGGGACTCGCCAGTTACCGGAGTTGGGCTGCCAGGGCTGCGGCCAGAGCCGCGGGGTCGTGGCCTTCGGCTTTGACCGAGTAGCCGCCGATCAGGCGGCCTTTGCGGAAGATGAACAGGCGGCCGAGATACTGGTCGGTGGCCGCAAACGCCTCGTCGGCCAGACTCGCGGCGGTGACCTGGCCGAAACGGGTGCGCAGTTTTTGCATGATGGCGGTGGCCGAATCGGGCGACGCCTCGTAGGCTACGAAGGCCTTGCCGAAATCGTATTGGGCCACGTAACCGCGCTGGAGCGCATGGATGCCGAGGACGCTTTCCGGCACCAGGCGCAGCGACTGCCGGCCCTCGGCGGGAAACCAGGCGAGCGCTTCCGGCAAAGCCGTGCTGCCGGTGATGGCGCCGTCGAGGACCGCCAGCCACGCCCGCAACGCGGCGCTGTGATCGCCCTCGGGATTGGCGGCGATCTCGACGTACCACTTCCCCTTGACGAACATGGCGCGGCGCGGCGCCACCTGTCCCGCCATCCCGATCTTGTCCGTGGGCAGGGCCGGGTCGCGATTGGCGGAGAAGATGCCATAGGAGCCATCGACGTCGCCCATATCGGAAACGTCGATGACGAAGCTGATTTCGCCCTGCCGGCAGGTGACGCCCTTCATGCTGCGGAAGCCGTAAATCAGATAGCCCTCGGCGTTGCCATCCATGTACTCGAAGAGGTTGCCGGCTTCATAGGAGCGGGCCGGACCGCTTTGCGACCAGCCGGGCACGAGTGCGCAGGACGGCGC
>JBAVIH010000499.1:0-6299 GCA_049686695.1 Bryobacteraceae bacterium | reverse complement strand
CGGTCTGGGGCATCTCGCGGGTTTGCCGGTAGAGGTCGTCGAAGGCAGCCTCGCCGATGCGGAAGCTCTGGCGGAGGCGGTCCGCGGCATCACCCACATCTACCATTGTGCCGGGTGTTCCACCGACTGGGCTCCCGAAGCCGCTTTCTTCACCGCCAACGTCGAGGGCGTACGCAACCTCCTCGGCGCCGCGGCCGCGGCCGGCAGCCTGCGGCGCCTCCTGCACGTGAGCACGACCGACGTCTACGGATATCCACGTGTGCCCTGCGACGAATCGGCTCCGACGGCGGATGCGGGGCTGCCGTACAACCGTACCAAGCGACTGGGCGAGGAATGCGTTTGGGAAGCCCGGTGCAACACAGGCCTTCCGGTCACGGTGGTCCGCCCGGCCACCATCTTCGGACCGCGCGGACGGGCTTTCACCGCCGATATCGCCCGGCACATCCGTCGGGGTTCGATGGCGGTGATCGACGGCGGACGCGCCCCCGGCGGATTCTGCTACGTGGACAATGCGGTGCGTGCGATGATCCAGGCGGCCACAGCGCCGCAGGCCGAGGGTCGGGTCTACAACATTGCCGACGGCAGCGGGAGAACCTGGCGCGAGTATGTGGACGCGTTGGCCGATGCGCTGGGGAAACGCCGCCCGGCGCTCGACCTTCCCTCGGCGGTGGCGCTGCCGCTGGCGCGGTCGCTCGAAGCCTGCCACCGAACCCTCCGTTTGCCTGGCCGGCCGCTGCTCACCCGTCACGCCGTGTACCTGCTCTCGCGCAATCAGGAATATCCGGCAGAGCGGGCGCGGCGCGAGTTAGGTTTCGCGCCGGAGGTCGGGTTCGCCGAAGGGGTCGCGCGCGCGGTGGAGTGGCTGCAGCGGCCAGGCGCGTAACGCCTGGAGCGCTCGGGCGGAGGTCTCTATTCTCAAGAGCGACTACCGCCATTCCGTCGGCATCGTGTACAACACCTTCCCTTGGCCGGAAGCCACTGACCAGCAGAGGGGAAGAGTCCGCGCGCTCGCCCTTCGGGTGCTCGATGCCCGCGCACGGTGCCCTGGTTCCAGTCTCGCCGCCGGCAAATTCAAAGCGGCCTGACCGGCGCAGTTTTTCCGACGAAGATCAGCAGGTCGAAAGCTCGCGCGGCGCGCACCTGGTGTAACCAGACGCCGGGAGTCTGGGCGTTATAGCTCGCCCCGATTTGCCGCGACCGGTGTGGCGCGTCGAACCAGCCGGCCACCTTGCCTTCGGGCAAATGACGCAGATCGACGGCGAAAAGCGGCAGGCCGATGGCCGCCAACGTCGCATCCAGGCTGCCCCGGGGCGCCGGGCCGACGCTGAAATTCGCGGTCGCGTTGGTTGCTGTGTCAACGGCCCGGAAGCCGCCTTCACCGAAGACGAACCCGCAAAGCACGGCTTGCTCGCCGAAGATCTCGCGCAGGTGAGCGCCCATGGGCGGATGGTCGCCCTCCGCCGCCACATGGCCGTTGTGCGCCCACAGCATGATCTTGGTTCCGGGCGGTTCCCGGTCCAGAATCCACTTCACGTTCTCCGCCATGGCTCGATCGCGGGAGGCGCGGCCAATCTCGTTCTGGTTGCCGATCTTCACTTCGGCCTGTTTGACGATCGCCATGTTCTGGCGCGCCATGGCGAATTCTTCCTGGCTCGATTGCCGGATGTACTCCCGTTTTCGTTCGTCGAAACGGCCTAGAATCGCGGCCAGACTCGCGGCGGTGCGGCGCTTCACTTCCGCCGGGGCATTTTCATAAGCCTGGTTCTCTCCCCAACTGCCCAGGACCGCGAACGTCTGCGCGGCCGTTTCGCGGTATTCCGGGTCCACGCGCCGCAGATATTCGAGAACGTTCACTTCGGCCAACCGCGGCGTCTGCATGTCGAAGCCGCAGAATTTCAGCTTGCGAGTGTGGGCCGGATCCTGGTTGTACTGCCGCATCCAACGAACCATTTCGAGAACTTCTTCGGTCTGCCAGACGCGAAAGCCCAGCCCTTCCACCGGATCGCCCTTTCCGCCGAGCAAATATTCGTTCACGCTCAGCGCTTCGGGCCAGTTGGCTTCGATACCGAAGACCGTGAAGCCGAGGTTTTGAACCAGGAATTGGAACATCCGAAACTTGAACTGTTGAAACTCCCGCGTCCCGTGGGTCGCCTCGCCCATGGCGACCACGCGCGCATCCTTCAGGCGTGCCGCCAGCGGCGCCATATCGGCGAACGAGGAACCCGGTTGCACCGATGCCAGACTGATGGCATTGGCTTTCAGCCAGGCCAGCACTTCATCCGGCGCCGGGCTCTCGGAAAACCAATCCGGGGGCGGGGCATTGGGGGCGCGCCGCTTCGCCGTGAACCGCTGCTCGGCGCCGAATTCCGGCGACTGGGCGGTTAGTTCGATGGCATCGCCACTGATCCGGCCCTTGTACGAAACAGCGATCGTCCGCCCTTCCAGCGGCAGCACGGTTTCGAACGAGATAGTATCTGCCGCAATCGAACCGTTGGTGATTTCCAATTTCCCGTTCGGTCCCGACATCGAGCCTGTAATGCGGTTTCCGTCGCTCCGTAGATCCAGAAGGATGCCAATAGCGCTTCCGGAAACGGATATCTCCCACCGGCCGTCCACGCCGGCCAGCATCGCCGGGCTCGACCCGAGAATCAACAGCAGGGGAATCAATAACTTCCGCATGCAGCTCCAAGCTTTCACCCGGTACCCCCAGTACAATACTATCCCCCCTTTCGGGTCTTGAAATGGACTTTACCAGGAGTTAAAAATGGAGGGGGGCTTAATTCCGGGCCCCGACGGGCCTGGCTGAAAACCGGCAGCCCGGAGTGTAGCGCTCCATTCCGGGGCGCGCGACGCCTGGCGGATGCAGGTAGCGCCAGTTCCCACGCAGTCAGCAACCGGTATTGCCACGGAGAGCGCATGAGATTGCAGGCACTTATATTGGCGGTTGGGGCGGCCGTTTTTCTTTCCGCTTGTTCCAACGAGCCTACAACTCCCGAGGCCGGGTCGCCGGCCTTTTTGTGGCACGCCGCCAGACTGGCCTATCAGCACGGCGACCTGCGGGAGGCCAACGACGAACTCTCGGAATTGCAGCATAGCGACAACGAATTCTCACCCAGGGCGCGGATCTGGCAGATCGTGCTGGCCGGCGGCATGGCAAAGGGTTATTCCGAGCTGGCCGACGCTTACGAAGCCGGCGCGCGAATCAACCGCGCCAATTTTCTGGCGTTTCACAAGCAGGCGGTCGACCTGCGTTCGACGGCGGGTCACGTCGCGATGGATTTCACGCAGTCGGTGCACGCGTTCGTCGACCGGGACCCGTCGACCGAGGTGCAGCTTGCCTTCGACCTGCCACCCGGCTCGGCCATCGAACCGCTCGCGCTGCGAAAGTCGTGGAGCGGCGTCGCGATGCAGGACGCCGAGGCGCACTCGCTCGAAACGGCGATGGCCGAGCGCGGCGTCATCCGCGCCATGTGCCGGGCCAATGGCACGGAGGGCGACTCGGCCCAGGTGCTCGAGAAGTTCAAAGCGGGCGAGGTCAAGACGCCGCGCGCCACTTTCCTTTACGCCGCCGCCAAGTCGCTGTTCGAGGTGTCCGACATTTTCGCCGCCAACAAGCTGGATGAGCCGCAGCATTCCAAGGCGATGTGGGAGGAAGCCCTGGGCGCGCTGCACTCGATTCCCGAGACCAAGGAAACCACGGCGCTGGCCACGAAGATCCAGGCCGCGCTGAAAAAGATCCCAAAGACTTAGCGCGGCGCCCCCGAAATTCCGTAAGTTATCGGGAAGGCATGTGGGCTGCCCGTGAAACCGCGCCGCCGGCAGTTCGCCGCTGCGCCCGGATATAATCGTGTTGTTCCCTGCGTAGCAAAGCGCGAATCGAAGGAGGCCATGGGATGCAGTCCCGGCGTCTGTTTATCGGCAAAGTAGCCACCGGTCTGGCCGGCACTCTGGCGGCGTCCAATGCGATGGCCGCCAACGATCGTCTCCGCATTGGCATCATCGGCGCGGGCGACCGCGGCAAGGAGATTTTGCGCCAGGCGCTGGCCCTCGAAAACATCGAATGCATCGGCGCCGCCGACGTCTACACGCGGCGACTGGAGGAGGTCCAGCAGATCGCTCCCGGCGTCAAGACCTACGCCGACTACCGGCGGCTGCTCGAAGACAAGGACGTGGATGCGGTTCTCATCGCCACGCCGCAGCACCTGCATGCGGAGCACTTCGCCGCCGCGCTCGACGCCGGCAAGCACGTCTACCAGGAAAAAACCATGGCGTTCACCGTGGAGCACGCCAAGAAGATGCGCGCCGCCTGGCGGCGCGCGGGCGCGGGCCGCACGGTGCAGATCGGCCACCAGTGGATTTCGACCGGCCAGATGGCCGACGCCGCCAGCTTCCTCCGGCCCGAGCTGATGGGCAAAATCACCGTCATCCACGGCCACATGTACCGCAATACGCCGCACGGCAAGCCGCAGTGGTCACGCGCCATCTACCCCGACATGACGGCCGGGAACATTGCCTGGAAGGCGTTCCTCGGCGAGGCGCCCGAGCGGCCCTTCGACGCCAACCGATACATCAACTGGCGCTTCTTCTGGGACTACTCCGGCGGCAACATTTACGAAAACATGTGCCACCAGCTTGCGTTCTGGTACAAGGCGATGGGTCTCGGCATTCCGCGCAAAGTGACGATGACCGGCGGCCTTTATCTTTGGAAAGACGGCCGCGAAGTGCCCGACACGATGAACGTTTCCATGGAGCACTCCGAAGAGCTGCTGTATAGCTGGGATTCCAGCTTCGGCAATGAGCGCCTGGGCGTCACCGAGGACGTGCTCGGCGACAATGGCGCCATCACGCACACCATGCAGAGCATCCGCTACCAGCCGGAGAAGAAGAACCGCCCGGACGGAACCGAGATGGCGGGTATGACGCGCTCCGATCCGAAGGCGCACATGCAGAATTTCGTGGATCACATTCGCGGCGCCGCGCGCGAGGTGAACTGCCCGTTCGAGGTGGGCTACCGCGTCGCCATCGCCTGCCGCATGGCGGTGGACAGCTACCGCAGCGGTCGCACGGTAAGCTGGGACCCGGCGAAGGAAGAGATCGTCTGACGATTATTAACTATTGACAGACGAAAGCGTCTGTCCCACTCGCCTGGCGGAAAGTGGGGCGGCGCTATCGCCTGCCAACCGAATCACCCAGGAGATCGCTACGTGAGAGCAGAAATCGGAATCATCGGCGGCAGCGGGCTGTACAGCATGCCGGGCTTTGCGGCGCAGCAGGGGGCGGCTATCGACACGCCGTTCGGCGCGCCCTCGGACAGTTTCGTGGTGGGAACGCTGGCCGGGCGCGAGGTCGCATTTCTCGCGCGCCACGGCCGCGGCCATCGCATCTCGCCCTCGGAGATCAACTTCCGCGCCAACATCTACGCCATGAAATCGCTCGGCGTGGAGCGCATCATTTCGCTTAGCGCGGTCGGCTCGCTCAAGGAAGAACACCGCCCGCTCGACTTCGTTCTGCCCGATCAGTTCTTCGACCGCACGCGCGGCCGCGCCTCCACATTCTTCGGCGATGGGCTGGTGGCCCACGTCGGTTTAGCCGATCCCATTTGCCCGGAATTGGCGGGCCTGCTGGCCGAGGCCTGCGCCGAATCCGGCGTCTCCGCCAAATCGGGCGGCACCTATCTCTGCATGGAAGGCCCGGCGTTTTCCACCAAGGCCGAGTCCAACGTCTATCGAAGCTGGGGCATGGACGTGATCGGCATGACCAATCTCACCGAAGCCAAGCTGGCGCGCGAGGCCGAGATCTGTTACGTCACGGTGGCGATGGTGACCGATTACGATTGCTGGCATCCGCACCACGACGCGGTCACCGTCAACCAGATCATCGCCAACCTCATGAAGAACGCGGAGAACGCGTGCAAGGTGGTGGCTGCCGCAGTGGCCCGCATGCCCGCCGGCCGTTCGTGCAAGTGCGGCGAGGCGCTGGCCCACGCCATCATCACCGACCGCAAGCTGGTGAACGAAGCCACGCGCCAAAAGCTGGGGATTCTGGTTGATAAGTATTTCGTGTAGGATCGCCGCGGAGCAGGTGCTGGCGCGGTGCCTGTCGGGCGATTCGCCGCCCGCACTGCCGCCCGCGCTGCTCGAGGAGCCCTGCGCTCAGGCGCTGTTCTCGATCCTGGTGGAAGGTTTGGCCGACCGCTTCGAACCGGCGCTGTGCGACGCGTATGCCCGCCTATTCGCGAGCGCTGTTGCGCAGACTGTGGGCGATTTCGATGCCGCCGCGCTCTTGGCGCGCTACCGGCG
>JBAVIH010000498.1:0-5685 GCA_049686695.1 Bryobacteraceae bacterium | reverse complement strand
CTGCCCCAGGGAGCGCGACTCCCCCGGAACATCGAACCCACTCTAACCCCAACCCTCTGACCGGCCCCTCAAAACAGGACATTTCTACTTTGCTGGGAATAGGACATTTCTACTTTGCCTTGACAGGGTGAAGTGACAGGCTTGCGAGTCACTCACTCGGCAAGTAATCCCATCCCCCCGTTTTCGAAAGACTTACTGCCATTTTCCCGTCCTCCGCGCACAGCTTCTACCCACCCTCCATGTCACAGTAAGAATGGGAAACCGTGGCGCAGGCCCCCGGCCTGCGTTGGGCCAAGCCAACCTGCCAGAAAATGGGACAATCTGGCCCACCAAATGACGGGTCGGTTTCCGTGTTTTCAATAAGTTAACGACCCGGCGTGGGACAGATCCGTCCCACGCCGGGAGGTTCTGGGCCTCACGGTTCGAACTTGACGGGGACGGAAAGATCGAAACCGGCCCGCTTTAACTGTTCGGCATTTCCGATCGCCGTTCCGTTGATCCTGACGTTCTTGAACAGGATCGGTCCGACGTGCTGCCCCATAACGAGGCCGGGCTTGGACGCCCTATAGAAAGTGCAGTTATCGAAAACAAAGTTCGTCAGCGAGTTTTCGCCGCCATCGATGTAGATATGCCCGCCGTCATTCTCGAACGTACATTTCACAAACCGGAAGTCGTCCAAGTCGGCGTTCTTGCTGGGCCTGGAACCGGAGGCATACCCCCGCCCCGTAAAGTACGCAGGCGTCAATTGAATCCAGACGGCGAACTTATTATGGGTGGTGACAAAGTGCACGTCCTCGAAGCGCAAGTGCTTGACGGCCGGGGCGGAGCCATAACCGATAGCCAGCGCCGAAGTATAGGTGTAATTGACAAAACCTTTCACCACGAAATCCTCGATGGTCCTGGCCGCGCCCGTCCGGCTGTCTCTGCCGCCGTATAAGGCGAAAGTATCGTCCATCGTCATCGCGAACCCGTCTTCGATCAGGACGTGAGTGGTGCCGCTGAAGTCATACGCATCGTCGTGATACTGTTGCTTGCGGTTGACTATCTTGATGTTGCGCGTGGAGAAATTCTCGCTGCCGGTTACGAACACGGTCCAATAAGCGCATCGGAGGAGCAAAAGATCCTGGAAGGATATGTTGCGGCTGTTGTTCACCACATAGCCCCTGATTCCCGTGCCATGCGGATCCAGCACTTTTCCATCCGCGTCTCTGGCGGCTCCGTCCGATGTGTCCGGTTGGAAATCGTGCCACAACTTCGGGTAGCCATCCATGTCGATGGCGCCTCGCCCCATCAGGCCGGCATTCTCGACATTGTCGAACACAACCAGCGCTCGCGTCGGCCTGCCTCCCGGGGGCGCCGGCGCCGAAGTGTAATCCGCGTTCTTGCCCGACCCGCGGATCAGGGCGCCCGCATCCACGTACAGCTTGACGTTGCTCTTCATCGACACCGTGCCCGTCAGGTAAATGCCGGGGGGGAAGAAGAGCACGCCGCCACCCGGTCTGGCGGATACGTCGCCGATGGCCCGATTGATAGCCGCCGTCTCCAGGGTCTTGCCCGTACTATCGACCTTGTAGTCCTGGATGTTGACGACGTTCGGATCGCCGAGCTTGGGAGGATTCTTCTCGGGCGGCTCGGCAAACAGCATCAACCCGGTCGAGTAAAAGGCCGGCTCGTCGTTGAAGAACAGCAGCAGATACCGCGGACGGTCGAGGTCGAAACTGACCGTGTTACCGTCGATTCGCGGCTGGATGCCGTAAGCCAGCGGCCTTATGTTGCAGGTCAGCACTTTCCTCTCGCTAACCAGCAGCGTGACCGTGACGTGGACCTTTCCGGTCATGCCGAAACTGGCATAATCCATCCAGTTGAACTGGTCGTAAGTCAAATAGTTGTGCACGAACACAGGCTGACCGTCGACCGTCACCTTATAAGCCACGCTCGGCACCGCGCCTGGGTAAGGTGGGTAGGGTGTGACCGCGGCGAAGGCTGCCGCCGGCAAAAGCAGCCCAAGCAATCCAACCCGGCGCGCTAATAATCCGGACATCATGGTAGTTACCTCGTGTACCTCTGCCAAATGGTATCACGCGGAATCGAGGGTGGGGTCTCAATGCGGCGCCCGCCGTCGCCTTTCGGCGCGGTTTGCATCTACGCGGGTATCGAAATGGTCCGGCTACAATGAGAAGCGGTACCGGGCCTTGGAACATGACACCGAAGTCGATCTCGCGCGGCAGTTGATCGCCGGGAAGCCGGAAGCGTTCGACCGGTTTGTGGAGCACTTCCGCACCAAGATCTTCCACTATAGCTGGCTGATGTGCGGCCACCGCGAGGACGCCGAGGAAGTGGCGCAGGAGACGTTGCTCAAAGTGTTCGAGAATTTCGACCGTCTTCGCGAGCCGGAGCGGGTCCGTCCCTGGGTTTTTCGAATTGCCAGGAACGCCTGCCTGATGAAGCGGCGGAAGAGCGCGTTCGCTCCCTCGCAGGAAATCTCGCTCGACGAGTTTCTGCCGGCCATGGACCACCAGGGCGGCCATGCGAAGATTCAGATCGCCGATTGGTCCCGGTTGCCGGATCGCCAGGTTCTGCAGGCGGAAATGAAAGAGGTGCTGGCACGGGCCATCGGAGAACTGCCGGAAAACTACCGGTCCGTGCTGCTGCTGCGGGACGTGGAGGAACTGTCCACGCTGGACGCAGCACAGATTCTCGAGCTGACGGAGGACGTCGTCAAAACGCGCTTGCACCGCGCCCGTTTGGCGGTCCGCCAGAAGCTGGACGACTACCTGCGGACCGATGGCCGGGTACTGCCCAGCCACGCGTGAGGAGAATTGAGATGGAGCCGCACGAAACCGAGAAATGCAGGGAAGTGTTTTCGCTGCTGTCCGAGTATCTGAACCTGGAGTTGCCGCCCGGCGCCTGCCAGGAGATCGAAACTCACCTGGCCGGCTGTCCGCCTTGCATCGAATTCGCCGAGAGCCTTCGCAAAGCCGTGGAACTCTGCCGGCAATACCAGCCGAGCGAAATCCCGGAGCCGCTCGAGGGAAACGCGAGGCAGCAGCTTTTCGATGCTTACCAAAGGATGCTTGGGGCCCGGAAAAAACTGTAGGGGCCGGGCACGCCCGGCCCGGCGCTCTTGAAACTGCGCGCTTAGGAAACGCACATCAGGCGGGTATCGCTACGGGCGCATTCAGGACGATGTCGATGGCCGGCGCATCGAGCAGGGTGTTGTGGATCAGGCATGCTTTCACGGCCCGCAGGATTCCCGCTTGGTGCTGCGGATCCAGTTCGGGCGCCGTCACCTCAATCCGAAAGCGCCCCAGCTTGGCCGGCTGCGTAGCTTTTTCCGCGGTGACCTTGATGCGCAGTCCATCGGCGGGCAGGGATCGCGTTTTGAGGTATTGCGCCGCGTAAAACCCCGCGCACGTCCCCAGCGATGCCAGTAGAAACTCCGGCGGCGTCATGCCGCTGTCGGAACCGCCGTTGCTGGCCGGCTGATCGCAGATCACGCGGTGGCCGCGCGCCCTGGCTTCGAACTTCACTTCCCCTAAATGCAGGATTTCCACTTCCATAAATAGTTGCCTTCACTCACCATGATGCAAAACTTTCGAAGACGTGACAGTGTCACCAGTCGGCAGCGGCGACCCGGTGCTAAGATCGTCTCAGCTATGCCTCGCGCGCTCCGAACGATCCGCCCGGCCTGTCTTCTGGTGTGCGCATGGTTGGCGTTGGCTCAGTCGCAGGCGCCCGTCTTCAGGGCCGACGTCAACCTGCAATCGATTGCCGTTCAAGTCACCGACAAGGCGGGTCGCGACGTGCGCGGCCTTTCCGCCGCGGACTTCATCATACTGGAGGATGGTCACCCGCAGAAGATCTCGTTCTTCGGCGCGGAACATCAACCCATCAGCCTGGTGGTCCTGCTGGATTCGAGCAGCAGTATGGAATCCAGCCGGAAACTCGCCGGAGCGCGCACTCTGCTGAGCCCGCTGCTTCACGGCAACCGGCCGGAAGATGAAGTGTTTTTGGCTCCGTTCACCAACCGCGTGGGCGCATTTCAGCAGCTAACCGCGGACCAGCGCGTGAGCCCCCCGGCGGTCGGAGACGCGTCCCTGGGAGGCGGGACCGCCCTCTATGACGCCCTGGCTACCGGGCTTTGCAACTTGCGGACCGCGGTCAACGTCCGGCAGGCCGTGGTGGTGATCACCGACGGGGCCGACCAGCATAGCCGCTTGCGTTTGCAGCAATTCATTCAACTGGCGCAATCGTCGAAACCGCAGATCTTCATGATCGGTTTCTTCGACAAATCGGAATACGACTACTATCGCCAGAGTGGCAAGGCCGTGACCCTGGCGAGCGGACGGGAAATCGATAACCCGCTCCAAGTCTTCGACCGCATCGCCAGGGAAACCGGCGCCGAATCGTTTTTCCCCGCGTCCGAGCAGGACCTGCAACAGGTGATCGGCCACATCCTCGGCATCTTACAAGCGCAATATACCGTCGCCTACTACCCGCTGGACCCTCGGAAGTTTCGCCGGATTCAGGCGAAGGTAAATCGCGCCGGAGTCAATGTGGCGGCGCGCCACTCGGTCGGTTCCGAAGGGACGAACGAAGAACCCGTTCACTTTTCGGCAACCACGTGCGAGGTGTCGCCCGTGGACCATCCCTATCCCTGGGAGCCGCACATAACGCGGACTCCGCCCACGTTTCTCTACCGCGACGATTTTTCCGATCCGCGCAGCGGGTGGCCCAACCATCCCGGCTCGCGTTACGCGCAGGGAGGGTATGAACTCTCACGGGCGGCCCACGTGACGAAGTCCGCTGACGACGGTGGGATAGCGATTGGCAGCCATGGCGGGGATCTATCCGCCCCCGAGCAGCCGGTCTCGCAATCCGGTGTCGGCGAGGGCATCCTGGCGGCGTATGGACCGTGGTGGCGGAACTTCCGCGCATCGGTATCGCTGGAAGGCTCCGGCCCGGCGGCCAGAGGGATGGTCTTTCGTCTCGGCTACGACGGTTGCTATGTGTTGCTGTTCTCGGGTACCGAGAAAGCTAAGGACGTGTCATTCAAGCTCATGAAAAAGTATTTTCCGAGCAATGGGGATGTTCCGCTGATTCCCTGGACGCACATCACCGCGCCCGCGCTGGCCCCAGCCGGAAAGGAAAGCCGGATCACCGTGGAATGCATCCTGGATCGGATTACGATTCTGCTGAATGGTGTGCAGGTGACTGACATTAGGGATTCGAGCTTCCCACAGGGCTATCTGGGAATGGCGCACTACGGTCTCGGCCGCACTCTGTTCCGCGATCTGCGAGTGGAGAGTCTGCTGTAAGGTAGCACAGGCCATCGCATTCTGTGGCCTGTCTCTGACGGCGGAAAACACTTTCGAAGAATACTGGAAAGAAAGAACAAGGGCCACGGATAAACACAGATAAACACAGATCGAAGAAGAGTCTTATCCGTGTTCATCGGCGTTCACCGGCTAGAAAACGTTCTTCGATCACTCGGAACCAGCGCCGGCGGCTGGGACGGCGTCGATCAAGTGATCGGCCTCGCGGAAATCGGCGTGGCCGGCATAGTAACTGGCGACCAGGCCGCGGCGCAGCGCCGGCAAGTCGGACTTGCGGGTCACCGCGACGATGGCGCCGCCGAAGCCGGCGCCGGTGAGCCGCGCGCCCAATGCGCCGCAAGCCATGGAG
>JBAVIH010000497.1:0-4933 GCA_049686695.1 Bryobacteraceae bacterium | reverse complement strand
GACCAAGGATCGAAACGAGGTCGATTGTCACCTCTTTGACCTCGCCGGGCAGCACCCTGACGGACTCGGATACCATCCTTGCCGGCGGAACGCGGCGGCAATAGATCGAGCTTCTGCATCGGGATCTTCCGGGCTGCATTGGAAGCGAGAGCGGAAACGCCGACAAGGGCGCCAGCGAGGAATCTTCGTCGGGTTGTCGCTGGGTTCATTTAGTCTCCATGGGCCGGGTTCGTTCCACGGTTCACGTCGTGCCGGTCCTTACTGCGTGTCCAAAGGCGCTCCTCAGGCCACAGATCTTGCATCGCCTTGAGAGCCGCCGGGCCTGATACGGGCCAGTGAACTCAGTATACTGAAGCGGGCTTCAATACGTCGCACATAAACCGAATCGACGATCTTCGCCCGCGTTCAAGGGTATGCGCTCAGTGTCCTTTCGCTTATGCGTGGCGGCAGTCCTCGCCTGGTTGCTTGTCTCGCCTGTCCGGCTGGAGGCAGGCGCGCCGAAGGATTCGAAGCCATCCGGCGCACCGTGGTGGAAGGCAGCGGTCATATATCTGATATACCCCAGGAGTTGCTTCGACACCAACGGGGATGGCATCGGCGACCTCAATGGAGTCACGGAAAAACTGGACTGCCTGCACTCGCTGGGCGTGAGTGCGATCTGGTTGAATCCGGTGTACCCCTTGCCCCAGATCGATACCGGCCACGACATTACCGACTACGAGAACATCGATCCGCATCTGCACACCCAGCTCTTCAGCCATTCGGGATTTACGTCGCAGCTATGCGTTGAAATCAGTAGTCGCCATAACCGTCCGTCAGCCAGATATCGTCGTTTGGGTAGCGATCCCGGCCGTCGTCGTTCACCGAGTACGTCGCCCAGTTCAGCCGCCGCACCTGCTCCTCCCTGTCGGCGCAGTCGCCGGTCATTTCGCAATACAGTAGGCGCACCCAGGCATGACGAGATGTGTGGCTATTGCCCGGTGCCAGGAAAGCCGTCTGCTCGTTGATCGGCGTCACATGCAGTGCGGCAAAGCTGTGATTGCCCAGCCGTCACTATCTGCGAGCCATGGCCTCTATGCCGGAGCTGGCTCCCGATGACCAGAACCATCTTCTGCGGACGACCTCGGCGATCCAGAAGATCAGATACGCAACCGACTCGATTGTCTATCGGAAATTCGACCGGCACTCGGAGGAGCGGTTCAAACTCGGTGCGGGAGTCCCACTTCGAGTGCGAGGCGGGACGTTTACTTGGAATCCCCAGACGAGGGTATTAACCTTGCATGCCTCCTCCAGAGAAGTTCTTATCAATTTGAAGCCAGTCGGCAACTAGCACGAATCACTTCTAAACATGAGATTGGGGGTATCGAGTTCAAGAGCCATGAATCGGCGTAGTTTTCTTCAACACAGCATAGCACTTGCGCGGGTTCAGATCGCGGCGTAGGCGCGAGAAACGCCGGGGTCGAAGCGGCGTCTCGGGCCGGCTCCGGCGTAGACGTTGACAGCCTGGCTCGTGCGGACTTCAAATGCGACGTGGCCGGGTGAGAAGGTGACATGGCGCAACTCTAGGTACTTGTCGGTTGCGAACAGTTGCTTGCCATCGCGCTTGACGAGAAAGCTCCCGTTGGAGAACTCGACGTCATAGGATGAGCCGGCAACGGGGTACCGAGCAATGGCGCCATCGTCCGACGGCTCGAGGCTGCCGAAGCGGAGGCCGTGCCAGGGGTTGATATCCACGAACTCCTCGATTGCAATCAGTGCCATCAGCGCGCCCCAGGTGTAGTGCGGATCGCCCGAGCCTTCGCCGGTGGTGGCCATGTAGTTCTCGTGGCACTGGCCCTTTTCGCGCCAGGACTTGAGGAACATATGGGGACTCGAGGAGGCGAGCAGGCGAGCCTCGCGATCCCACTCGTAGATTCTCAGGCCCTGGTAAACCAGCCAGTTCACCGGCGCCCAGACCTTGCCGCGCCAGTAGTCCTGATCGGGGTACGCCGCATCGTCGCGGCTGATGGTGGGAAGGATCCAGTCGCCGGCGAACTTCTTCGGATCGTTGAAGAGGCGGCGCAAAGGTCCTTCTTGTCTCGGTCCCGCTACCTTGCCGAGCAGGGACATGAAGATGTCCGGCGATTGCTGCGGGAAAAACCAACTCCCCTGCTCCGGCTTCCAGCGGCGATTGAAGTAGCAGCCCGTGGCGTCGTTCCACAACAGGCGGTTGATGACGTCGCGCATCTTGGCATGCTCGGCGTCGAGGGCCGCGGCCTCCTGTTCACGGCCGAGCTGCCGGGCCATCCAGGCCAGCACCCAGCAGTCCATGGCGTAGAGACAGTTTCGCTCGACCGTATCCTGCTCCAGCGTGCCGGTCTTCTCCTTATAGCGGGCGACGTGAAACCACCGCGGGCTGTCATCGTAGGACTCGTAATACGCGACTTGCTGGCGATCCTCGTAGGGAATTTCCTCGGGGTAATTCGAACCGAGCTCCAGCAGGCCGTTGCGATTGCCATCGCGCCAGGGCTGGCCATCGCCGCGGTCGGCGAACCACCAGCGATGATTCTTCAGCAGGCGCGGATAGATCTCGGCAAGGAAGGACCGGTCGGGCCAGCGCAGCCAGATCTTCGCGACCGTGAGCGCGCCGACCGGATACTGCGTGTGGCCCCAGGCAGCGGGGAAGATGATGTGATCGGGATGCAGAGGCCACTGCCCGTACTGGAGGAACATCCCCTGGTCGTTCTGCCAGGAAGTGATATCGCGAATCAGATCGAACGATTTTCGCTGGTCCTCCTGGCACACGAGCAGCGCGCTGAAGAAGCTGTCCCAAAGGAAATCCGGGGCGGAGTTGTTCTCGCGCGACCACGCGCGGCTCACGGTGATGTAACAGCGGCGCCGCTCAGGCGTGGCTGGGCTGGCCTCGCCCGCAAGGTAGACTGGTATTGCCCCCAGCATTAGAGCGTGGCCGACCAGGCAGTTCGAGGTGCGCGGTGGAAGGGCGGATTCAACAGGACTGCGTAATTGCGCCTGCGAAGCCGGCTAGGTCTATTGATGCGCTCACCGGTGTCTTGCTGGAAGAATCCGAATCGTTCCCAGCCTGTAACGCAACTGTGAGTCCTCGCCGCCGATCGCGAGACGGATCGACGGTTTGCCCGCGGCGTCCACCATCGCGATGCGCACGTCGTAGGTTCCCGGCTCCAGCTTGCTCGATGTCGTTACGAGTGTGTCCACGTTGTAGCGCTCGCCCTGGACCCAGTTGGTCTGCGTGAATGACGGATCGTTTGCGCTCCACCTCTCGACGCCGGTCGCGTCGGTGAGGTAGATGCGCAGCGGGTACCGTTCATAAAGCCTCCCGGCATTGCGGTTGACCCACGTCGAGTGCAGCATGAGTAGGTCGCCGGCGGACAGTTCCTCGGGCCAACTGGCCTCGGTCGCGACCAGCCGGTAGCCGATGCCGCCGCTGCGCAAGCCATTCTCGAGAACGGCCTTGTCCTCCCGCATCGCGCGCTCATAGCTGTCCGCGTCCATGTAGAAGTGTCCCCAGTTGGAGTGCCACTCGGCGAACACCCGTATGTTTTCTTCAAGCGTACCGTGCACGCCTTCGTCCTTCACCGCCGTGTACGACCAGTTGCCTTCGGCCCACATCGCGGACGTGCGCCAGAAGCGTTCCATGATTAGGCGGTCGTACATCAACAGTCCGTCGATGAAGCCGTGCCGGGCCAGCGCGAAGCCCTTGGCCGTGGCCACGTCGAGCGCCTGGCGGTACAGATAATCGTCCACGCTGCGCACCTGGTCGCGGTCGTCGTCGAAGCAATACGAGATGATGAGCGGCTTCACGCGGAAGATCTCGGCGTACATTTCCACGAGTTTCGCGAGAACGCGGTGCTTCACCTCGACGCTCGGCCAGGGATAGTGCGACCACATCGTGTGCCACTCACCCCACTGTCCATAACCCATCGCGCCCCACAACATCACCGGGCTGGCCGGCTTGTCGTAGCGCTCGGCGAGCGCCTGCAGGAACCGCCTGGCCTTGGGCAGATAGAACTTCTCGTAAGACGGATCGACGTAGTCCGGCTCCTTTTTGGGCGCCTTGCCCTCACCCACATACGCGCGATACTTCACGCCGCTTGTCCACAGCCATTCCGGACAAACCTCGTTGCCCGGCGCGCCCGCCCAGCCTGGATCGTCGGTGATCCAGATCCGCAGGTCCACCTGTTTGCCCCGCTTGGCCCAGTAGTCGATTACCGCGTCGAGGTCCTGCCAGCGATACTCGCCCTCGCGCGGTTCCAGATCTGACCACATCCAGTCGATCAACACCCAGCCGAACAGCGGCGCGTCGTCGCCGAAACCCTTCGTGTTGTATTCGAGCGTGAACGGACGCCCGTCGAAGTACCGCGGGCCGGCCCAGATGCCCCAGCCCATGTGCGGGTTGGTCAACACGTCATTGTGCTCTACTGGGGCGACTGTCTTGATTGCGTGGCCGTTCTGCGCAGCGAGCGGAGCCAGTGAGCAGCAGCACCAGATTCCCGTCAGTAGAGCTCGATTCAACACCATAACCTGCGGCCCTTTCCCTTACGCCAGAACGGTGACTACCGCTTCCGCCGCTGATCGGCGAAGTCGCTCTTCAGCGGCGGCGGCCCGGCGAAATGGAAAGCCATTGAACCGATCAATGCCATGGCCGGCAATACGCACTGAAAACAGCGCATGATGAGAATACTTCCTTTGAAGAAGTCGACGGCGCGCCGTGACGCGGTGCCGGCTTCGTGCACAGGGATTATATCAACCGGAGTTGATCGTGCGCAGGCGCGATCCTCGCGTGTCGCAGCAAAGTGAGAATGTCCTATTTGGGCAAAGTAGAAATGTCCTATTGACAGGGTCCAGCCTGGAGGGTGGACAAAGGACAACTACTGATGACCCAGGTCGAGCGAGACCGGCTGGTGGCCCTGAAGAA
>JBAVIH010000496.1:0-2264 GCA_049686695.1 Bryobacteraceae bacterium | reverse complement strand
CAGTCGGGAACCCCCGCAAGGGTTGGCAGGCAAAAGCGCCTGCCCCACTGCGCCGCTAGCGCCGGCGCCATTCGTCTTCGAGGATACTCCAGGTGAACAGGTCTAACCAGCGGGCGCCGACGCGCTCGGCCTGACGCAGCACCCCTTCCCTGGTGAAGCCGAGGCGCTCGGGGACGGCGCAGCTCCGGTGGTTGCCGGTGCCGCATTGGATCACCACGCGGTGCAGGCGCTGGGTGTTAAAAAGGTAATCGAGCATCGCGGCCACCGAGCGGGTGACGATTCCCTGCCCCTGGCGGCGGGATTCGATCCAGTAGCCGATACTGCAGGCGCGGTTGGCCCAGTCGATGGCGTGGCAGCCGATCGAGCCGGCCAGCGAGCCATCCACCCAGATGCCGCATTGCGGGCCGCGGTTACCCGCCCACTGCGGGCTCACCACTTCTTCGATGAAGTGGCGCACATCCTCGAGCGAATGGGTGCTGTCCACCCAGGGGAGCCATTCGCGCAGATACTCCCGGTCGCGGTCGACGGCGGCGAAGACGGCCTCCGCGTCCGCGGGCTCGAGCAGTTTGATTTCGATGTCCGGTGCAACGGTCAGCCGGAACATGCCTCCTCCACTACCGCCAGCGCGCGCACCGGAAAGGTGCCGAAACGGGCCACTTTTGCCGGAACGGCGAAGAAGCGGAAACCGGCGTCCGGCAATGCGCCCAGATTACACAGGTGCTCGCAAATGGGAATTCGGGCGCCGAGCAGAATCGTGTGAGCGGGCCGCGAGCCGCCCGCGGTGTCGTCGATGTTATAGGAATCGATGCCCACCAGCGCAGCGCCGCGCTCGGCCAGGCAAGCGGCGGCGTCGGCGGTCAAGAACGGGTGCCCCTCGAAATAAGCGCCGGTGCGCCAATGGCGGTCCCAGCCGGTATTCACCAGCACCGCCTTGCCGCGGACGTCCAGCCCGTCGAATGCGGCGGCCGCGATCGCGCGGCCTGGGTCCCGCACCACGATGCCCTCGAGATCGGCGAGCGACTCGAGCGGCAACTCCGCCAGGTCCGGACCGTCCGCAAATCGGTGGAACGGCGAATCCAGGTAGGTTCCGGTGTTGGCCACCATATCGATGCGGCCGATGTAGAACTCCGTGCCCGGCGCGTAAAGAGCGCGCGACGCCTCGCGCGTGAGGAAATCGCAGATCAGCGGCGCGGGCAGGCCTTTGTAAGTCACCATGCCGTGCTCCACCGTGTGGCTCAGGTCCACCAGTTTGCCGCCGCTCATGACGTGCCGGAAGGTTTCTGCGGATTGCGCGACCTGGAAATCGCCGGCAATTCCTGCGTTTCCGGCTGCACGTATGCCGTCAGCCCGGCCTGCAACAACGCGAAAGCGGTTTCGGGATCGTCGGCATAATGGAACAGGTTCAGGTCTTCGGCGCTGATGGTGCCGTATTTCACCAGCGCGTCGAAGTTGATGATCTCCTTCCAGTACTTCGATCCATAAAGAACGACGGTTACCTTCTTGGCGAGCTTCTGGGTCTGCGTGAGGGTGAGAATTTCCATCATCTCGTCCAGCGTGCCAAAGCCGCCGGGGAAAACCACCAGCGCCTTGGACAGGTAGGCGAACCAGAACTTGCGCATGAAGAAGTAATGAAACTCGAAGCTCAGCTCCGGCGTGATATACGGGTTGGGGAACTGCTCGAAGGGCAGGCCGATGTTGAGCCCGACGGTTTTTCCGCCGGCGTCGGAGGCGCCGCGATTGGCCGCCTCCATAATCCCGGGACCGCCTCCGGAGCACACCACGAAACGATAGGTGCCGTTGGTGAACTGAGCCGCCCACTCGGTGAGCATTTTCGCCAGCACGCGGGCGTCCTTGTAATATTGGCCGAGTTCGCTATCCTCGCGCACGCGCGCCGAGCCGAAGAACACCACCGTGTCGCGGATCTTCTGGCGGCGGAAGTGGGCCAGCGGCTCCAAAAACTCCGACAGGATGCGGATGGCCCGCGCGTCCGGGCTGTTCAGGAACTGCTCGTTGAGGTAGGCGACCGGATGGCGGTCTCCATTGGAGGGCGTCTGATTGGTCATCGCTGTTCCAGTTGATCGACTCTTTTCTTCAATTCCCTTAGGGTCTTCAGCATTTCGGGCAGCTTTTGAAAGGCGGTGATGGCACGCAGCCACTCGCCGGCATCGAAGGCGGGCGAGCCGGAGACACGCGCGCCGGCGGCGACGTCGCCGCCCAGGCCGCTCTGCGCGTAGACGATGGCGCCATCGTGCACGGTGAGGTGG
>JBAVIH010000495.1:0-16605 GCA_049686695.1 Bryobacteraceae bacterium | reverse complement strand
ACTATTTTCTTCTCCCGTCCGTCATCGGGGCCTCGATCAATATAGAGAGACTTGACGGGGAGTCTGATCCGGTTGACTTCGTGCTTGACAGTGATGAAAAGCACAAGAAGGGCTTCAACCGGCTGCTCCCGTCACTCCTACCGATGCCTTCCTACTTTGGGTCACTGGTGAACGTCATCTATCGTGACGAGAAGCAGGCCCTCCCACTCCAGGCCGCTGACCTGCTCGCGTGGCAGATCAGGCGGGCTTTCTCCGTGACCGCCGAACCGCGACGAAGGCATTTTGATGCTGCTCGCAATTCTCCCCCGGAAGATCCTCACGAGTTTATCATGACCCGATCTATGGTTAAGTCTATGATCGAAGAAATCCGAAAGAGGGCTGCTGACCTAGCCCCGTCTCGTGGCCGATCACCCGATGTCAGGACATGGTGAGCTTCTCACAAGAGAGCGGTGTACAAGAAAGCGGTGACAGGCTATGTGTTTTCCAGTTCTTTAGTCCACCCCGTTTTGGTCCGCAAAACTGGCCGGCCAGCAAATGGCCCTCGCAAAGTGTCATGATGATTGCAGGGGGCCGTGCATCGATGTCCACATCCGGGATCGTTGGCGAAGAGATTGTAAGGCAAGCGGCGCTGGCCAGCGCCGCACTCCAAAATATCTCTGACGCTGGCGCTGGCACAAACGCTAAACGCCTGCTTCCACGCGCTGTCCTCGCGTTGCTTGGGCCATATTCGGCGGCAAAATTCTTTGCCGAGCGCGTCGTGCAGTCCGGTGCTTTCGACGTGGAACTGGTTCGGGCGCTCTACACCAAGCTGCTTCCCCTGGAACGCATGGTTGACGACGTGCTCGTCGCTTCCCGGCAACGGGGTTACTTCGACGATCCGGATGCGGCAGAGCCGCTCCGTTGGCTCGAAACCTGTGACGAGCAGGTGAAGGACTGCATGGTGGCGCTGGAGTCTATGCTGGACCCGAAGCTTGACAGCCTGATGGCCGCGGCGATGGAGGAGCACCGGCGGGGCGAGACCGTTCCACTGGACTCGATCGTTTGAGTGAACGGCTACAGCCTTTCCATATCCGCGGCAGCCGCGAAATACTGGAAGCGCTGCGACGCGCCGACGCGTGACCGGCTGCGTCAGAAGCTCGAACAGTTGAAGGCCGATCCCTTCGACCCGCAGAATTCGAAACCGCTAAAGGGCCGCAACGACCAGAGATCGGCAAGAGTCGGAGGTCTCCGGATCCTCTTTCAAGTGCAAGGCCTCGATATCGTCGTTGCGGCAATCGGCCCTCGTGGCGAGATCTACAAGCACGGGCAGTGATTGCGCCCGCGGGACGGATTCTTCCCACCCCAAGGCGCCCCGCCACCGATTTTTCCCGCCCCGCGCCATCGTAGAATAGACTACTAGTGACTCCACGCAAACTCGTTCTGGGCGCCGCTCTCTTGCTTGCGGCGCTGTCTCCGCTGGCCGGGCAACAGCAGCCTTTCTCCGGCACTCCCCAACTGCTCGAATCGGTCGAGCGCCTCAACCAGCTCGGCAGCGTCCTCATGATTGCCGCCCACCCGGATGACGAGCGCACCGGCGTGCTGGCTTATTTCGCCCGCGGCCGCCACATGCGCACCGCCTACCTCTCCGTCACCCGCGGCGAGGGCGGCCAGAACCTGATCGGCCCCGAGCAGGGCGCCGCCCTCGGCGTGATCCGTACGCAAGAGCTGCTGGCCGCGCGCCAGATCGATGGCGCCGAGCAGTTCTTCACCCGCGCCATCGATTTCGGTTTCAGCAAAACCGCCGCCGAGACCATGCAAAAGTGGGGCCACGACCGCATCCTCGCCGACATCGTCTGGGTCATCCGCAGCTACCGCCCCAACGTCGTCATCCTGGTCTTCACCGGCGGTTCGCAGGATGGCCACGGCCACCACCAGGTCTCCGCCATTCTCGGAAAGGAAGCCTTCGCCGCCGCCGCCGATCCGGCGCGCTTTCCCGAGCAACTCCGATACGTTGGTCCGTGGCAAGCCACCCGCATCGTGCACGCCCTCTGGAATTTCGGCCCTCCGGGAGGTCGCGGACTGCAGCCTCCACCGGGCGGCGAGAGGCCGCGGTCGCCGCAATTACCTCCCGCCGGACAAGTGGAAACCGGCGCATTCAATCCCGTGCTCGGCTATTCGTATGAGGAACTCGCCGTGCTGAGCCGCAGCATGCACCACAGCCAGGGTACCGGCGCCATGCGGCGGCCCGGCGCTTCCACCGCCGAATTCGGTTTGCTGGCCGGCCAGCCCGCGCCCTCCGACCTGTTCGATGGCATCGATACCACCTGGAACCGCTTGTCCGGCGGCGCGCCGGTCGCACCCATCCTGGCCGAAGCCATCAAGACGTTCGAGCCGGAGCACCCGGAAAAGATCGTCCCGCTGCTCGTGAAAGCCAGGCCGCTCATCGCTGCCGTCAACGATCCGCTGGCTCGCGAAAAACTCACCGAGCTGGATGAAGCCATCGCCGGCTGCGCCGGCATCTGGATCGATGCCCAGGCCCACGAACCCGAGGCCGTGCCGGGAAGGCCGTTCGCCATCACCACCACCGTCCTCAATCGTTCGACGCAAGCGGTCGAACTTGCGGGCGCGCGCATGGAAGGCATGTGGGATCAGGACCTGCCCGTGAAGCCGGCGCCGCTCGCCTACAACCAGCCGGCGGCCATCGAATTCATCCGCGAGGTGCCGCTCGCGCAGCCTTATTCGCAGCCTTACTGGCTGCGCCAGCCTCCTTCGGGCGACGTCTACACAGTCGAAGACCAGCGCCTCATCGGCCTGGCCGATACGCCGCCGGTGGCGCGTGTGCGTGTCCGATTGCTGGTGGCCGGAGCAGCGATCGAACTGGCGCGCCCCGTCCAGTATCGTTATGCCAGCCGCGCCGAGGGCGAGCGCACCCGCCCCCTGGTGGTGGTTCCACCGGTCGCGGTCAACTTGCCACAGCCGGTCGCCGTCTTCCCTTCCCCCGCCCCGCGCGCCGTCCACGTGGTCGTGGAAGCGCGCGTGGACAAGGCCGCCGGAGAATTGCGCCTGGACTCGCCGACAGGTTGGAAAGTGGAGCCGGCCACGCGCCATTTCGAAATCGCCGCGCGCGGCGATGTCACCGACCTCTCCTTCACCGTGGCGCCGCCGTCCGCCGAGGCGACCGCTTCGCTCCGCGCCGTGGCGACCGTCGGCGGGCGCGAAATCTCCTCTGGCATCCAGGTCATTTCCTATCCACACTTCCCCGCCCAGACCCTGTTACCGCCGGCCGAGATCAACCTCGTGCGAGCCGATATCCAGGTCACCGCACGCCGCATCGGCTACATCATGGGCGCCGGCGACGAAATGCCGGAAGCCCTGCGCCAGTTGGGGCTGGAGGTCACCCTGCTCGGCCCGTCGGATCTCGAGCAGGCCGACCTCGCGCGCTTCGATGCAATCGTGGCCGGCGTCCGCGCCTACAACGTGCGCGCCGATGTCCGCGCCAATCAGCAGCGGCTGCTCGATTACGTCTCCGGCGGCGGCACTTACATCGTTCAGTACAATACCGGCGACCTCACCCTCAACGTGGGTCCCTATCCCATGACCGTGCCGCCCGGCTCGCGCTACCGCGTCACCGTCGAAGAAGCCCCGGTCGCCTTTCCGCACGCCGACTCCCCGCTGCTGCATACGCCCAATCCGATCGCCGCCCGCGATTTCGAAGGCTGGGTGCAGGAGCGCGGCCTCTACTTCGCCTCCGATTGGGACAAGCGCTATCAGACCGTGCTGTCCTCCCAGGATCCCGGCGAAACCGCCCTGGAAGGCGGCGAGCTCTGGACCCGCTACGGCAAAGGCGTCTACATTTTCACCGCGTATTCCTGGTTCCGCCAGTTGCCCGCCGGCGTCCCCGGCGCCTATCGCCTCTTCGCCAACCTTATCGGCGCAAAATAAGAACCGGCCCGGTACTCGTACTCGTCTTACCCATCCCAGCGCCCGCGTTCCCTCAGTTTCCCGACTTCCGTCCGCGCCATTTCCTGTAAACGGACTACGTCGACTTTCGCGCTGCGGTTCAACGGCATCGCGCCCGGTTCCAGAATTACGTAATGCAGCGGACGCATGTATCCCGCCAGCGACCGAGCGTGTTTGCGCAGTTCCGCTTCGGTCAGATCCGCCGCCGGCTGCCGCTCCAAAAACGCCACGATCCCTTCGCTCCACAGCCGGTGCTCGTGCCCCACCACGCCCACGTTCGCCACCCGGTCGGTCAGCGCGGCGAAGTGATTTTCGATGTCGCCCGGAAACACCTGGTGACCGGCCGGCTTCAGCACCCACTTGGCGCGGCCCGCAAAGCGCAACCCGCGCTCATCCACGCTGCCGAGGTCTCCCGTGTACAGCCAGCCGTCTCGCGACACAGTTGCCGCAGTGGCTTCCGCATCGTTGACGTAACCCAGAAACGTCTGCGGCCCGTGGAAGCAGATGTGACCGACCCCTCCCTCGGATGCTTCGCGGCCGGCCATGCCCGCGGCGTCCATGGCTTCGCGGATCGTCAGCCGGTAGGCCGGCATCGCCCATCCAATGCCGTGCTCCAATTCCGCGGCTTCGGGCGTGAGCCGCGTGTAAGTGCAAAAGCCGGACGCCTCGGTCAACCCGAGGCCGGTCGCAATCCGCGGCGCCATTTCCAACATGCGGTCGAGGAACCCGCGCGGCACGGCTTGCCCGCCGTAAACCGCCGTCCGCAGGCTGGCCAGATTGCGCCGCGCGTAATCCGCCGTCCGCCACTCCAGGTTGAACATGGCCGGGATCTGGCCGAGCAGCGTCACCCCGTGCCGCTCGATGGCCTCCAGGCTCCTGACCGCGTCGAAGACTTCCAGCGTCACCGCCTCCGCGCCCGTGAATAGCGAGGTCAGCAGCACCTCCGCCTGACCGCCGACGTGCGACGCAGGCAGATTGCACAGCACCCGCTGTCCCGGTCCGAATCGAAACGCCGTGCCGAGGCAGAGATTTTGACAGGTGATGCCGCGGTGCGAGAGCAGCGCCGGTTTGGGCGCCCCGGTGGACCCCGTGGTGAAGATCACCTGCGCTCCGTCGGTCTCCGTCACGTGCGATTCCACCGGCTCCGGATGGGCACGCGCCAGCAAATCGAAAACGCTGGCCGCGCCCGCGATGCACTCGTCCCGGGGCGAGAATTGCACCAGGTGCTCGACGGAATCGCAACGCGCGCGGACGGCCTCGCCCAGGGCCGCGAAATCGGCCGCGGGAGTCTTGCCCAAAAAGAAATACCCTTTCGCCCGGATCAGGTTCAGGCAGCGGATGACTTCCGCCGGTTGCAGCCGCAGATCGAGCGGCGCGTGAATCACGCCCAGCCGGAAGCACGCCAGCTCCAGCAGAATATGCTCGTCGAGCAGCGGCAGCGAGGCCGCCAGGAAGTCGCCGTGGCGAAAGCCCAGCCGCGCCAGTTCCGCCGCAATAGCCATCGATCCGCGCTCGAGATCCCGCCAGGTCAGCGTGGTCCCGCGCGTCGCGTTCACAATCGCCGCGCTGCCCGGTTGCCGCGCCGCCCACCAGTCGATGCCGGCGTGGATCAGGTGCCGGTCCCGGTACTTCGTTTCGAATTCTTCCAGCGTGACCTGCGTGATCGGCTCCGGTGCCATGGCTTCCATCTTGACACGAGCCCGAAGCGCCGTAGGGGCCAGGCATGCCTGGCCCGGTCTTACCCGAGCCGCATAACCTCCCTGTTATAGGCTGGTAACAGATATTAAACTATCTATTTACTGCATCCTATCCCCATCCCCCAACTGACTTAGCGCTCGTCCCATCCCCATGCCTGGGCTCTGATAGGATATATGGACCTATGCCACACACTTTCGAGCACGAGCACATCGAGTTGATCCGGCAATTGCCCATGGAGGCGATCATCGGCTCCAACCAACCGGCCAATTGGAGCAAGCCATTCTGGTTCCGCTACTTCTGGCAGGAAGCCATATCCAGAAAGTCGGAATTCATCAGGCAGTCGGCGAAGATCCTGCCGTTCTTTAACTCGGCCTTCCGCCTGCCTTACAAGTGGGATGAAGACATGGACGACGAGTTCGCGAAAGATGATCTGATCAAGCAGGGGGGTGTTTGGGCATATAGCGGCCAGGACGCCCAGTGGCGCGTCAAGCGGCTGAACCTTCGGGCAGGCGGTGACATATGGAACCAATGTCCGGACGGGGTCCTGAGAGACTGCCTGGAAGGACTGCTGTTCGCCGGATTCACGCGAATCCCCGTGGCGGTGGACGGCCTCAACGCCGTTCAGGACAACGCCGCATCCGTGGTGTTCAATACCGTCAGGTTGGAGAACCCCGCCCAGAACAAAACGTTCCATTGTGATTTTGGCTGGCGGGGAGACTCGCGGACGTTTCAGGAACTGGATACCGCGGGAGGGTTCAAAGCGCGAGCCGATTCGATCGTGAACGGATTCGCGGCCCGCTGCAATCTGCGGGAGGCATGGAACCCGTTTTCCCTGCTCGCCAACCGCAGCGATTACTGGTTCCGCGAGGGTCAGGCGGATAATTGCCTGCACACGTCGGTAAGCATCGCCACGGAGTTCCGCACGGCGACCGCGTTCCCGCTATTGGAAAGGAAATTCGCGGGCAAGAAAATCCCCACCACCTGGGCGGAAGCGGACACGGCTTCGACGCCGCAGACCCCGTTCTTCAAGGTGCGCATCGACCAGGGCCCGGATTCCACCGTGTACCGTTACGCCGACCGCCAGCAACTCTATCTCGTGATGCTCACGGGCTCGGGCTTCAACACCAAATCGAAGCAGCAGGAAAAATTCCCGGAACTGGCCGTGAAGTTCGTGGAATCGTCCGGCATCCTGGCGTCGGTCACGTTCACGCGCGTCTTCCATGGGCTCGAGGACGCGCAGGGTTTTACGGCCCTCTATGACGCCGGACGCTCCCACGCGCCCACCATCAACCGGTGCCTCGCAGCCATAGCCGATCAGGATCTCGCGACCGCCCTGCTGCATCGGGTGACCGCCTTGTTCAACGCCACCGTGGCTTCCATGCCCTATGCGGCGAAGTGGATCGCCAGCGGCAGCGAACCCGTGCCCAGGTTCAAGGTGGCCGGAGCCGACGCCACCATCAACCGCGTCTCCGCGCTGGACGGCACCGTTCTCTGGCCCTGAGGTGGGGCAGGCTTCAGCCTGCCACACGCCCACTTGCGGGCGCGTTTTTCTCTACTCTTCCTCGAAGCCGAAAAACACGTCCAGGCGCCGCACCGCTCCGGTGCGCTCGAATATGGTCGCGCTGGTCCCGGCGTCCAGGTCGAGCCCTGCAACCGTCTCGCGGGAGCCATCGGCGCGGGTGATCTCGATCCTCCCCGGCCCCGATTGATGAGCCACGACCGGCGTCTGGCAATTCGTGAACGCCATCGTGCCGGGCTCGAGATCCAGGCTGCGGTCTTCGCCATCGAGATCGTAGAAGTGGAACGTCCTCGCCTGAGACAGAAACTCACTGCGGCTAACCAGGTGGCCGCGGAAGCGGAGCCGTCCGTCTTCGACCGCGACGCCCATCTCGCCCAGCCGCGTGATCAGATCCTCCTTCACCTGGCCGGTCATGCCGGGCTGCTGCACCCCCGCAAAACCGGGCGTGTGGGAATACGGATCGGTGGGAATTGCGCCGTACAGCTCCGGCGGTTTGTGGACGCCGATGCCCTCGCGAATTTGCGCGTAGTGGCTGCCTAGGCGTTCGACCACCGCCGCGTCCTCGCCCGCGCACGCGGCACGATCCAACACCTCCTGCACCGCCAGCAGCAGCTTCGAGACCATGTGCCAATAGATGCAGCCGAGCCCCTCGTATTTATAAAACGTGCCCGAGCGGCCGGTGAACGACTGGTGATCGAACACCTCTTCATACACCGCGAGGATCCGCGCGTTCTCGTCGTCCGTCAGGCTTAGCGCCGCGAGCGCCTCTTTCAACAGCCCGGAATTCCGGAAGGCCGCGTTGAAGTGAGCCACACCATTCACATCCCGAATTACGATGCGGCGGTCGTCGCGTTCGATCATCGCCGCCAGCGCCTTCGATTGCGCGATTCTCTCGGCCGGAATGTTGTTCTTCTCGAAGAAGCCCGGCAGCTTGCGGTCCGGATACAGGACGTAGCTGTTCTGGTCGGCGCGGTAAAGGCGGCTGCCGCGAAGCGCGTCCAGCAGCGCCACCGATTGCTCCGCGGAGAGCGCGCCCGAGCTCAACACCGCCATCTGGCCCTCCAGCATCTCGTAGAGGCGGCGAATCGCGATCCCGTCGCCATCCACCTTCATGAGGTTGTAGGAGTGATAGAGCCCGTCCTCGCGCCGGTTGGCGCGAATCGAATGGTCGATGTGCCGCAGCGCCACGTCGCAAAACGCGCCCAGTTCCGCGACGCTCAGCGGCGTCTGCCGGCCGGAAAAACCTCCCGCGTAAAGCCCCGCGCGGTAGTCGCTCCCGATGCCGCCCAGGGCATCGAGGACGCGCTTGCGGTCGCGGTCCGAAATCGGTCCGCCGAGCAGTCCCGCGTGCCGTTCCAGCGCTTCCGCGACGCGCCGAAAAGCCTCCGCCACCTCCGCGGAAACCTCGACCGCCGGCGTTTCCAGGCTGCCGAAAACCCCGCCGCAGAACGACAGGAACCGCCGCAGAAAGCACAGCGTCGCCATCGAGACGCCGGAGCCGACCAGCGCGTTGTTGGCGTCGTTCCACTCCGGCCGCTGCGTGTTCATCCACAAGCCCGCCTCGGGGATGTAGTTGAACAGCCGGGCCAGCGCCAGTACCAGTAATTTCTCGGCCAGGTTGACGCGATACGGCGCGCCGTCCGCGCCCGGCAAAGCCCCTCCGTCCGCGCCCAGGGCTTCCGCCCGCCGGCGAATCTCGCGATCGAGAGCGGCGTCGAAATCGATCGTGCTGCGCGGATCCTCGAGCAGCGCGCCGTACGGCTTGATCCGATACGGAACGTTGGCGTAGGTGAACACGCGCCGCGTCAGCAGCCGCTCCAGAGCGCCGGGATGGTAGCGCGCCGAAACCTCCAGCAGCTTCAAGAGGTAGACCACCTGGTGGTCGCCCCAATAGCCGATGTAAGACCAGGAGTCGTGCGGGTCGATCACCTCCCAGTCGAAACCGTCGCGCATAATGCGGTACGGGTTGTAGCCATCCGCGGTGGAGGCACCGGCGAACTTGAAGATCATGCTCTCGACATAACCGGGGAAGGAGATCGCCAGCGCTTCCCAGTTCTGGAAAATATCGCGCCAGTTGCCCTGGTAATTGAGGATCCGCTCGCCGTGTTCGGACTTCACCTCGATCGAGAAGATGTTCCACGGGCGGCTGGGGTCGCCGTGGCGGCGGCTGAAGGTCAGCGGCAGGTACTCGTGCGCCAGCCGCTCCAGGTCCGGATCGTCCTGCGCGCGCGCCAGATCGAGCAGACGGCTGTGCAGCAGCGTTTCGTCGAGCGCGTCCAGAAACGCCGCCTGCCGCTCGGCCACCGCGTGGTTGGCCTTGCCGAGAAACGCCTGGAAATCGGCGTGGGAGATCGCGTACCCGCGATCGGGGATTCCGCCGCGCATCACGTTGAACAAAGTGTTGGAAAAATGCCGGTCCGCGCTGAGATCGTCGCCGGTGAGTTCGAGCCCGTCGGCGGCGGCCACGATGCGAACCAGGTTGCGCGTGCCGCACTCGACATCCTCGTCAAGCTGCGCGCGCAGGTTCTCATTTCGCTGGAGCAGCCTGACCATGGCGGCGACGCCCGCGGCGTCCCGATCCACCTCCGCCACCACGCTCCACTCTTTGCGCGCGCCCGCTGGAAGCGCCATCCTTGCGTTGACGAAATACGCGCCGCGGCGGCCACGAATCAGCGTTTCCTCCTCCACCGCTTCCCCGCGCCGGAAGCGATCGAGCTGTGCCGAACACAGCAGCCGGCGCGCCGGCTCCATGCCCTCCGACCATACCGTGGTCACCCGCAGCGCCTCATTGGGCTCGGGCCGGTCGGCTGGAACCGAGCTGAGCTTGAAGAGGCCCAGCCCCGTTTCGGGTTCGAGCTCGTTCTCCTTGTAGCCATCCGCCAGCGTGCTGTATTCCATCTGGAAGCGGCGTGTGATGCCGTGCGGCAGAAGATTTTGGATGCCGTCCAGCAGATCGATCTCGATCGGATCCTCGCCCAGGTTGACCAGCGCCGAGCGCCGCATGAAGCCGAATCGGTCGCTCGTCATCCAGGCGCAGGAAAAGGAAAGCCCGAGCGAGTGGTTCACCTCCTCGAATACGATCTTGTTGCTGTAAACGCTCTTCGACAAACTTCGCGTGATGCGGTACAGGCCCTCGTAGCGCTGCGAAAAAGGCTCCCACAGCGAGGTGCGCCCGCCGCGCGCAGCCAGCAGGACGGTCTTGCCGCCGGTCTGGTCCTGGCTGTCGTGGATGCGGTCGTCGGTGTAGTAAGGGAACAGGGCGTGGTCGGGGTCCCTGCGGCCGGCGGTCAGCGCGCCGGTGCTCGAGACGAACATCCAATGATCGGAGTCGCTGACCAGGCTCATCAGGAACGGCGCCATCGCATCGTAGTTGACGATGCGGTAGAAGCGCTCGCCGCCGATCTCAATCTCGCCGCCCTCCACCTGGCGCGCGCCGCGCTTCAATTCCGCTTCGCCGGCGAAAGCCATGCTCATTGGGATACGGGCAAGCTAAAGCATGCCCCACCAGGCCCGCCGTTGGGTGGGGCATGCTTTAGCTTGCCTCCAAGGACCAAAGAATTCTCAATATCCATGTCGCGTGCCACGCTCATTGTTTCTCCTTGACTGCGGGAACGGCCGGCGAATCGTAACTTGGTGACGTCGGCCCGCTCGGCATCAGGTCCGGGTACAGCGTCTGCATCGCCAGCTTGGCTTTGCGGCCCTCGGAGAAGAGGCCCCAGTGTCCTTCCGTGCCGGTTCCTTTCCAAGGCTCGTCGAACGCCTCGAACCAGAAGAGTGTCACGTCGTTGGCCTTTGCCCACGCGGTCAGCTCCTCGTAATACCGCTTCTGCTTCTTTTCGTCGCCGGCCCGCGGCGCGTTCTGGTTGCCGATGGCGTAGGAGGCCCAGCCGGCCTCGCCGAGAACGATGGTTTTCCCCGGATGCGCTTTGCGCACCCGCTCATAGTTCCTGATGGTCGAAGGCATGGCGGTGTCGATGTCCTCGTGGCCCCACATCGGGTACGTGTGTATCACGATGAAATCGACCCGGTTGGCCAGCTTGGCTTCCGGCTGCTGCCAGTACAGATAGTCGTCGGCGACCGTGACCGGGCAGCTCACCGCTTTCTTGACTTGCGTGACATACTCGATGGCTTTCTCCTCGGTCAGCTTGTGATCGGACCAGGACACCAGAATCTCGTTGCCGACAGCGACCGCCAGCACGATGTCCTGGTACTGATTGGCGAGGCGGATTCCAGTCGCGGTCTGCTGCGCACTCTCGGCTTCGTGGCCGGGTCTTCCATCCAGCCAGATGCCGAGCAGCACCTTGAGCCCGAGCTTCTCGCGCCGGATCACTTCCAGCACGTCCTGCGAGTGTTGATCCCCGCCGTAGAGGCGAATCAGCGTCCAGTTCCGCTCCAGAATCTTGAGGTCTTCGAGAATCTGCGCCTGGGTTGGGAACTTGTTCAGTTGCGGATTCTGGCCCGCGCGATAGCCGGAGTAGTCGATACCGTTGCCCTGCCACTTCTGCACGGTCAAATCGGCCGCCAGCGCCGAAGAAGCCAGGGCGAACAGGCAAATCAACGCGGTCTTCATGCTTCCACCTCTCCCCGCCGCGATTTCAGCTCCGCCTCGATCTTCACCATCAGCGGATCGTCGAGCGGATACAGAATCATGGTGGCCGCGGCCAGCACCATCAGCACGCATGGAATCCAGCTCACCGAGAGGATGATCCCGTGGATCGAGCGGCTGGTTTGCGCCACGTTGGCCACGTACCCGAAGTAGGCCAGGATGAGGCCGAACATCCAGGCGCCGATCGCCACGCCGATCTTGGTGCTGAAAATAGCCGAGGCGAACACCAATCCGGTGGTGCGGCGGCCGGTGCGCCATTCGGCATGGTCGGCCGTATCGGCGAACATGGCGAAGACCAGCGGCGAGTTGAAACCGATCACGAAGCTGGAGACGATCTGCAGCGCGAAGATGAGGTAGATATCCGACGGTCCGGCGAGGCAGAAGCCGGCGATGATCAGCCCTCCGCCGCCGATCGCGATCATGAACAGCGGCTTCTTGCCGAACCACTTCGCCATGCGCGAAGTGACCGAGACAGCCACCAGGAACGCCAGGCCGTTCGACACCAGGAACGCTCCCAGCAGATCCTGGCGCTTCAGGAAATACTTGAAATAGTAGACCGAGGCCGAGCCTTTAATCACAAACGCCGCCAGCACCATCAGCAACACACCCACCAGCACCAGCCACGGCCGGCTGCCGAACAGGTCGCGAAGATCGCGCTTGATGTCGGAGTGCTGCTGCTTCGGCGGGGCCACGCGCTCCCGCGTGATGGCGAAGCAAAGCACCAGCAGGATGACGGCGGCAACGCCGTATAGCACCATGGTGAGCTGCCAGCCGCGCTGGTCGTTGCCGGCGCCGAAGAACTTGACTAAGCGGAGGGTGAAGTACTGCACGATCACTCCGGCGGTGAAGGCGCCAAAGAAACGTATCGAGGAGATGGAGGTGCGCTCCTGCGAGTTCGGCGTCATCACCCCCATCAGCGCGGTGTAAGGAATGTTCACCGCCGTGTACAGGAACATCAGGAGGGAGTACGTAATGTAGGCATAGACCAGCTTGGCGCCGCTGCCGAGATTGGGGGTGGTGAAGGTCAGCACGCCCGCCACAGCCAACGGGAGGGAGAACCACAAGATGTACGGCCGGAAATGGCCCCACCGTGTCTCGGTCCGGTCGGCGATAGCGCCCATCGTGGGATCCGCAACCGCATCCGCGACCCGGGTGACCAGCAGCATGGTGCCGACGGCGGCGGCCGAAATGCCGAAGACGTCGGTATAAAAGATCATCAGGAAGAACTCGAAGGTCTTCCAATAAAAATTCGAAGCCGCATCTCCAAACGAGTATGCGATCTTCTCCTTGAAGGAAATGCGATCTGCCAACGGAACCGCCTGTGTTGCTGCGCTCACACCCAACCTCCCGTCGGACACGCCTCGGCGTGCCGGCGCCCTGAAGATGCGCAACCAAGAGTCTAACGCCATTAAAGGATCTGAATCGATGCGCCATGCGGCCCCGGTGGGGCATGCTTTAGCTTGCCCGTGCGGGACGACGCCTCCGTCGCGCCGCTAAAGTCATTTTGGGCAGAATCTGCCCAACAACAGAGGCTAAGTGTATTGTTTTCCGTAGACACTCGGGCAGTTTCTGCCCAAAAACGGCCGGGCATGCAAGGCGCACCGAATTCCTGCTACGGTGGGCGAAGAACCATTGCGAGATCTCACGATGACCATGACAAAACCTTTCGACGCTCTTGCCCGCCTGTCCAGGCTCAGCATCGCCTCCCTGGCGCTGACGCTCGGTGTGGCGCCCGCCCCGGCCCAATTTGGAGGTCCGCCGCAGAAGCCCGCCGGCCCCTGGATGGACAAGACCCTTTCACCCGACCAGCGCGCCGACCTGCTGGTCAAGGCGCTGACGCTCGACGAAAAGATCTCGCTGCTGCATGGCAACGGCTGGGAGGAGCTGATGGGAGGCCCCGACAGGCTGCCGCCAAGAGCGCTCGGCAATGCCGGATTCATTCCGGGCATCCCCCGTCTCGGCATTCCCGACATGCAGATGGCGGATGCGACCGTCGGCGTGACGCATTCGTCGGTGTATGGCCGCTATTCCACGCCGCTGCCCTCCACGATTGCGGAGGCTTCGAGCTGGGACGTCGAACTGGCCCGCGAATATGGCGCGCTGATCGGCCGCGAGCTGCGCGATCAGGGCTACACGATGACGCTGGGCGGCGGCATCGACCTCACCCGCGAGCCGCGCAACGGCCGCAACTTCGAGTACCACGGCGAAGATCCGATTCTCGCCGGAACGCTGGCGGGCGTCGAGATGAAGGCACTCCAGGAGCGGCACATCATCGGCGACCTGAAACATTACGCCATGAACGATCAGGAGAGCGGGCGCTCTTACGTCAACGTGAAGGTTGGCAAGCGGGCCATGCGCGAAAGCGATCTGCTTGGGTTCGAGATCGCCGCCAAATTGTCGAACGCGGGCGCGGTGATGTGCTCCTACAATCTGGTGAACGGCGAATACGCCTGCGAGAACAACTACCTCCTGAACGAAGTTTTGAAAAAAGACTTCGGCTTCCAGGGCTTCGTCGTCTCCGACTGGAGCGCCACGCACAGCACCGCCAAAGCCGCCAAAGCCGGCCTGGACATGCAGATGCCGGAATCCAATTTTTTCGGCGCGGCTCTCAAAAAAGCGGTCGAGAGCGGCGAGGTTCCCCTGTCCCGCCTCGACAACATGGTGCACCGCGTGCTGCGCAGCGAGTTTGCGGTGGGCCTCTACGATAACCCGCCGGATCGCCGCGTGCCGGATGTGTTTCACGGTCTCGAAGTGGCCGAGCGCGTCGCCGAGCAGACCATCGTGCTGCTGAAGAACGCCAACGGCCAGTTGCCCTTGGCCGTATCGCAGATCCACTCGATCGCCGTCATCGGATCGCACGCCGACGCCGGCGTGCTCTCGGGCGGAGGCTCCGGGCAGGTCGATCCCATCGGCGGGAATGCGGTCCCCTGGGCGAGCGCCAACGGGCAAGTCTGGCACCGCTCGTCACCGTTGAAAGCGATTCGCGCCGAGGCGCCGGGCGCCAAGGTCGCCTACGATCCGGGTACGAACACGAGCGCGGCCGCGGCTCTCGCCAAGGCTTCGGATGTCGCCATCGTGTTCGTCAATCAGCCGACCGGCGAAGGCGACGACGTGCGGAGCCTGTCGCTGCCCGACAAGCAGGACGCACTGGTCAGCGCGGTTGCCGCCGCCAATCCGCAGACCATCGTGGTGATCGAGTCCGGCGGCGCGGTAACCATGCCGTGGATCGACCACGTCAATGCGGTGCTGGAGGCCTGGTATCCGGGCACGCGCGGCGGCGAGGCCATCGCCAGGATCCTGTTCGGCGAGGTGAACCCGTCGGCCAAATTGCCGGTCACCTTCGCGAAGACGGAAGCGGATCTGCCGCACCCCACCGAGATGTTGCAGCCTCCGCCGCGCCAGGGCGAAGAGCAACCGATGTTCCCCGGCGCCCCCTGGAAGGTCAACACCAGGCGGTTCGATATCGAATACGACGAAGGACTGCTGGTCGGATACAAGTGGTATGACGCCAAGAACAAACAGCCGCTATTTCCGTTCGGCTATGGGCTGTCCTACACCACGTACAGCTACGCGGGCCTGAAGGTGTCGCCGGCGCAGATTGCGTTCGCGGTGAAGAACATGGGGCACCGGACCGGAGCCGAGATCGCCGAGGTGTACGCCACGCTGCCGCAGGCGGCGGGCGAACCCTTCAAGCGCCTGGTGGCCTTCAAGAAGATCGCGCTCGAGCCCGGCGAATCCAAACTGGTGACGCTCGATCTCGACCCGCACTATCTGTCCATCTTCAATGAGGACAAGAACGGGTGGGAACTCGTCCCGGGCGAATACGCCGTCGAAGTGGGCGGCGGCTCGCGCGACCTGCCGCTTCACGGCACGTTCCGCATCGGGCGCTGAGGACCCGGTTGGCAACTGCCCGGCAACATATAACAGCCGCACCCTGGCTGGGGAACGATTTCTAGAATATTCTTGAAGCATTTCGACCGGCTTCTGCGCTGTCTTCAGTGGACCGCCCCGCGGGCTATGGAACGAGCCGGGCGGCCACAAACAGGAGAAGACGTTAAGATGCGTGTTTTCAACAGATTTTGTCGAGCAATTGGCCGCGCCGGCACCAATCCGGTGCGGCTGAGATCCCGCAGATGTGGTTCGATGCGTTATTATTTCGCCCGCATGCTGGTCATTGCCGGTTGCGGAGCGACGCTGGCAAAGGCCAGCACCCTCACGGTGCAGGCCACCACCGACATTTGGCTCGCCGGTCAACCCGGCGGCGCCGTGACGGGCTATTTCGGAACGGACACCGGCGCCCAGAACTCGCCGGTCCAGGTCAGTGTAGCGGGCGGAGAGACGCTGACGTTTTCGGCCAGCGGCAGCACCTCGGTGGACGATAGCTGCTTCGCCGGCCCCGACGGCGGCTGCTACTCCGATCAGTCCAGTTTCAGCCCCCCGCCCGCCGGCGGCACCTACCCGGCCGATGACTACAACGGAAGCTCGGACGCGCTGATCGGCGTCTTCCTGAACGACAGCGCAACCCTGCCTCCCGACGACACCAGCGGCGGCTACGACGTGCCCACCGGTTTCGTCACCGGCCTGGATTATCAGGCCAATAGCGGACAAAACACGCAACTGTCCTCCTACTCGCCAGCGCTGAACCAGATTTTCTTTATTGGCGACGGCCTCACCGGCACAGGGATCGGCACGGTCCAGGACTTCACCGTTCCAGCCGGGGCTACTAGCCTGTACCTGGCCGTAGCCGACTCCGTGGGAGGCTCGACCGGCAACGAGGGTTCCCTAGACGTGACCGTCAATGGCGCGTCGGCCGGCGCGGGCGCGCCGGAACCCGCCTCGTTCC
>JBAVIH010000494.1:0-2212 GCA_049686695.1 Bryobacteraceae bacterium | reverse complement strand
CGATTCTGCGTTCTGCATGCGCATTTGCATCCGGCCGCCGAACGCCCCGCCTCTTCACATTTTCACGATCATCTTGTATTGGAATCAAGTCCTGTTTCAGGATCATCTTGTATTGGACAATTCTCGGCGAACTGCCCGCGCCATGTTAAATGTAGAATTCCCGGCTTCGGGCGCGCGAATGATCAGGCAGGACATTTTTTTCCGGCTGCTGGCTTGGGCGGTTGCTTTTGCGGAAGGCTTCTCGACCCTGGCCGTCGAGGTGATTGCCATCCGTCTGGCCATACCCGTGGTCGGATCCAGCATGACCCTCACCGGCGTTCTGCTGGCCGTGATCCTGTTCGCCTTGAGCGCCGGTTATTGGCACGGGGGCCAGTTGTCGTCGCACTGGAGCCCTGCGCGCACACGCACCGCGCTCACGGTCAATCTCTTCCTGGCGGCCGTCATATACGCGGGGCTGTCGTTCCCGTTTGAGGCCGCTCTTCTCGAGCGTTTTCTGGACGCCGGATTTAGCCTGGCGCCGGCGATCGGCGCGACGGCCACGCTCTTGTTCGCGGTGCCGGTATATTTGGTGGCGCAGTCGGTTCCGCTGCTGGCCGAACTCACCAACGACGAGGGCAAGGCGGGCAAGGCCTCCGGCCGCGTGCTGTTCTACTCCACCCTCGGCAGCGTCGCCGGCGGCATCGTCACCCCGGTCTTCCTCTTTCCGGGCTTCGGCGTGAGAGCGTCCGGTTATATCATCTGCGGGCTGCTCTTCGGCGCCGCCGCCCTTTGGACCGCCAGCCATCGGCGGAGGTGGACGATTCTGGCCGCGGGCGCGGCTGCGCTGGCATTGGTGAGCCTGGTCGGCCTGGGTTCTCCGGTGCCCGCCAACCAGCGGTTTCGCTTCGACAGCCCGCATCAGACCATTCGCATCGTCGAGGAACGGCGGGCGAACGGGCGGATCGAGCGAGCCATGTATTTGAACGGCGGCCGCGCTTCCGCCATCTTCGCCGATACCGGCGAAACCTCGGCTGCCTACGTGCTGGAGGCGGACCGCTTGATGGCTGCCGAGCCTTGCGCGTTGGTGCTGGCGGTGGGCGCGGCCGGATTCACCTTTCCCAGAGATGTCTCCGCCCTGCCTGCGGTCGAGCGGGTGGATGCGGTGGATGTCGACCCGGATGTGCTGGAAATCGCTGAGCGGCAGTTTCTGCCGCGGCCGCTGCCGGCCAAGGTGCGTTTCGTCCCGCTCTCCGCGCGCTACGCGTTGCGGCGGGCCCGCGCCCGGCGAGCGCACTACGGCTTCACCCTGCTCGACGCGTATACCGGGAAAGCCATTCCGGCCGAGTTGCTCAGCCGCGAGTTTCTGGCCGACGTGCGCGCCGTCTCCGGGCGCACCGCCGCCAACGTCATTCTGGACCGCGGCGCCGAATCCGATTTCGCCCTGAACGTTCTGGCCACGTTTCGCCAGGTGTTCGGACGAGTCTGGGTCAAGGACGTCGGTCCGGCCAATGCCGATCCAACCAACTATCTCATTACGGACTGGCCCATTCCAGGGTCGGCCGAATTCGCCGGCGCCGGCCGCGTCTACCTGGATGACCGCAATTCCGCCGACCAGGACCACACACGCATGATCTGGAGCGAAGAATAGAGCCATGGCGGAAGCCACCGATCCGCTGGCGGGTGCGCCGCAGTTCCCTCAGGTTCCCGCCGCGCCAGAAACTGTCGCGGCGCCGCCGGTGAGCGCGCCGTCCCGCGAAAAACTCTGGCGCCGCCCGTGGGCGCCGTTCGCCCTGGTGGCGGTGCTCTTGACCGCCGGACTGGCCTTCTATGCGCAGACCCTCGCCTTCGCCTGGGACGAAGGATTCCACCTGCTTGCCGCGCAGCTCATTAAAGCGGGGAAAACGCCGTACCTGGATTTCTTTTTTCCGCAAGCCCCGCTGAACGCCTATTGGAATGCCGGATGGATGCGGTTGTTCGGCGATACCTGGCGCACCGCGCACGCGGTGGCGGGCATGATGGGCGCTGCCGGCGTGCTGCTGGCCGCCCACGCCGTCTACACGCGCTTCCCCGTAATCCGCTGGCGCCTCGCCGGCGCCTTGACGGTGGTGGCGCTCGCTGGGCTGAACCATCAGTTCGTGGACTACTCGACCATCGGGCAAGGCTATGCGCTGTGCCTGTTCCTCCTGGTGGCGGCGTATCGCTGCACGCTGTGGGCGGCGGCGCACCCCGGTTG
>JBAVIH010000493.1:0-6911 GCA_049686695.1 Bryobacteraceae bacterium | reverse complement strand
TGCCCCAACGTGGGGTACACATATTCGCTGAACACGGCGGGGTTGACAGCCGGGTCGCACACCATCACGGTTACGGCCACGGATTCCGCCAGCCCTCCCGACACCGGCTCGGCCACGATTAGCGTGCAGAAGTAGAGTGCGAGCACTCCTCGGGTGTGCGTTGCGCCCGCGGGTTCGAAGCCGGTGCGGTTCCATATGACAAGGCGCCGCCGTGCTTCAGTGGTGGCAGGTCGAAGCCGTTAGAGGGCCCCCGTTTGCTCCGGGTTGCCAGGCGCTATTGAGACCGCGATGGTGTGCAATAATATGGGCATGTTACCAGTTCTTATTCGTATCAGGGCCGCCGTCACACCCTGCCTGGTCGTCGCCATGACGGTGCTCGCCGCTTGTTCAACCGGCCACGCCCCCACAGCCACCGCCGGCGCCCCTGGCGTGATACCGTCGGTCCACATCGATGCGCCGGCCCCGGGTGCGACCGTTTCGGGCACGGTGACGGTCGCCGGCTGGGCGATCGACAATGCTTCGACGGTTGGAACGGCGATCACGAACGTGCAAGTGAAGGTGGACGGCGCTCCGGTGGGCACGGCGACTTACGCAGTCAGTCGCCCGGATGTGTGCGTGGCTTATCCAGGCCGCCCCGGTTGCCCCAATGTGGGTTACACCTACTTGCTGAACACGGCGGCGCTGACGCCCGGGTCTCACACCATCACGGTTGCCGCGACCGATGCCGCCAGCCCTCCCGATACCGGCTCGACCTCGATTACCGTGCAGAAGTAAAGTGCGAAGCGGTTCTCCGTGGGTAGGTTGCCCCGGTCCGTTGAAATAGGATCTCGTGAAGAGAATCGTTTTGGCTTTGGCCTTACTTGCGGCCTCCCGGCTGCCGGCGGCGGACACTTCCGTACCACCGGTTGCACAGAAGTTTTTGGGGCTGTTTCAGGAGCTTCGGGAAGCCGGAACCGCGCGGGGATCCAGCGGCCGTCATGTCTCGTTTGCGCTGTCCGATGACGAGATCAACGAATACATGCGCTACTCATTGCGCGCGACGCCCCGGCCGGGCGTGGATTCGGTGACCGTAAAGATCTTCCCGCAGAATTACATCTCCACGTTCACCGTGGTCGATTTCGACGCCGTCGAGCGCTGGAAGCCGGGCACCATCCCATACCTCCTGCGGCCCATCCTGCGCGGCAAACAGTCCGTCTGGCTGGACTACCGCTTCGCCGCCGCCAATTCGACGGCCACTTTCTCGGTGGAAAAGGCGTACTACGATAAGATTCGGCTGCCCGCGTTCTTCGTGGAGAAAATGATCCAGATCCTCGCCGCCCGCCAGCCGGAGCACTACGACACCAGCAAGCCGGTTCCGCTGCCCTTCGGCCTTCGCCAGGTGTGGACCGAAAACCACGTCGCGAAGGGCAATAACTGAAGAATTGGAACCTGGCGGACCGGTCTTCACTCGCGCCGCGGGTCAGTACTTGGCCAGTTCCTCAAAATCGACGTTGCCGCCGGAGAGGATCACTCCCACCGAACCAATGCCCGGCGGCAGTTTGCCGAACAGGACGGCGGCGGCGGAAACTGCGCCGCTCGGCTCGACCAGCACTTTGAGCCGCAGCAGAAGGAACTTCACCGTCTGGCGGATCTCGTCGTCGGTTACCAGCAGCACGCCTTCCGCGAGTTGCCGAATTACGGGGAAGGTCAACGCACCAGGTTGCGGCGCGCGCAATCCGTCGGCGATGGTGTCGGGATGAGGCACCGCGACGCGCTCGCCGGCCTTGAGCGACAGAAACGTGTCGTTGGCGCCTGCCGGCTCGACGCCGAAAATACGGATCGCCGGATGGACCGCTTTGGCGATGGTGGCGCATCCGGAAAGCAGGCCGCCGCCGCCCACCGGCGCAATCAGCGCATCGAGCGGTCCAGTCTCTTCGAGCAGTTCGAGAGCGGCCGTGCCCTGGCCGGCCATGATCAGCGGATGGTCGAAGGGCGGCACCAGGGTGGCGCCGGTGCGCTCCAGAATTTGGGCGGCGATCCGCTCGCGGACGCCGGTGTGCCGGTCATAGGTCACGATGGTGGCGCCGTGCGCGCGCGTCGATTCCATCTTGGCGCGCGGCGCATCCTCCGGCATCACGATGGTGGCGCGTGCGCCTACGTGCCTGGCGGCGATTGCCACGGCCTGGGCGTGGTTGCCCGATGAGTAAGCCACCACGCCGCGCGCGAGCGCTTCGCCCGGCAGCGAGAGAATCAGGTTGGACGCGCCGCGGATTTTGAAGGCTCCGCCGCGCTGCAGGTTCTCGCACTTGAAGAACGCGCGCACGCCGGCGCGGGCATCGAATCCCGTACAAGTGAAGACCGGGGTGCGGCGCGCCAGCGGGCGAATGCGCTCCGCCGCCTGGCGGACGTCGTTGGCTTGGATGGCTAGGCCTGTCATTTCCAAATTCATTCGTTTCACGGGCAAGCTAAAGCATGCCCCACCTCACTCCGCCGAGATCGACACCACCACTACGCCGCGCTCGCGCGAGTCGTGGGCGTCGGCGGCCAGCGCCCCATCCACGCGGAAGCGCAGCACTACCTCTTCGGCGCCACGTGGCAAGGGCCGCACCAGCACGTGCGCGCCGGCGCGGCGGAACTCGGCCGGCTCCAGTTCGCTCCCGTTCGCCGTGCCGGCCAGCGTCACAGTGCCGTTGGCGGCGAAGAGTTCGTCTGGAAGGAACAGATCGATGGCAACCGTTCGCGCCCGCGCGGCGCCGGCCGGGCGGATGCGGAAAGAAAACTCCCGCCCGGTCCAGCGCCAGCCGGTTCCTTCCGCGGCGTGCCAGCCATCCAGCAATTCCACGTTGGCGAGCCGGTCGAAGCGGCTCCGCAAAAAGCAGAACGCGCGCTCGTCGCGGTCCGCGCGCACCGGGTCCGACCGGCGCGTGTCGCCCACGGGGAGGAAGTCCAGCACGTCCCAATAGGTCCGCTTGAGAGCCAGCCGCAACCCGGGTTCGGAGAAAACGAAGTAGTTGCTCTCGTCGTTGTTGAGCTCGGTTTCGTCCAGCAGGTACGCCAGCGCGACGTCTTTCGGCATCGGCGCGCCGCCGGGGAAACGGCGCGCGATGCGCGTACTCAGAAAGCAGTAAGCCGCGCGCTTGGCCAGCTCCTCGAGCACGTGGAACGGGTTGCGCAGATGATACAGCGTGCCCAGAAAAAACGCGAAATCGTACGGGCCGCCCGGCAATTGGAACGGCCGGTCGAGATCGAGCTCCACGAGTTCCACCGCCGACCCGAGCGCGGCCTTGAGCGCACGCGCTCCACGCATGCCGTTGTGATTGTAAACGCCGTGGTCGACCGCCGTCACCCGGTAGCCGAGCGATTCCAAAAAGAACGCCGTTTCGCCATCCGCGCAGCCCAGGTCGAGAACCTTGCGTCCAGCTCCATCCGGCCCGAACAGCGTCCGGTTGGCGCCGCGCAAGAGCTGGTTGCAATGAGTGAGAGACGACAGCGTGTCGTACGGATACCACTCGAAGCCCGGATTCCGAATGCCCAGCCGCGCCCGGCAGAGAACCTCGCGAAACCGTTCCGCCAGGTCGCGCACGGCCTCGATCCCGGTTGCGTTTTGTGTCCCTTCGGCGCGAGCCGCCCGCATGGCGTCCATGATAACCCTATCCGGCCGCCGGCCGGCTCGACGAGCTTTGCTCGTGGGCGGCGCGGTTGGCCAGTTCGTCGCAACGGTTGTTGCCGGCGTGCGAAGCGTGGCCCTTGGTCCATACCCAGGTGGTCTGGTGGCGGGCCGCTTCTCGATCCAGGTCCTTCCAGAGGTCCTGGTTGATCACGGGCTTTTTGGCCGCCGTCATCCAGCCCTTGCGCTTCCACCCGTGAATCCAGGTGGTGATGCCGTTCTTGACGTATTCCGAATCCGTCACCACTTCCACCGCGCACGGCTCGGTGAGCGCGCGCAGGCCCTCGATGGCGGCGCGCAGCTCCATGCGGTTGTTGGTGGTGTGCGGCTCGGATCCCCACATTTCCTTGGTGCGCTGGTTGTGGATCAGAATGCAGGCCCAGCCACCGGGACCGGGATTGCCCAGGCAGGCGCCATCGGTGATGAGCTGGACTTTCTTCACCGGATCAGGAAACCGCCGCCGGCTCGGCCTGGAAGAATTCGTCCACCAGATCGAGGATCGCTTGCGGATCTTGCGCCTGGTAGATGGACACGCGAAGCTGCGCGCCGTGGCGCACGCCGTGGGTGAAGTAAGTGGCGAATTGTTTCATCTTGCCGACCGTGTCCCTCTCGCCGCGCTCCACCAGCATCGCATAATAGCGGCGCATGATCCGGTAGCGGTCGCGCTCGCTCGGCTGATCGTAAGCGCCGGTGGTCACGTACTGCCCGATCTGGCGGAAGATCCAAGGATTGGAGCTTGCCGCGCGGCCCACCATCACCGCGTCGCAGCCGGTTTCGTCCGCCATGCGGACGGCGTCCTCCGGGGTGACGATGTCGCCGTTGCCGATCACCGGGATCTTCACCGCGGCTTTCACCTCGGCGATGCGGCTCCAATCGGCTTTGCCGGCGTAGCCCTGCTCGCGGGTGCGCGGGTGCAGCGCGATGGCGTCCAGGCCGCAATCCTCCGCCATCCGCGCCAGCTCCACCGTCACCAGCTCGCGATCGTTCCACCCGGCGCGATATTTCAGGGTGAACGGAATCGTGACCGCCCGGCGGACTTCGCGCAGCAGGCGCTCGACCAGCGGCAGGTCGCGCAGCAGGCCCGAGCCGCCATTGCACTTCACCACCTTGTTCACCGGGCAGCCCAGATTGAGGTCGACGATGTCGAAGCCGAGGCGCTGGCAAACCCGCGCGGCATCCGCGCACACCATCGGGTCGGCGCCGAACAACTGCGCCGAAATCGGGCGCTCTTCCGCTTCGAAGGCCAGGTACTTCATGGTGCGCGTGGGCTTGTGCGCCGTGCCCGCCGCCTTCACGCCGTGGGAACTGGTGAACTCCGTCATCATCAGCCCGCAGCCGCCCAGGTTGCGGATGAACCGCCGGAACACGGTATCGGTGACGCCCGCCATCGGCGCCAGCACCGTGGCCGGAGCGATCCGCACCGTGCCGATCGAAAACCCGCTGGGAAATGCGCGCATGGAGCTCAAGCTTATTTCAAGTTTAACGGTTGCCGGAGGGCCGCATCAACGACCGCTCCCAAAAACACCGGCGGCAGAGACCGCCGGCGCTACGGCGCGCGAATTAACGCCTCCTAACATTAACTTCGTTTCAGGACCCGCAACGCCATCCGCCGCGCCGCGTTTGACCGTGTAGGAGGTTGCACAAAAATGAAACGGAAACTCTTGACGGTTGCCTTCCTGGCAGCGGGATCGCTGTTCACCGGCTGCGCGGGAAGCGCCGCGGTCATCGTCGAACCGCCGCCGCCGCGGTACGGCGTTATGGGCGTGGCGCCCGGCCCGGGCTTCCTCTGGACCGAAGGATTCTGGGATCTGCGCGGAAGCGCCTGGGTCTGGGCGCCCGGCCGCTGGGTTCGGCCGCCGCATCCGCGCGCCGTGTGGGTGGCTCCCGCGTGGCGCCACGAAGGCGCTCACTGGCGGTATTATCGCGGCCGCTGGCGGTAACGCCGGCAGGTGGGACGAACCATCGCCTTTCATGCGTTGCCTTGTTGCGCTATCGCGCGAGAGTTGACGACAAAAACCGATCGTCTGTCCCACTTTGCATCTTCTACGCCGTCGTCTGCCGGGCGCTCAGGCGCGCCTTGCGAATGCCCAGGTACACGATCCGCACCAGCGCCAGCACCGGCACCGAGAGGAACGTCCCCGGGATACCGGCGATCTCCGCGCCGGCGAACACCCCGAACAGCACCAGCAGGGGATGCAGTTCCACCCCGTGCCCCATCAGGTGCGGCGAGACCACGTAGTCCTGAAGCATGCGGAAGAGCACCACGAACACGATCACCGGCAGCAAGCTCACACCTCCCACACCAGCGGCAATGAGGATCAGGGCGATGGCGGTGACCGGACCCAGCATGGGAATGTACTCCAGCATGCCGGCGGCGGCTGCCAGCAAGATCGGGTATGGCATGTGCATCACGGAGAAGAAAATGGCGTAAGCCGCGAACGCCACCGTCGAGAGCAGGAACAGCGCGCGCATGTAGTGCGCCAGCAGCAGGTTCACGTCGGAGAGCACATCGTCGAGCAAGGCGCGGCGCGGGCCCTGGTCCATCAGGTCGAGAACGTGCGCCCGCATGGTGGGAGCGTCCTTCAGGAAGAAGAACGCCAGGACCGGAATGATCACCACGTAGATGAGGTTGCTCGCCACGCCCAGGACCTGGAGGCCGTACTGCGGCAGCTCGGAGATCAGGCTGCTCGAACGCGCCGCCAGTTCGGAGCGGATCCTTCCGACGATCTGCGCCTGCAACGAATGGTCGTCCGGCAGCGGTTGTTGCCAGCTCGCCACCATAGCGGGAAACCTACGGGCGAGCGCCGCGGCCTCGTTCACCACCCGCGTGCCGACCTCGAACCCGAGCCCGCCCGCGACCACCACTACGATTCCGAACGTCAGCGCCAGCGCCGCCGTTCGCGTGCGGCGCGCCGGGAAAACACGGTCGAGCAGGTTCACCAGCGGCGCCAGTAGGTAGGCAAACAGCAGGGCCAGCGTGAAAACGAACAGCGTCGTGCGCGCCAGATAGACTACGTAGAGCAGCAGCAGCACAAGCGCCGCGGTCCACGTGGAGCGGGCGGTGCGCTGGTCAAAGCCGAGCATATCGCGAATCAGCCTGGAGGATTATCCTAGCACGCTTCTCATTGCCGCCGGCTGGGCAGAATTGTCCAATACAAGATGATCCTGAAACAGGACTTGATTCCAATACAAGATGATCGTGAAAATGTGAAGAGGCGGGGCGTTCGGCGGCCGGATGCAAATGCGCATGCAGAACGCAGAATCG
>JBAVIH010000492.1:0-17293 GCA_049686695.1 Bryobacteraceae bacterium | reverse complement strand
CTTTTCGCCATCTCCACACCTCGGTTTCGAAAGCGCTCAACAACTGGGGGCCACGATCATAGGCCGCGCGGCCTTTCCAAGACACTAATCTATACCACTGGATTCTCTCGCGCGATCTGACCGGCCGCAATTTGATTGACAGGAACGGCCCTTTGGCCACATAATGTGTCGGACGAATCGTTGGCCGGCCATGGGAGGGGATCCCGGAGACCAAAAGGAGGATTTGGCTACTATGCCCTCAGTGTCTGTTGTTAGAAGGAATTGGCCGTTATTTGTCTCAAGCGCGCTTGCGTTGGTGGGCGTGATCGTCTTTCGCGCCTGGTTGGACTGGGATGCGCTGGGTTTGACAGTCAGACTACAGGACCTGAGCGGCCTATTGGCGCCTCTTGCATTCGCCGCGGCCGTCATCGAACGGGCGGTCGAGATCCTGGTGAGTCCGTGGCGCGACTCGGAAGCCAGTAAGCTGGAAAGAGCCGTGGCCACCATCAAGGCCAAAGCCGCGGACCAACAGAATCCCGCGGATCTGAAGGCCGCCTCGGACGCGCTCGACGAGTACCGGGGGAACACCCAACGGTACGCGTTCGCCGTTTCGCTTACGTTGTCTCTCCTGGTGAGCATGGCTGGCGTGCGTGCGCTCGGGAATTTTGTCGATGCGGCCAAACTCAAGGACCCCGTGTTTACGCATGGCGCGCAGTATTTGTTCTTTCTCGGTGTCGATGTTGCACTCTCGGCTGCGCTCCTGGCGGGCGGAGCGGATGGCATACACTCCGTAGTCAACGCAATTACCAGTTTCTTTGACTCGACGGCAGCGAGGCCGAAGACTTAGCCCATCACTTTAGAACTGCGGCGCCGTTCCGCGCCAGCCTCAAGCGGAAATTGAGTCGGGCATCAGCGACTTACCGATGTTATAAGCGTCCGTAAATCGGTCAAGGCCATTCGATCCGCCGTTCACCAGTTTACGCGCGGTGGCTAAATCGCCGGTGGCGAGGGCCGCCGCGATACTCTGTTCACGGCTCTTGAGAAAACTCGCCAGCAGTTGCGCGGCGATGGTGGGATCGTTGGCGAGATTGGGGTTCTCGATCAGTCGATTGCCCAGCCCGATGGCGTTTCCATGCAACTGGTAGTTGGCGCGGCCGGTGAGTTGGACGAATCCGCGCCCCTTGAAGAGTTCGCCGTCCGGCGGACCCTGGTTTCCCAGATCCGCTCTGGAATCGTATAAGTCGAACGGATGGCCGCCCGGCGAGGTGTTGTATTGAGATTGCCCTTCGCTGATGGGCAGAAATGACTCAGTCTCCGCGCGGATCGTGCCAAGCGCCATCAGGATCATCGGCTTGTTCGCCAGTTGCGGCTGCACCAGGGCGTTCAGCACTACCGGCAGGTTCTGTTCGATGTTCTGGGCCGGCGTATCCGGAAACATTTGGCAGACCATCGCGACGGTGACCGCGGGAATCGCGGAGGCGACCGGAGTGGGCGCCACCAGGCCCAGTGCGGCCGCCGTTTGAGGACCCACCACGCCATCGGCGTCGAGCCCGGCGCTGCGCTGGAATGCCTCCACAGCCGCCGCGGTTCCCTCGCCGAAAGAGCCATCGGATGCCCCCGGATCGAAGCCGTGATCGCGCAGTTTGTTCTGCAGATCGGTTACTTCGGAGCGGCTGCTTCCCAGTTGTAGAACGGGCAACTAACTTCCTCCTCGTTGTATGATGAGATTTCTTCCAGGTGTCGGCGCCGAAGCCCAACGCGAGCAACGGACTATCCGAATTGCCTCTCTGCCGTCAATCGGGTTTGGGATCGATCTGTACGATTCCGCCCGTTCCCGCCCAAAGCCCGTACTCAATTCGGTCCGACTGGAACTTAAGAGCGTGACTCCCGGCGGCTGGCTGACTTTCCACTTCCTGACCTCGGATCTGATCGGGATTTCGGCGGGTTTTGCGCTGTTCTCTCTGTTGGCTTTCTTCCCCGGTTACGCGGTCGGATGGTTGACGAATATCTTCGAGTTCCGCACCCGGTTGCTGCCGTTCCGGCTCGCCGCCAGCGTGCCCGTTTCGCTGGCGGTAGGCCCCATCCTTGGCTATACCGTGGGGCGATGGCTCGGTTGGAATGCCGTCTGGCTCGTCTATGGCGTGTTGTGCGTCGCCGCCGTGTCGTCCGGCGCCTTGCGGCGTAAGGCCAGACCGTTCGCCGGTTTCGACTTCCGCTCGCTGTGGCCGTTCGCCGCCTTCATCGCGGTCTGGATGGCGATTGCTTTTCTCTCGCTGGCCGATCTTCCGATCGGGCGCCGCCTCTACTTCTCGATCATCGACTTCGATTACTCCATTCGCATTGCCTTCACCCACTCCATCGGTGCGTTCGGCCTCCCGGCGCGGAATCCGTTCTTCTTCCCCGGCCACGCCGCCGGTCTTCGCTACCACTACTTCTGGATGATCCCCTGCGGGCTGATTTACCGCCTCGGGGCGCCGCTGGTGGACGCGCGCGAGGCGTTTATCGCCGGCACACTGTGGCTCGGCATCGGGCTGATTTCGCTGATACCGCTCTACCTGCGGCTGTTCGGTTCAGCGGCTCCCGATCTGCTGCGGCGCAGCCGCATCGGCATCGCGTTGCTCGCCGTGACCGGCCTCGATATCGTGCCTGCGCTCCTGATGGTGTGGCTGTACCGGGCCGGTCTCGTTATCGGAATGTCCCCATCCGTGGAGTGGTGGAACGATCAGGTCGACGGCTGGATCTACACCATGCTGTGGGAGCCGCACTATACCTGCTCGCTGATTGCCTGCCTCACCGGCTTCCTGATCGTGTGGAGTCTCCCGCCACAATCGTCGCGCCTGCAGCGCACCGTCTCCGCCCTCATCGCCGGAATGGCTTTTTCGAGCGCCGCCGGCAGCGGTATCTATGTCGCCATGGTGTTCGCCGTTTTCCTGGGACTCTGGTTCATGGTCGCCATGGTTCGAAAATGGTGGCCGGAAGCCGCAACGCTGGCCGTCGCGGGCGTCGCCGCGGTAGCTCTCGTCCGGCCTTTTCTTGCCAGTTTGAACGATTCCTCTGCCCAGGGCTCCGCTCCGCAGTTGCTCCAGTTCACCATTCGCTCGTTCGTGCCCGTTGAGATGGCTCTCCGATATCTCGGGCTGGATCGGCCCTGGCAGCTTCATGCCGCCGACCTCCTGTTACTGCCGCTCAACTACTTCATGGAGCTGGGCGTCTTCTTCGTGGCGGGACGCATGGTCCTGACCCGCTTTCGAGAGCGCCATCGTCCCGCCACGCCCGCGGAGCTGGCGGCGTTTCTGATGGCGGCCACCAGCATCCTGATCTGCACCTTCGTCAAGTCCAGCATCATCGCCAACAACGATCTGGGCTGGCGCGGTTTTCTGCCTGCCCAATTCATCCTGCTGCTATGGGCCGCCGACGTGTTGTCGGAACGCGCCGCGCGCACGCCCTTGCTCCGCCTGTTCCTCGTTCTGGGCCTGGCGGGAGTGATCTACGATGTGGCGATCCTGCGATTCTACCCGGTGCTATCGGACCTCGGCAGAGTTCCCAAGATCGACTGGCTGGCCGGCGACCAACTCCTCGGTTTGCGCACCGCGGCCAACCGCGAAGCCTATCAATGGCTCCGCGCGCGAACCCCCGAGACGGCCGTGATCCAGCCGAACCCCGAGCCCGCCTACCAGGACACTTTTTTCGGCGCTTACGGCCACCGCCAGGCGATCGCCGTCGGCCGCGATTGCAGCTCCGGGTTTGGCGGCGACCCGAGGGAATGCGCCCCGCTGATGCCGGTCCTTGCGGGCCTGTTCGCCGGAGGCGGAGCGCAGGCGCTCGAGTCCGTCTGCCGAACCCTGCCGATCGACATCGTTGTCGCCAGGGATACCGATCCGGCCTGGCGCGACCGCGCTAGCTGGGTCTGGACCGGCAATCCCATCTTCCGCAACGATTTCGTCCGCCTGTTCGCCTGCAAGTAATTGGTGGGGCATGCTTTAGCTTGCCCGGCATCAGTGGATCGCGCCTGCCCGATCACTCGTTCACGTGTACCACCTGCGCCGGCGCGAAGCCGTTGAACCACGTCGACGAGGCGTTGCTGTAGGCCCCGATGTCCTCCGAGTAGACCAGGTCCTCGATCTCCAGCCTCGGCAGTTCCTCGGACTGCGTGATAATGTCCATCCCGTCGCAGGTTTGGCCGAAGACCGTAGACAGTTCCTTCTCGCCGGTCTTGAACGCCTGGAGACGGTACTGGCAGTGGTCGAATACAATGCCGGAATAGGTGTGGTACACGCTGTCGTCGATGTAGTAGCACGTCTTGCCGTCGCGAAACGTTTTGCCGATGATCCGTGCGACTGCCGCAGCGGCCGTCGCCACCAGGTATCGCCCCGGCTCCGCCAGAATCTCCATGTCCTTCGAGAACAGCCGGTCGATCTCGGCGTTGATCTTCCGCGCCAGCGGCCGCAACGGCTTCACGTGAGCGTCATAGGGAACTGGGAATCCACCGCCGATATCCAGGATCTTGATCTCGTGGCCGCGGGCCAGCGCCTCGTTCCGCACCGCCGCCGCGATGTTCAGCGCCTGCACGAAGTTGTCGAAATTGGTGCACTGGCTCCCCACGTGAAAGCTCAGCCCCTCCACCACCAGTCCGCAGCGGAAAGCCTCCACGATCAGGTCGGCGGCTTCCCCGGAGTCGCAGCCGAACTTCGACGACAGCTCCACCATCGACCCCGTGTTGGGCACCCGCAGCCGCAGCACCAGGCCGGCGTGCGGCGCGTAACGTTTGATCTTGCGCAGTTCCTCGATGTTGTCGTAGACCAGCAGCGGCTTGTACTGGTCCAGCGCCTCCAGCGTTTCCTTCGGCTTGATCGGGTTGGCGTAGATGATCTTGTCCCAGATGAAGTCCTGCCGCTCCTTGGCCGGCAGTCGCTCGATATTCTTGTGCACCAGCAGGAACTCGGGCAGCGAAGCCACGTCGAAGCTGGCGCCGGCCTTATACAGCGTGCGCACGATTTCGGGCGCCGGGTTGGCCTTTACGGCGTAGTACGCCTGCACCCTCGGCAGGTGCCGCTTGAAGTTCGCGTAGTTGCGGCGGATCACCTCGTGGTCGATCACCACCACCGGTGTCCCATGCTTGCGCGCGACCGAGAGCAGTTCCTTCTTGGTCATGAATCAGTCGAGCACCGGGTCCGATCCGTCGATCATCTTCACTTTATTGTGGGCGAAGTATTCCCGCGTCAGCGCCTTCATCATCTCGCCGCGCCGATCGTAAAGGCGGCGCGACTTGCGCGGTTTGTGGCGCGCCAGCGCGTAGTGCGTCAGCAGCGGCATGGCAATCGTCGTGTCGGTATAGCACACCACCGCGTCGGGCAGGCGGTCGGGGTCCACTTTTCCCCAGCTCACGGCTTCGCTCGGCGTGGCGCCGCTCAGGCCGCCGGTATCCGGGCGAGCGTCCGTCACCTGCAGGAAAAAGTCCTGGCCGAATTCCTTGATGCGCAACACTTCCTGGATCTGCGGTTCGGTTTGCAGCGTGAAATTCTTGGGACTGCCACCGCCCCACAGCACCACCGCGCTCCTACCGCCGCTCCGCTTGGCCGCCAGCACGAAGGCGGTGGTCTCATTCACGTCGATGGACGGGTTCAGGCGCAACCTGTTGCCGCGCAGTTCCACCCCGGCGACGTTCATGCCGATGGTGGAATCGCCCGGCGACGACGTGTAGCAGGGTATGCCCGCGCGGTAGGCCGCGGCCAGCACCGAGACATCCTTCAGCCCGGCCTTGCGTTCCCATTCGGCGGCGTACTTCCCCAGCAGGTAATGCAGTTCGGCGGTGCCCATCTCCTTCTGGAATTCCGGCTGCACCAGGATCTCGCGCAGAATCTCGTCGGTGGCCATCAGGCAGTCGCTGTAGCCCAGAAGCACGTCGTAGACCCGCACGATGTCGTTGTCGCGCAGCTCGGTGTCGTTCATGCGGAAATCGCCCATCCGCACCGGATAGTTCAACGCGAAGTGCAGGTCATGGTAAAGATTGGCGCCGGTGGCGACGATCCAATCCACGAAACCCGCCTTAATCAGCGGAACGATCGACGAGCAGCCCAGCCCGGCCGGCGTCAGCGCGCCCGAAAGACTCATGCCGATGGTCACGTCTGGCTCCAGCATTTTCTCCGTGAAGAGCTGGCAGGCTTCCCGGAGACGCGCGCCATTGTACGCGAGGAAAGCGTTGTCGATGAGATCGGCGAGTTTCTCCCGGCCGGTCAGGTTCTTCGGCTGAATGCGTTTGCCGGAGAGAAACTTCTCCCGATTGGGGCAAGCTTTCTTCTTCAACCATTCCGGCATTTCGGACAGGTCTTTTCTGTAACGGTCGTGTGACGGATGAGAGATGGGTTTTTTGGCCATGATGTGGGTTCCCCACGATTCTACCAGTCTTGGGAGGCAATCCGGCTGCCGAAAAAAGACTACCGACAGTAAGCCGATTCTATGCCGCGCACCCTCGGCTGGCCGCTGCGGGAAGCATGGCCGCAATTCAAGATTCGCCCCTTCCGGACGAAAAGCCTTTTGAAAGGCACCGCCGGTGGCCAAAAGCGCAGGAGCACATGGTGCGCGTAAGACCGTCCCCGTGATCGGTCTCGATGCGAGCGAACTGCGCTGGGTACGCGAGCTGATCGCGCTGCTCCGTCACCCGGACCCGACTGTCGCGGAGCTCACCCGCCACGCGCTCGAGTACTTGAGCGACTCGGCCGCCTCCAGGAAAGCGCACGCCGTTCCGGAAGAGCCGCCGTTGGACAACACCGGCTGACCCGCGGCGCGGGCTGCCACTTGCCGCCGCCCGCGAATCCTCACGCCCGCTGGAAAAATGGGATGCCGCCCATTGGTTCCACTTCCGTCACGCGGTCGCCAATCGCAACGCGATCTCCCAGCACGCGCACGGTCACACGTCCGCCGCCATCGAGCGTCACAATCGCCGTCTGGTAGGGAACGTCCGCGGCGAATGCCTCCGGCGCCGACCAGATTACGGTCTCGGTGTACACGCTTCCGCTTCTCATGCCGCTGCTCCGCCGATCATACCGCTCCGAGGACGCTGACCACGCAGGTCGCCCCGGATCCGCCCAAGTTCTCCGCCAGGCCTAGCGAATGCCGCTCGATCTGCCGCTCTCCGGCCTCGCCGCGAATCTGCAAGACCAGATCGCAGATCTGCGCCACGCCGGTGGCGCCCACCGGATGGCCCTTCGCTTTCAACCCGCCGCTTGTGTTCACCGGCCGCTCGCCCCGCAACGATGTGCACCCGGCAAACGCATACGGCCCGCCTTGCCCTTTTTCCACGAACCCCAGGTCTTCGGTGGCGACGATCTCGGCAATGGTGAAGCAGTCGTGCAACTCGGCGAATTCGATCTCCCGCGCCGACACGCCCGCCATCCGGTACGCTTGTTCGCCCGCGCGCCGGACCGCCGGAAAAGTGGTGATGTCCGCTTTCTGATCGAGCGCCACGTAATCCGAACACTGCGCGATGCCCAGCACACGCACCGGCTTCGCCGTGAATTCGCGGGCCCGCTCGAGCGGCGCCAGCAGCACCGCCGCCGCGCCATCGGAAACCAGCGAGCAATCGTACAGGTTCAGCGGCTCGGCGATCGGCTTGGCTTTCATCGCCTGTTCGAGCGTGATGATCTTGCGCATGTGCGCGTCCGGATTCAGCGCTCCCGCCGCATGGTTCTTCACCGCCACCATGGACAGGTGTTCTTTCCTGGTGCCGAACTGGTACATGTGGCGCCGCGCGATCATCGCGAACAGCGATGCAAAGGTCGATCCCACCATCATCTCGCCCGAGCAGTCTCCCGCCCCGGCCAGAATCTGGCTGACCCGCGCGGTGGGCTGCGAGGTCATCTTCTCCACGCCCACCACCATCACCAGGTCGTAGACGCCGGCCGCCACTTCCGTCCAGGCGTGGAAGAATGCCGAGCCGCTGGAGGCGCAGGCCGCCTCGATCCGCGTCGACGGTACGCCCAGGATTCCCAGCGCCGTGGACACATACGGCCCCAGGTGGTTCTGCCCCACGAACGACGGCCCTGCGAAATTTCCCAGGTAGAAGGATTCCACTTGTGCAGGCGAAGCTTGCGCGTTGCGCAGGCACTTTTGGCCGGCCTCCACCGCCAAACTGCGCAGGTCCCTGTCCGCGAAGGCGCCGAACGCCGTCTTGCCGATCCCCACCACCGCCACCGGTCTCATCTCAATCACAAGCTTACAACCAATTGGTGGGGCATGCTTTAGCTTGCCCTCTTTGGAAACTTGCCTTTCCCATCCGTTGGTAGAATGAACGTAGCGGATTACTACGTTTTTCGTTTCCACGTTTTGCGGGTTCCGGCGTCATCTTGTTAGGAACCTGTGACGGCTGTCGTTTGTAGCCAGATGAGCGAAGTCATCGACCCGGGGCTGGAGCTGCTCGAGCGGCAGAACCGCTTTGTTAACGAGCACTTGCGGCGGATCTTCGTGCAGATTTATCGCATCGTCCGCAACCGCTCCGACGCTCAGGACCTGACCCAGGAGACGTTTATCAAGGCCCTCCAGCGGCAGGACCAGCTCAAGGACGATCAAAAGGCCGCTCACTGGCTATCGAGAATCGCGACGAATACGGCCATCGATTTCATGCGGCGCAGCGCGCGCGCCTCGTTCTGTGACATCGAACTCGCCCCGCCGAGCCTCGCGGAAAGCCCGGAGCAGGAGCTGCTGCGGAGCGAGCATCACGATTATCTGGAGGATGGATTGCGCCTCCTGAGCCCCCGCGAGCGGGCGGCGCTGATCCTGCGCGACGTGGAGGGTTTGCCGGCCGAAGAGGTGGCCCGGCACCTCAACTGTTCCAAGGCCACGGTGCGTTCGCACATCGCCAATGCGCGCACCAAGTTTCGCAAGTACGTGGAGAGAAGAAAGCGGTAAGCAGATGAAACATCCCAACCAGGCGACATTGGCGTTGCACGCGGGCGGCGACCTCGCTTCCCTGGCCCGCTGGCGCGTTCGGCGCCACCTGGCGCGCTGCGCGGAATGCCGGGAAGAAGTCGCCAGCTTCGAGCAGTTCCGCCAGCTCCTGCCCTCGCTCGACGATTCCCGGGATATCCACTGGAACCGGCTGGCGGCGGAGATGAAAGCCAACATCCGGCTGGGCCTGGCCGCCGGAGAGTGCGTGCGCGCCGACGATCCCGCTGGCGCCGGGCCGATCTGGTCGTATGCGCGAGTTGGCGTCGCCCTGGCCAGCGTGGTGGTGTTGCTGGCCACCGGCGTAGTGCTCGAACGCCCCGGCCCAATCGTGGCACGGGAAACCGGAGTAGTGGTGCTGGCCACCGCCGATGGCGTCCAGGTGCGCGAGGGCGGCCAGTCGCTGGGACTCATGCATTCCGGCGCCAGCCGGGAGGCGGTCACTTACCAGGTGGGCGCCCAAGGTTCGGTGGAGGCCCGTTACGTGGATTCGGAAACCGGCTACGTCACGGTGAATAAAGTCGATGTCGAATAAGGTGCGTGTCGCGTTGCTGGCCTTGCTCGGCGCCGGCGCCGCTCTGGCGCAGGATTTGCCGCTGGAGGGCCGCGTCAATATCAACCTCGGCAAGGATTCGCCGGTCGCCCTGGCCGGCATGTCGACAGGCGATTCGCACTCGAGCTCGCGCGGCGCCGCCCTGGTGCTCGATCTCCACATGTCGCTCACCCTGCGCAATACCGGCGCCGGACGCATCCACGGCGTGGCGCTCCGCGTGGTCTCGCAGGAGGTCACCGTCGGCGGCAAAGGCTCGGTTTCCATCCCCAGCCTCAACATCGGCCCCGGCGAATCTTTCCCGGTGCGCATCGATATGCAGTTGATGCGCCCCACGCAAGTGGCAGGCGGCCCGCTGGTGGATGTCAATTTGGATGGCGTGCTGTTCGACGATCTCTCCTGCTCCGGTCCCGACCTGCTGAATTCCTGCCGCACCATGACCGCCTGGGATCTGGAAGCGCAGCGCGACCGCGAGAATCTCAAACGCATTCTGGCGCAGTCCGGTCCCAAGGGCCTGCAGCAGGCCATGCTCGAGAGCATCAGCCGCCAGTCGGCGCGCCCGCAACTGGACGTGCGCGTGTTGCGCGGTCCCGCCGTCCCCACCGCCGCGCTCGGCCCCGAGCGCCGCGAGCAGTTTGCGGTTCTCGAATTTCCCGATTGTCCCTTGAAGCCGACCGAAGGCTATGCGCAGGTGGCCGGCAATGAGGCGCGCGCACCGCGCATCCAGGTGCTCAACCGCTCGGCCGAAACCATCAAGTATGTCGAGCTCGGCTGGCTGGTGAGCGATCCCGCCGGCCAGCAGTACCTGGCGGCATCGCTGCCGGCGTCCGATCCCGCGTTATACCTGCCCGCCGGCAAAACCGCCAGCATCGAGCAGGAAACCGCCCTCCGTTTCACCCGCGCCGGCCAGCCCGTCAGCATCCGGAACGCGATGGGCTTCGTCAGCCGCGTGCAGTTCGCGAGCGGCAAGTTGTGGGTACCCAGCCGCGCCGATCTCGAACGGAATTCGCTCGTCAAAGTGATTCCCGCTTCTGCCGAAGAGCAGCGCCTCGACGATCTGTACCTGAGGCGCGGCCTCGACGCGCTGGTGCAGGAACTCAAGAAGTACTGAAGTGGGATAGACCATCTTCCTGAGTGGTCTGTCATGCCCCGCTACAGCTCGCTGCCTTCCGCCGTTTCACCGCGGTCGCTTCGTCGCCGTGTACCGCCGAGCCGAATCAACCTTGGTTAACTTGCAAGGGAGAGTGATAGCCCGGAAAATAGGAGCGGATTCCCGTGAACGAACCTTGTCTGGCCTATATCGCCCAGGGAAAGCTCCACCTGCAACGTGACGGCGGGCCGCAAACCGTGGAGAGCGCCTTCGGACGCTCTCTCAGGGACCGCGCCATCCAGATCCACAATCGAAACGCGTGGAAGTCGCAGGGCCGCGGCGCAAAATACATGCGCGGCATGTTGTGGGCGGAAACGGCCCACGATCCGAGCGAGTTTCGCGTCGCCGTGACCAGCGTCACCCGTGGGCGTAATCCAGGCGAGGTCATGTACACGCTCGAAACCGACGAAATCAGCGGCGTATTTGCCCTGGATGCGACCGGCTTCGAGCAGAGGCTCTTCCATACCGCCGATTTCCGCGTTGCCGACATCGACGTGAATCCGGAGGGCGGCGCGATTGCGGTATCCACCCGCCACAACAACGGAACCGCAAACGTCGCCGTGCTGAATGTGGATGGGTCGGACTTCACCGAAGTCTCGGAGGGCGATTCGGTCGACCAGGCCCCTCGCTGGGTGCCCGGCTCGGCCCGGCAACTGGTCTTTCAAAGTGCCGGCGCCGGACGCGACGCCGGCGGACGATTCTCCGGATTCGGCCCCTTCGCCATTCATCGGCTCGACCTGGATTCCGGCGAGATCTCATGCCTCGCCGAAGACGCCAAGTTCGATTTTCTCGGACCGCAGATGGCGGGCGACGGCACCCTGTACTACATCCGCCGGCCCTATGCCAACGGTCAGCCTGCAATCAATCCGGTCATCGCGATCACCGACATGGCTCTGCTCCCGTTCCGGCTCCTGTTCGCGGTTTTCCAGTTCTTCAACTTCTTTTCCGTGAAGTACACCGGGCGGCCACTTTCCACCTCGGGAGGCGCCGCGAAAAAGACCCAGGACGTGAAGCGGATGATGGTGTGGGGCAACCTGATCGATGCCGACCGCGCGGCCCGCGAAGACCAGTTGGGCGAGCAGGACGCGCCCTCCATGGTGCCATCTTCGTGGCAGCTTGTGCGCCAGTCCCCAGGCGGCATGGAAGTGATGGCAAAAGGCGTCCTTTCGTTTCACATCGCCAGGGATGGTTCCGTGATCTACACCAACGGCAGCGCCGTTCACTCCATCCAGCCGAACGGCAAACGCCCCGCACGGATCCTGGTAGGGGCTATGATCGAACAAGTGGCCGCGCTGTAGGGCGATCGCTTACAGTCTTGCGTTGGCCCCGGCTGGCGTCAGATGAACATCTCTTCGTCTTGCGTCGCCATGTCGGGCGGATACTTGCGGCCTTTCACGAAGCTGGAAACCGCGGCTGAAATTCCGGCCGCCACGCTGTTGGCCTCGTGCACCGGGCGCATCGCCGCGCGCTTCAGCGCGTGGCCCATTTCGCCAACCTGCTCCACCGTCTCGGTGACGGTGTCGTCGATCTGCGCCAGTCGCGCACGGGCGCGGTCGCCGGCATCCTCCATCAGTGCGCCCAGCCGGTCCACCTGCTCGCGGCTGGTGCGCGCGATTTCGGTAAACTGCTCCGTGATTTCCGACACCCTCGGGCGGTTTTCCTCAATCGCCAGGTTGGCGTTGCCCAGCACCGCGCGGGCCTGATCGATCAGCGGCCCGGCGCGGTCGATGGCGGTTCCCGCCTTGTCGATGGTGACGCGCGCCCTCTCCAGCGCCGGACCGGCTTTTTCGATGGTCTCGCCAACGATCTTGACCTGCGGCGTGGCCGCGTCAATCAACAGCGTGGCGCGCTCGATCATCGGATCGAGGCGGGCAATGGCGGGTTCGGCGCTGGCCAGAAAACCGGCGATCTTCGCCTGCACCTGGTCCAGCCCGCGGGAAAGCGCGACGGCCGCCACTGCAACCACCACGAACGCAGCGGCTGCCACCAACACCCCCGCGGTTACGATCCAACGAAAAACTTCGTCGCTCATGCCCTCAGTTCCGTCCTGCCGCCAAACTTGGACTACGCAGTACCCTCGCTGGGCGTCTGCTGCCGCGCCTCGCGATAGGCTTGCTTACCGGCTTCCACCGCGTCGGCCAGGTTATCCTTCTGGCGGTTCACCGCCTCTTTGCTTTTGTCGACCCATTCGGACGCGGTCTGCTTCAAATCCGAGCTCTTCTGCTTCAGCAGGTCGCCGCCTTCGTTCGCCTTGTTGCGAAGATATTCGCGCGTTTCCTCCCCGGACTTGGGAGCGAACAGTATGCCGATGCCAACCCCCACGCCCAAGCCCAACAAAAATGCCGAAAGTCCGTTCTTGTCCATCGTGTGCCTCCTCTTCCCTTCGGCTCACCCGTCACTATCCGAGCCAATTTTCAGTATACTCCGCATAAGAACCCCGATCATGGCCGAAAAAACCGACCGGCGCCTGAACGCCGAACGATTGTGGACCTACGCACTGCGGCTCCTCGCCGGACGGGCGTATTCCACCGGCGAACTGCGCGAGAAACTGCGCCGCCGCGCGCAACGCGAAGCCGACGCGGATAACGCACTGGCGCGCCTCAAGGATCTCGGTTACCTGGACGACCGCCGCTTCGCCGAGTCCTTCGCCACCGCGCGCCTCTCCGGCGACAAGCTGGGAAGCACCCGCGTGGTCCGCGATCTGCGGCGCCGCCGCGTGGCCCCCGCGCTGGCCGAGCGCACCGTGCGCGATGTGTATGCGGGCGTCGACGAAACGGCCATGATCGAGGACTGGGTCCGCCGCAAGTACCGCCTCGCCACGCGCGAGGGCCTTTTCGAAGAGGATAAAGACATGGCCGCCGCCTATCGCCGTCTGCTCCACGCCGGTTTCCGCTCGGGCGAAATCATCCGCGTCCTGAAACGCTTCGCCAAAAATCCGGAGCTGCTGGATGCCTGGGAACCGCCGGAAGCGGAGGATATCCAAGACTGAAAACGGCTTTAGCGGCTACCTGTCCGTGCTATGCTGACGCACGGTATGGTGGAGGCTGAACGGCAGGAGATATTGCAAGACCTGAAAACTGGGCGCGAGGCGCTTCGCGACGCTCTGGCCGGAGTCGACGAGTATCTGGCGATTCGCAAGCCGGGCCCCGGCCGCTGGTCGATCCTGGAATGCGTGGAGCATCTGGCTGTGTCCGAACAGTTTCTCCTTTCCAGGTTGACCCAGGCCCGCAAGTCCGAAGGTTCACACGGCGGTCGCGCCAGGGAGAAGATGATCGAGGATCGAGGTCTGGATCGCACCCGGCCCGTGGAGTCGCCGGAAGTGGGACGGCCAAACGGCCGCTTCCGGAGCCTGAACGAGGCCCTCTCATTTTTCGACTCGGTGCGGACCGAAACCACCCGGTTCGTGGAGGGATTCGACGGCGACCTCAGATCCTGGCTCACCGACCATCCGTTGATACCTGGCCCCGTAAACTGCTATGAGATCCTCTTGCTACTGTCGATCCATCCCGCTCGACACGCGAAACAGATCGCGGAGATTCGAACTGCTCTTGATGTCTGACTTCAACCCCGCAACTCGACGATGGTGATTCCGGCCCCGCCTTCCTGCTGCGGACGCCGGCAAAGTGGGACAGACGCTTTCGTCTGTCAACTCCGCCTATTCCCGCAACTCGACGATGGTGGCTCCGGCCCCGCCTTCCTGCTGCGGCGCGGGATAGAACTTCTTGACGTGAGGATGGCTGCTGAGCAATTCCTGAATGGTCTTGCGCAGCACGCCCATGCCGAAGCCGTGCACGATGCGCACTCTAGACGCGGTGGCCATTACGGCGCGGTCCAGGAATTCGTCCACCGCATCCCGCGCCTCCTCGGCGTGCCGGCCAATCACGTTGATTTCCTGGAAAGCCGGCGACAACTGCGGAGCCGGCTTGTAGGTCACCCCTTGCGGCAGCTTGCCCGGCGCGGCGGCGGTCTCCGGCAGCACCTCGATCACGTCGTCGCGCGAAATTTGCAAGCGCAGGAATCCGGCTTCCACTTCGATGCGGTCGTTGGCCAGAAACCGCCGCACGCGGGCCGGTTCCCGCACGTCCTTCAGCCGCACGCGCGCGCCCTCGGTGATGCGCAGCGGCTGGATGCGGTCCTGCCGCGAGTCGTCCTCGGTGGCCAGGACGGTGGTTTCGAAATCGTCGCGCAGCTCGCGCTTGGCTTTGGCCACCTTTCGCTGCGCCTCCTGCTCGGCCTTGCGGCGCTCGCCGCCTTGCGCGATCTTTTCGATGGTCTCCCGCGCGTGCTCTTCGAAACGCTGGAGCGCCTCTTCGGTGCGGCGTTCGAGCTCTTTCAGCTTGACGGTCTCGCGCCGTTCCCACTCGCGGGCGATCTCCTTCTCGCTGCGTTCCTGGGCAATGAGTTTTTCGCGCAGGGTTTGTTCCAGCGCCCGGGTTTCCCGCACGCGGGCGTCGAGCTCGCTGAGGAATCGCGTCACATCGCGCTCGCGGTCGCTGAGCGAAAGCCGCGCGCGGCGCATGATGTCCTCCGGCATGCCGAGGCGGGTGGCGATTTCCAGGCCCGCCGACTTGCCGGGCAACCCCAGTTGCAGAAGGAACGTCGGCTCGAAGGTGGCTTCGTCGAACCCCATCGACCCGTTGATCACGCCTTCCGTCGAAGCGCCGTAAATCTTGAGCGCCATCAGGTGTGTGGAGACCAGGGTGAATGCGCCGGCCGCGCGGAAATGGCCCACAATCGCCACTCCCAGCGCGCCGCCCTCTTCCGGATCGGTGGCGGCGCCCAGTTCGTCGAGCAGCACCAGCGTTCCCGGCGTCACATCGAGCGCCATTTCGCGGATGTTCGAGACGTGCGCCGAAAACGTGCTGAGGTTTTCCTGGATCGACTGGTAATCGCCGATATCTGCCAGCACCTGCTCGAAGACCGGGAATTCGGCTTCGGCCGCCGGCACCGGCAGCGCGGCTTGCGCCATCAGGCTGAGCAGTCCCACCGTCTTCAGCGTCACCGTTTTACCGCCGGTGTTGGGACCGCTGATGAGCAGCGTGCGGCGCTCGCGCTCGAGATCGAGCGAGACCGGCACCGGCTTGCGCTGGCGGCGCCGGAGCACGTCCTGGAGCAGCGGATGGCGTGCCTCGCGCAGCAGCAGCCGCCCGCCGAAGCGCGGGATGACGCAATCGAACTCGATGGCGAACCGCGCCTTGGCGAAGATCAGGTCGAGCTCGGCCATGATGACCAGCGTCTGGCGAATGGAATCGGCATGGCCGCGCAGCCGGTCCGTCATCTCGAGCAGGATGCGGTGCACTTCGCGGGCTTCCTCTTCGCCAAGCCGCACCAGCTCGTTGTTGAGGTCGATGGTCTCGAGCGGCTCGACGAACAGCGTGTGGCCGCTCGAGCTGGCCCCGTGAATCACCCCGTCCAGTTTGCGCCGCTGCCCGGCGATCACCGGCACCACGAAACGCTCATTGCGGATGGTGACGAATTCTTCCTGGAGGATGCCTTCCTCGCGGTGCGCCTTGAGAAAGCGTTCGAGCGATTCCTGAATCGCTTTCTTCTGCCGCTCCATGTCGCGGCGCAGGCGCGCCAGGGCGACGCTGGCGTGATCGGCCACCGTGCCGTCGGGCAGAATTCTGCCTTCCAGGTCCTGGAGAAGGCCCCGAAAATCGCCGATCGATTGGCCGCGCAGCCCCAGACGCGGGAAGCGGCCCGCGGAGGCGGTGAGCACCGACTTCGCGTCCGCCGCGCGATCGAGCAGCGAAAACAGATCGAAAATTTCCTTCGGCTCCAGGCTGGCGCCTTCGATGTGAAGTTTCTGCACCGCCGGCTCCACGTCCGGCAGGCCGCCGAAATCGATGCGGATAGCCGCGCCGCGGGCCGCCGGTTGTGGGCGAGCCGCGAAACGCAGATATTCGATGGCTTCCCCGGCTTCGGCGAGATCGTCGATCAGGCGCTGGCGATCCGTGTGCGGCTCGACCTTCTCCAGTTCGCGGCGCCCCATCGGGCTGGCCACATAACGCCCCAAGACCTGCAAGAGCGGTTCGAATTCGAGCACTTCGGCGCTGGTTTTCAAATCTGGAATCCCGAGGATGCGTTTGGCGGCAAGTGGTACGCGGCCATTTGGCGCGTCCGTAGTCTAGTTCACTCCGATTTTCTTGCTGCGTCGTTCAGTCAGTATCGTATCGCGCCACACCCCGTCGCGTTTGGCGATGCGCTCACGCCGCCCCACAACTCGAAAGCCGCACCGAGCCTGAAGCGCCAGGCTGGCGGCGTTCTCGGCGATGGTGGCCCCTTGCAAGGTCCAGATCCCGTGAGCCTCGGCGGATTCGACGAGCGCTTCCAGCAGGGCGCGACCCACGCCCCGGCCCCGCGCCGCAGCCGCCACATAGATCCCGACTTCCGCCACGCCCGCGTAGCAGGCGCGCTGCGACACGGCGCTCAACGCGGCCCACCCGAGAACCGCGTCCTCCCGCGCCACCAGCCGCGAATGGGGTAATCGCGCCCGATCCCATTGTTCCCACGAAGGAGCGGCGACCTCGAAGCTCGCCACACCGGTGGCCAGGCCTTCTTCGTATATCGCCCGCACCTCGGGCCAATCATCTGCCGTCATCGCTTCGATTCGAAAAGGTTCCCGCATGATCGTTTGTTCAAGGAACCGGCGGCAAAGACCGCCGGCGCTACCC
>JBAVIH010000491.1:0-6713 GCA_049686695.1 Bryobacteraceae bacterium | reverse complement strand
AGGCGCCGCCGGCCGGCGGCCAGCCGCGGACGCATATCGAAACGCCGCAGCCGCGCCTCGAGTGCCCGGTTGGCCCGTTCCCGCGCGGCGAAGATGGTGCGCAGGCGCTCGCGCAGGCGGTATTCCTGCTCATCCACGCGTTGCAAGCCCCGGCCGATGCGCCGATGGAGCACGCCGAGGGCGCGGTCCACGCCCTGCTGGCGCAGCCTGCGGTCGAGCATCGCCAGCCGGTAGCGGACGGCTTGCAGAGCTTTGCTTTCCGCGGCGGCGATGCGGTCAACCACCGAAACGCGCGTGGGGACCACCAGCTCGGCGGCGGCCGATGGGGTGGGCGCGCGCAGATCGGCCACGAAATCGGCGATGGTGACATCGGTTTCGTGGCCCACCGCCGAGACCACCGGCGCCGAACAGGCGGCGATGGCGCGCGCCACGGCCTCTTCGTTAAACGTCCACAGGTCCTCGAGCGACCCGCCGCCGCGGCCCACGATCACCACCTCGGCCCATCCGCTGCGGCTGAAATATTCGATCCCGCGGCACACCTCCTCCACCGACCCCGCGCCTTGCACCAGCGCCGGGTAGAGGCGGATGGCCAGGCCGGGGAAGCGGCGCGAGAGGATGTGGATCATGTCGGCGATGGCGGCACCGCGCGGAGACGTGACGATGCCGATGCGGCGCGGAAACCGCGGCAGCCGGCGCTTGCGCTCGGCCGCGAACAACCCCTCCGCGGCGAGCTTCTTCTTGAGCTGTTCGAAGGCCAGTTGCAGCGCGCCCAGGCCCTGCGGCTCCAGCAGTTCCACCTGCAACTGGTATTCGCCGCGGACCTCGTAAACGTCGATCCGCCCGCGCGCCAGCACCGCCAGGCCATCCGCCGGCCGGAACTTCCAGTAGCGGTGCGCGGAGCGGAACGCCACGCACTTGAGCTGTGCGTCGCGCTCCTTGAGGGTGAAATAATAGTGACCGCTGGAGGCCAGCTTGAGCCCGGAGATCTCGCCCGAAACCCAAATGTCGGGGAACTCGGCATCGAGCAGGGCGCGAATGGCGGCATTGAGCTCGCTCACCGAGTAGATGCGCCGCTCCGGCGTCAGGTCGAATTCGAGCGCGAATTGCTCCACCGAGCCATGGTAACGCTCTCCGTCCCAATCGGAGACGGCGTTTTCCCAGGACCGGACAGGGATAGGATTTGAGCCACGGATAAACACCGATGAACACAGATAGAACAACTATTTTCAATCCGTTCTTATCCGTGTTTATCTGTGTTCATTTGTGGCCTATCTTGTTTTGGTCTTTTTCCGCAACAACATCCCTCACTTGCGGCACGTCACGTGCTGCGAAGGCGATTCGAGGAGGTGTCTCATGGTCCGGAAAGTACGCATTCAGGAACCGGTCGCCGGCCTGCCGAGACCGGATTCCCTCGAGGAACGCATCCAGGCAGGATGGCGGCTGGTGGGTCTGGAGTGGGAGCGCGACGCGGCGGAAACCGCTCCGCCGAAGCCGCCTGGCTGGGTGGAGGAAATCCCGTACGGCTTGCAGGTTTCCGACGATTGCACGCAACTGGTGGGCAACCCCGCCGAGATCGAAATCATCGTTCTGGCGCTCGATATGATTGTCGAGGATTGCCCGCTGTCGCGCGCCGCCGATGAGTTGAACCGGCGCGGCTATCGCACGCGCCGTGGCGAACCCTGGACGCCAACCGCCGTCTTCAACCTGCTACCCCGCATGATCGCCGTAGGCCCGCGGGTCTTCAACAGCGAAGAATGGATGACGCGGCGAGACCGGCTGCCGAAGGTGGTGTAAGGATAGCAAACAGATACCGCCAATGTCCGCATCGTTTCACAGCGAGCCGCTGATGGTCACAGACAGCCGAGGTAGGGAAGGGCCGCTGTTTCTCAGTTCTCCGAGGGTTTCTCAGCATGGTCAATCACGATCACCTCGACGGGTGTCTTTTTCGCCCGCAAGCGCAATCCAAGCTGCTGTTGTATCGCGGTGAAGATCGAAACTCCGGTTTCCGTCATTGCGTCATCCGTTCCCGGTCTGGCGGGCCCTCTACTCTCAGGAGTCCATTCGAGCTTCAGGTCGAAGCTGCCCGCCAATCCCGTACGGTTCAAAACCGGCAGGTCCATTTGACGGGACAAGACTTCGGCGAATCGATCCATCGTGATGGTCTTGGCGTCTATGAACCCCCGGCGATTGCTGGTGCTGGACCCCTTGTCCTCGGCTCTTTGCAGCTTCGGTCCGCCCTTCGCGACCTCCAACACGAACGCCTCCGCCGTTCTGGTTTCGCGATGGATGGCAAGCTTGAAGCGCTCGATGAGCAGGGACTGAAGCATCGCCATCAACGCGGCATCGCCTACCGGTCGCTCGGCCTTGGCGACGATGTCGTAGCCGTCCGAATCGAGCCACGCCGGCCCACCCGAGATCTGATTCGGCCCCACCGCAAACGCGCCCATGATGCAACGCTTCAGGGTGACGTTGCTCGCCGTAAGCCGCCCATGACCTGTCCTCAGACCGGAGGAGGTTGTGCCGAACTGCTCGAGCACGCCGGTAGGCTTCACCGACGCAACTTCAAACCGCGCGGCCTCCGGCGACTGCCCGTAAACGGCCCCAGAGGCGATCAGCACTAGGCCCGCAATCGCTCGAATCACCCGCCACGCCTCCTCGCGAACTTAGACGATGTCGATGACCCAAGCGTTGACCGCCCTTCTTCTGTAGCGCCGGCGGTCTTTGCCGCCGGTGGCTTGCGTCTTGTGCGTCTGACCACGGCCACCGTTCGGGACACACCGCCAAGCCGTCGCAAGGTACACCGGCGGCCAAGACCGCCGGCGCTACGGCTGCGGTGCGCGCGGGTTGTTGGATTCGGTGCGGCCGGACAGGGGCTCGACGGCGCCGGAGCCGCAGACGGCAACGCCGGTTTGCGTCAGGGCGTTCAGGAAGCCGACCAGCAGGTTATAGAACACCTGCTCGGTGAGCGGCTGGTTGCCCGGCAGGCGGAAGGTGACGGGCAATTCCTTGGCGATGCCGAGGCGCACCGCATTGGCGTACAAGCGGCCGCTGCGGTCGCGCTTGTTGGCGATGCTGAGCGGCGTCTGCATGACGGCTCCGGTGCGGCCATCGACGTAAAACTGGCAGCGCGAAAACCAGCCCAGGTTGGCGGGATGGCTGGCGTCGAACAGCAGCAGGGGCGCCTGGCGGCCGGGGGCGGCGAGATCGAGGCTGATGGTTCGGGCGCCCTCGCGAGCACGGACTTCGAACCCCGCCTGCCGGGCGATGGTGGAGACCATCTCCGGCTGGAGTTCCATGTAAATCAGCTTGTGCTGTCCGGCTTGCAATACCTGCATGGGCGAAGGGTCATTGTACCGCAGCCGGAAGAGCGATTCCGGCTTTTGCCGCACAATTCACAAAACGGGCGTATGCCGTAACGCCGGTGTTCTCCGGCGCCCGTTCCAGATACCGGCGGCAAGACCGCCGTCGCTACGGCACCAGTTCCCGCAGATCGTGGATCCGGAAATCGGGCTGGTGGCGCTCCAGGTCGTCGCGCTTGCCGTAGCCGTAGAGCACGGCGCAGGTTTTGATGCCGGCGGCGCGGCCGGCTTCCATATCGGCGGCCGAATCGCCCACCATCAGGCATTCCTCGGGCCGTGCACCCAGCGCTTCCATGGATTTCAGAATCACGTCCGGAGCCGGCTTGGAGGGGAAGCCGTCGGTGCCTTGCACGTGGTCGAAGTAGCGCAACAGGCCGAATTGTTCCAGCACAGCCCGCGTGGTGGGCGTGCCCTTGGTGGTGGCCGTGCCTTTGCGCCCACCGAGCGCCGCCAGCGCTTCCGCGGCGCCGGGATACACGCTGGTCTGGGTGTGGCCGCGCCCCAGGTAGATGGCGCGGTATTGCTTGATCCACTCCTCCATCTGCTCGGGTGTGTGGTCGGGGAACACGTCGCCGAACACCGCTACCAGGTGAAGGCCGACGTAGCCTTTCAGAAAGTCGAAGGAAACCGGCGGAGCGCCGGCCGAGGCCAGCACCTGCTCGACGGCGCCGCAGATATCCCGCGCCGAATCGAGCAGGGTGCCGTCGATATCGAACAAGTAGACCGGGAAGCGAGGGACCTGTCCTTGCATCTCCCCGATCACGCCGGCTGAGGATGCTCGCCTTCGTTGAGGCCGGCCACGCGGCGGTCGCCCTCCGGCCGCGTCCAGAGCACCTGTTGCTGGGTATGGTCCTCGGCGTCCTTGCCGCCCGGCTTGATCGGCTCGATGGACAGGCCCTTGATGATCTGCATCACCTCGTTGCCGTCCAGGATTTCCCGCTCGAGCAGGGTTTCGGCGATCTTCACCAGCGCGTCGGAACGTTCCTTGATGATCGCCTCCGCCGTGTCGTAAGCGCCCTGCACGATCTTCTTGACCTGCGCATCGATGCGGATGGCGGTCTCTTCGCTGTAATCGCGGTGCTGGGCGATCTCGCGGCCGAGGAAGATCTGCTCTTCCTTCTTGCCGAAGCTGAGCGGCCCCAGGTCGCTCATCCCCCACTCGCAGACCATCTTGCGGGCCAGATCGGTGGCGCGCTCGATATCGTTGCCGGCGCCAGTGGTCATGTGGTGCATGTACTTCTCTTCGGCGATGCGCCCGGCCATCAGGATGGCAAGCTGCGCCAGCAGGTAATCCTTGCTGTAGGAATGCTTGTCGTCGATCGGCAACTGCATGGTGACGCCCAACGCCATGCCGCGCGGGATGATGGTCACCTTGTGCAGCGGATCGGCTTCGGGGATCACGGCCGCCACCAGGGCATGGCCGGCTTCGTGATAAGCCGTATTGCGCTTTTCGGCGTCGGAGAGGATCAGCGATTTTCGCTCCGCGCCCATCAGGATCTTGTCCTTGGCCAGCTCGAAATCGATCATCATCACGACCTTGCGGTTCTGCCGCGCGGCATTGAGGGCGGCTTCGTTGACCAGGTTGGCCAGGTCGGCTCCAGCCAGGCCCGGCGTGCCTCGCCCCAACACGGAGAGATCGACATTGTCGCCCAGCGGAATCTTCTTGGTGTGGACGCGCAGGATGGCCTCGCGACCCTGCACGTCCGGACGGCCCACCACCACGCGGCGGTCGAAACGGCCGGGCCGCAGCAGCGCGGGATCCAGCACGTCGGGCCGGTTGGTGGCCGCCACCAGGATCACGCCCTCGTTGGATTCGAAGCCGTCCATCTCCACCAGCAACTGGTTGAGGGTTTGTTCGCGCTCGTCGTGGCCGCCGCCCAGACCCGCCCCGCGATGCCGGCCCACGGCGTCGATTTCGTCGATGAAGATGATGCAGGGCGCATTTTTCTTGCCCTGCTCGAACAGGTCGCGCACGCGGCTGGCGCCCACGCCGACGAACATTTCCACGAAGTCCGAGCCGGAAATGGAGAAGAACGGCACGCTGGCCTCGCCGGCGATGGCGCGCGCCAGCAACGTTTTGCCGGTGCCGGGAGGCCCGACCAGCAGAACACCCTTGGGAATGCGCCCGCCCAGCTTCTGAAATTTTTGCGGCTCGCGCAGGAATTCGATGATCTCCTGCAATTCTTCCTTGGCCTCCTCTACGCCCGCCACGTCCTTGAAGGTGACCTTCTTCTGCTGCGTGGAATGCAGCCGCGCGCGGCTCTTGCCGAAGCTCAGCGCCTTGTTGCCGCCGCTCTGCATCTGCCGCATCATGAAAATCCAGAAGCCGATTACCACGATGAACGGCGAAGCGTTGATCAGGATGGAGACCCAGCCGGAGGAACTGGTGTCCTTGATATCCACGTTGACCCCGTGCTCCTGCATCTGTTTGATGATGTCGGGGTAGTTCACCGGAATGAAGGTGTGCAGGCCGGCGTTGGGGTTGGACTTGTAGGTTCCGTGCACTTCGTTGCCGGTGATGGTGACCTTATCCACGCTGCCGGCTTCGACTTTGGCGACGAATTCGGTAAAGGTCAGATTCGTGTCCTTGGGCCCCTGGGTAGTGCGGACTACCACGAACAGCATAGCCACGACCAGGAATATGACCACCCAAAACAGAATCTGTTTGATATTAGAACTCACTTATCCTCCCTGCGACCTTGGCCTGCGAGCCGAGCCCGACTCCTTCTTAATAGACGCGGCCCCGCCTGCCTGCGATTCCACCTTCTCATTTCGACCGACTTCGCGGACTTGAAGAATCCGGGTGCTCGACGGGCCCGCGGCTACGGCCTGGGCCGGCCCAAACCGCCGCGTCCACACGATGGAGCCGCCGAAGGCCAGCACCGGCCACTGCGCGCGCTCCCAAATCGGAATCCTGGCCTGATGGAAGAGAGCCTTGATCTTCGCCTCGTTGGAGTGTCCGTAGGGCTGGTAACGGTCGCCAGGGCGCCAGTTGCGGAACACCAGGCCCCCGGACACCAAGTGCCCGTCAATACAACCCACGTTACTATTATATACGTATCCCGGCGCGGGGTCCGTTCCCGGGTTTTCCAGCAGATCCACTTGGATCCCGGGGCCGGCGCCGGGCGCGCGAGTTTGGCCGGGAATGGCCGCCGGGAGCTGCCAGGCTACCGGCGGAGGCTGGGGCGGCGCGAAGCGGATCCAGTCGAAGGAGCGGGTGATGCCGATCCCGGGAGCCTGCACCCGTCCGTGGCCGGTGGCGGCACGGGCCATCTCGAGGGCGCGGTCCACGTGAGCGAGGCCGATCGAGCGCAAATTGCCTTTGGCGCGCTCGATGGCGAGGCGCACCAGGCG
>JBAVIH010000490.1:0-11129 GCA_049686695.1 Bryobacteraceae bacterium | reverse complement strand
CCGCCACCTCCGCCGGTAGCGCCGGCGGGCGGCGCGACCGGCATCGCGTAGCGGCGGAGGGCAAGCGTTCCCAACAAGGCGAACTCGGTCAGCCCGCAGGCGAATTCGATCGGCGTGATCGACTTCTTCCCCGCTTTGCACATGCGTACCCACTCGGTGTAATGATCCGGCTTCTCGCAACGCGGCAAAGTCGCGGCGGGCTGCTGAAAATCCCGGAAGCGGCTCTCCGGCAGCAGCCAGCCGCCGGGCAGGCCGCGCACCTGCTGGCCGGGGCGGGGCTGTGCGCCGAAGGGCAGCCACGGGTTGCCGCCATAGAACGCCGAAATCTGCACGCCTTTTTCGCCTACGAACATGATCCCGCTGCCCGGCATGGGGACTTCCGGCGGCATGCTCTCCGGCCGCGGCGGGGTCAGGCCGCCGTCATAGAAGAACGCCATCGTCGCCGGCCGGTTGCCGCGCGACGGGATATGCCATTGGATGATGTTGGCAATGCTCATGCACTCCGGATTCTCCACGTGGCCGGCCAGTGAGAAGGCCTGGCTCCCCACGCCGACCACCCAGTCCGGAGCGGCCATTTCCAGCTCGTCGTGGAACATCTGCAGCGTGTGGCAACCGAAGTCGCCCACCGTCCCCGTGCCGAAATCCCACCACGGCCGCCAATTGCCGTAGTGATAGGTCCGGTGATACGGCCGCGCGGGCGAGGGTCCGCACCATTGGTCCCAGTTCATGCCTGCGGGCGCCGTCTGCACCTCGCTGGGCCTCGCCAAGCCGCTCGGGCTGTAAGTGCCGGTCCAGAGATGGACCTCGTGAATCGGACCGATGGCGCCGCTCAACAAGAGTTCGGTGGTGGCTCGGGCGTAGCTGGTGCGGGAATCCTGAATGCTCGCCTTGGTGGTGCGCCGGGAGGCGAGGCACGCCTCCTTCACCCGGCGGGCTTCCGCGATGGTGTGGGTGATCGGCTTGGCGCAGTAGATATGCTTGTCCATCGCCAGGCCGGCCAGCACCAGGTGCGAGTGCCAATGGTCCGGCGTCGCCACAATCAGGGCGTCGAAGTTCTTCTGCTCCTTGTCGAACATCTGCCGGAAGTCGCGGTAGACCCGGGCGGATGGGTAGGTCTTGAAGACCGGAGCGGAGAAGTCGAAATCGAGGTCGCACAAAGCGACGACAGCTTCGTCCTTGCATCCGTTCAGGTAGTTCTTCCCCATCCCGCCGACACCCACCGCGGCGATGGCGAGCTTGTCGCTGGGGGCCTGATAGCCCGACCCTCCCAGCACGTGGCGCGGAACCACCAGCGGCGCCAGGCCGGCGGCGATAGCGGCGCGCCTGGACAGCGCGCCTTTGGCTGACTCATTCGAATCCATTAGAGGTCTCCTTTCTCTCGACGTCGTTAGCTTACTGCTTCGCTGGCGCCGGCGGCGGTCCGCCACGTCCACCACGTCCGGACATGGGTGCCTGCGGGGTCGGCTGAAGATCGGAAGCCAAGGGAGCCGATAACGGCTCAAGCGGGCGGACATAGATGTTGCGGAAAGCCACCGCCCCGTGATCGCCCTGGAGCATGATCGGATTCGTGGGGGCTTCCGGAATCTTCATTGCCGCGACCGTCGGGCCCAGCCGCTCCACGTTCTCGTGAATCACCTGGCCGTTGTGCAAAATGCGGATGAACCTGGCATCGACAATTTTCTTGCCCGACGCGTCAAATCGCGGGGCCTGGAACCAGAAGTGGAACGACTGCCATTGCCCCGGGGGCCGGTCCGCACGCGCCTTGGGCCCTATGCCGCCGTCCACACCGTTGATGGGACCGCCGCCGTAGTGGTACATGGCGCCGCATTGGTCCGTTAGCAGCCGGGGCACGAATCCCCAGCTATCCCAGATCTGCGTCTCATAGAGCCCGTCCATGTAGACGCCCGAGTTGGAATGCGCCGCGACCATGAACTCGACGTACAGCTCGATGTCTCCGAACTTCTCGGTTGTGTAGATGTTCGAGGCGTCTCCTCTGGGGTCCAAGCCCGTGTTCACGATGCGATCGCCCGGCTCGGGCAGAGCGGCCAACATGGCGGGGTTGGCGGTGCCACCCCAGATCACGCCTTTGGTAACCACCCACTGGCCCTTCTTTGTCGAATCGACGAGCTGCCAGCCATCCAGGTTCCTGCCGTTCAGCAGGGGCTTCCACCCGCTCTCGGTCAAAAAAGGCGGGTCGCCGTGGTCGCTTCCGTCGTTCAGCGGAACAACGTCCGCGGCGGCCAGCAGATAAACGAATGCGCCGGCGGTGACCAACGCCGCGCCAATCCGATAACTCTTCACGCACGTCTCCTTGCAATTGCGATAAACTCAGTCCGAATCTCTAGCATCAACTATACCGCCAGTCGGCCGAATTCGATCCACTGGCCGCGCAGTTATGGCAGGGAAGTCAGTCGAAAAAGGAGCGTGTCCGCATGACGACTAAAGGGCCCGGCGAACCGTCAAAGGAAACCGTGTCGCGGCGAGCCGTGGTGGCCGCCGGCCTGGCTCCGCTGATTCTTCCCCGTCATGTGTTAGGAGGCCGCGGATACCAGGCTCCCAGCGACACGCTCGCCATCGCCGCGGTGGGCATCGGCGGCATGGGCCGCAATTACCTCGAAGGGTGCAAGCAGGAGAAGATCGTGGCCCTGTGCGACGTTGACCACAATTACGCGGCCAAGGCGTTCGACACCTACCCGGCTGCCCGCCGCTATCACGACTACCGGGAAATGTTCGATAAAGAGGCGCGGAACTTCGATGCCTTGATCATCGCCGTCCCCGACCACATGCACGCCATTCTGCTGATGGCCGCTATCCAAATGAACAAGCACATCTACTGCGCCAAACCGATCGCGCATTCGATCGGCGAGGTCCGGAAAGTGCGGCAGGCGCTGCTGGCGGCCAAGGGGATCGTCACCAAGGGCAGCATTCAGGATTCCCGCACCGATTATTCCCGCAGCACCACGGAGATCCTGAATAGCGGGGTCCTCGGCCCGATCCGCGAGATTCATATCTGGACGTTTCACCCCATCTATCCCTGCTCGCTCGTGCGCCCGACCGAAACCCAAACGCCGCCCGCCGGGATGGATTGGGACCTGTGGATCGGCCCGGCGCCGTACCGGCCGTATCATCGCGCCTATCACCCGGCCAACTGGCGCGCCTGGTGGGACTTTGGGACCGCCGACGCGGGCGATATGGGGTGCCACACGTTCCACACTTACTTCGAGGAAATGCGCCTCGCAGCGCCATCGGTCGTTTACGGATACCGTGCGACCCGCTACGAGGACATCGGCAAGGAGACTCCCACGCCGGAGACCGAAGGGTCCGCAAACACGGTCGCGTGGGAGTATCCGGCGCGCGGCGGCATGCCTCCGCTGAAGATGTTCTTCTACGATGGCGGGATCAAGCCGCCGCGGCCGGCCGAGCTCGACCACCACACCCCGATGCCCCGCGAGGGCGTTCTCTTTGTGGGCGACCAAGGCAAGTTGATGAGCAGCTACTACGGTGGCAACCCGTTCGCGCCGTTCGGACGGCCCCCCAGCGGAGGCGGCGCGGCGCGCGGCCTGCCTGGCGGTCTGCTGTTGCCCGAAAGCAGGTTCCAGGGTTTTGAGCAGCCTCCCAAAACCCTGTCGCGTTGCGAGCGGGCGGACCACTATACCGATTGGACCCGGTCCTGCAAGACGGGCGCGCCCACGGCCCTGCCGATCGAGTTCGCCTGCCAACTCACCGAACTGGCCTTGCTCGGGACGCTGGCGTTGCGCACCGGCAAGACCCTCGAGTGGGACGCGGACGCGATGCGGGTGGCCAATGACGCCGATGCGAATCAGTATGTCGTCCCGCCCTATCGGGCAGGCTGGAAGCTATAGCGCGAGCGGCCAATTCGCAACGAGTTCCGCGACCGTTTCTACGCCGAGCTTAATGCCCGGCACGTCGATGTCCTGCTTTGCCCGGCTGACGCTTTGGCGGCAATCCCTCACGGGGCCAGCCGATACCTGGGCGACGCCCTCAGCTATACCGCCATCTACAGCCTGCTCGGCATGCCTGCGGGAGTCGTTTCGTTCAGCCGCGTGCGGGAGGACGAAGTGAGCGACCGTCCGCGATCGTTCGACCTGGCCGAACGCGCCGCAGCAAAAGCCGAACAAGGGACGGCTGGGCTCCCGGTAGGAGTGCAAGTAGTGGCCCGCCACTGGCGCGAGGATGTGGCGCTGGCAGTAATGTCGGCATTGGAAGAGCGCTATCGGGACAAATCGGAATACCCGGGGGAGGCGCCATGGTAGGCAGACCTGAATCCGGATTCGGACCTCTTACTTATACGCCGCGATACCCGTCACGCGCTCGCCGATTACCAGCGCGTGGATGTGATCGGTGCCTTCGTAAGTCTTCACGGTTTCCAGGTTGCAGAGGTGGCGCATCACGGGGTACTCGTCGGTGATGCCGTTGGCGCCGAGCAGATCGCGGCTCAGGCGGGCGCATTCCAGAGCCATTGCGGTGTTGTTGCGTTTCAGCATTGAGACGTGGGCCGGTTCCAGGGTGCCCTGGTCCTTGAGCCGGCCAGCGTGGATGGCCAGCAATTGCGCCTTGGTGATTTCGGTGATCATCCAGGCCAGCTTTTCCTGCACCAGTTGATGGGAAGCGATGGGGCGGTTGTCGAACTGCTTGCGCAGGATGGTGTACTGGCGCGCGGTTTCGTAGCAGTCCATGGCGGCGCCGATGACGCCCCAGCCGATGCCGTAACGGGCCTGGGTCAGGCAGGCGAGCGCGGCCTTGAGTCCCCTGGCCTCGGGCAGACGGGCGCTATCGTCGACGCGGCAATCCGACAGCGACAGGCTGGAGGTTACCGAGGCCCGCATCGACAACTTGCCGTGGATATCGCTGGTCGAGAAGCCGGGCGTGCCGCGCTCCATCAGAAAGCCGGCGATGCCCTCGGCCGAGCGCGCCCACACCACGGACACGTCGGCCACGCCGCCGTTGGTGATCCAGGTTTTCTCGCCGTCGAGCACCCAGCCGGCGCCATCGCGAGTCGCGGTGGTGCGCATGCCGGCCGGGTTCGACCCGAAGTCCGGCTCGGTCAGACCGAAACAGCCGATGGCCGATCCGTTTTGGAGGCGTGGCAGCCAGCGGCGCTTCTGCTCCTCGGAGCCGAAAGTGAAAATGGGGTACATGACCAGCGCGCCCTGCACGGAAACGAAGCTGCGGATGCCGGAATCGGCGCGCTCCAATTCCTGCATGACCAGCCCGTACTCGAGGTTGCTCATGCCCGCGCAGCCGTAGCCTTCGAGGTTGGCGCCGAGAAAGCCGAGTTCGCCCAACTCGGGGATCAGCTCGGAGGGGAAGCGCCCGTCGCGGTAGCAGCCGCGGATCAGCGGCAGAATGCGCTCGTCGGCGAAACGCCGCGCGGTGTGCCGCACCATTCTCTCTTCTTCGCTGAACAGCGAATCGATCAGAAAGTAATCCACGCCGCGGAAGGACATCGGTAATTCACTCCCACATTATTGGAACACGGCGCGGGAAGAAAAGCCGGGCCGTAGCCGATGTTTTTTCCGTAGCGCCGGCGGTCCTTGCCGCCGGTGTTTTTACGCAGAAACTTCAGCGGACCGCCTCGACAGCCTGTGCCATAACCTACAGGCGCTCCAGAAGGCCGGTCAGCAAGCTATAGAAGGGGCCAACCGACGAGATCTTGATGCGCTCGCTCGGGCTGTGGACGTCGATGATGTGCGGGCCGAAGGAGATCATCTGCATCCCGGGGTACTTTTCGCCGATGACCCCGCACTCCAGACCCGCGTGCATGGCGATCAGTTCGGGCTTCCTGCCGAGGACTTCTTCGTGAACGGCCTGGGCCGTGCGGACAATGTCGCTGGTGGGTTCGGGTTTCCAGCCGGGGTAGTCTCCGGACTGTTCCACGGCGAACCCGGCGAAGTTGAACACGGTGGCGACCATGCCGGCGGCAGCGCGCTTACTGCTCTCGATGGAGCTGCGCTGGCTGGTGACGATCTCGACTTCGTCCTGCCTGGTTGTGACGATCGCCAGATTGGTGGACGTCTGCACCAGGCCGGGAACGTCAGGGCTCATGGCGAGAACGCCGTGGTGCTGGCTGGCCAGGATGCGCGCAACTACAACGGCGTCGGCATCGGCGATGACCTGCTCCGAAGGCGCGGCCTCTTCGACGTCGATGCGCAGGCCGGGATCGAACGAGCCGAGATCCGCCTGCGCCTCGGCCGCATAAGCCGCCAGCAGCGATTTCAGTTTCTCCGCGCCAGCGGAATCGACCATCACGATGGCGGACGCTTCGCGCGGGATCGCGTTTTGCTTGCTTCCGCCATTGATCTCGGCGACAGGCAGCGGCAGACGATCCAGCGCAGCCAGCAGCGCGCGGCCGAGGATGCGAAGCGCGTTGCCGCGGCCGCGATGAATGTCGACCCCCGAGTGACCGCCCGCCAGGCCCGAGATCCTGATGCGCCACGCGTCGCTGGAAGGAGCGGCGCGGCGCGCGATCTTGCGCCGGGCCACCGAGCAGACGCCGCCGGCGCAGCCGATGCAAAGCGTGTACTCCTCTTCGTTGTCGAGATTGAGGAGGTACCTGGACTTGAGAAGGCCGCCGGGAAACTTGGAAGCGCCGGTGAGGCCGCTCTCTTCGTCGATCGTGAAGATGAATTCCAGTGGACCATGCGCGACCGTGTCGCTCTCCATGACGGCGAGCGCGGCGGCCACTCCCACCCCGTTGTCGGCGCCCAGGGTGGTGCCGTCCGCTTTCAGCCAGTCGCCATCCACCACCAGGCGGATGGGGTCGGTATCGAAGTTGTGGACGGTGCCTTCGTTCTTTTCGCAGACCATGTCCAGGTGGCCCTGAAGGGCGGCGGGGACGGCGGCTTCGCGTCCGGGGCGCGCGGGCTTGCGGACGACCAGGTTGCCGACCGAATCCTGCACCGATTCCAGGCCCACGGACCGGGCGACACCAAGCACATAATCGCGGGCCGCGGCTTCCTTTTCCGAGGCGCGGGGAATGGCCGCCAGAGCAGCGAAGTGCTTCCAAACGGCCTTGGGTTCGAGACGATCCAGAGCTGTAGACATGGCTGGAATCATGGTATCGTACCGCGCGGTGGGTGGGCGAGTTGGTTCTTGGACGCGATAAACAGAAACATTCCAAATTGTGATGCGCCGATCTTCCCTTTTTATTCGCCTTCTGATATAGTGTGGCCCATGAGCCCAAAACCGCAAGACTACGATTTTGCCAACCAATTGATCGCCAGCAAGGATTTCTTCGACCGCTCGACCAGGGTCCTCGATGAGGCCGACTCCGGATTCCGTCCGCAGGAAGGCATGATGACCGCCGCGCAGCAGGTGGCGCACGTGGCGCAGACTCTCGACTGGTTCCTCGAGGGCGCAACCCGGCCCGAAGGCTTCGACCTCGATTTCGCCAGCCACGCCGCGGCCCTCGAGCGTGTGACCTCGCTTGCCGCCGCCCGCCAGATGCTCGAAACCGCCTACGCGAACGCGATTGGTTATCTCCGCTCGCACAGCCCGGAGCAACTCGCGCAGCCACTCCCAGCCGGCCCGGTGATGGGCGGCCAACCGATCACCGACATCGTATGGGCGATGGTCGAACACACCGCGCATCATCGCGGCGCTCTCACCGTCTACTCCCGCCAACTCGGAAAAGTGCCCCCGATGCCGTACGGCGGCTGAACCGGGTCTCTTTGGGAAGCACGCTGCCTGAAAGGCCTGTCGCATCGTCACCGATCTCCCTGCCGCTGGCGCGGTATGATCTGCATAAGTGTGTCCAGATGTACTGGCCAAAAAGGAGAGTTGTGACGACAACCACTGTCTTGTTGCTGGCGTCCGGTTCATTGACGCTGGTATTTGCGGCTGCGCTGGCCGCTTATCCCGGAGCGCGGATCTCGAACGGCACCCTGCAGGCGGATCTGTTGCTGCCGGACGCGCAGAACGGCTACTACCGCGGCACGCGGTTCGACTGGTCGGGCGCGATCTCGAGCCTTCAATTCATGGGCCACGAATACTTCGGCAAATGGTTCGACCGGTATGATCCGAAGATTCACGACGCTATCATGGGCCCGGTGGAGGAGTTCCTCGGCAACGGCATGGGTCTCGGGTACGAAGAGGCGAAACCGGGCGAGAGCTTCGTCAAGATCGGGGTGGGCGCGCTGCGCAAACCCGAGGAGCCCGCCTTCCGCCAGTTCGGCACTTACGACATTACCGACGGCGGAAAGTGGATCGTCAACAAGGGCTCCGATTTCGTGGAGTTCACGCACCAACTCTCCGACACCCTCGGGTACGCCTATGTGTATAAGAAGACCGTTCGGCTGGTGCCGGGCAAACCGGAGATGGTGATCGAGCACAGTCTGAAAAACACCGGCAGGAAGCCGATCTCGACCAGCGTCTACGAGCACAACTTCTACATGCTGGATCACTTTCCCGCGGGCCCTGACTACAGCGTGCGGTTTCCGTTTACAGTGCACCCGCAGGCCGATCTGCACGGGGCGGCGGAAGCGCGGGGCAAGGAGTTTACCTACCTGAAGGAGCTGCAGGAGGGCCAGTACGTCTACACCGCCATGGACGGTTTCGGTGACACGGCGCGCGATTATGACATCCGGGTCGAGAACCGGAAAGCGGGAATCGGCGTGCGGCAAACGTCGGACCGGCCCATTGCGAAGCTGGTCTTCTGGTCCATCCGCACCACCGTCTGCCCGGAGGCTTTCATCGATCTCGAGATTGCGCCGGGGCAGGACGCGGAGTGGAAAATCCGTTACGAGTTCTACACGCTTCCGCAGTAACTCGACGCCCGGTAGTGTGGGCACGGCGGACCTGACATCGCAAACGCGAATAGTTATACTGATCGCTCGGAGATCGCGATGAAGAACGCCTGCAGGGTAGTCTTATTAGCTGTGTGCGCAGCCGGGTTGCCGGCGCAACGCCCATGGCAACAGATCACCGTCCCTTCCGTCAACGAAGTGGCCTCTGACTTCCGCACGCCGCCGCGCGAATACGGCGCCATCCATTGGGCCATCTGGGGCAACGAATTGACCCAGGCGCGTATCGTGCAGGAGTTCGACCAGCTAATCGCCAACGGGGTCTATGTGGTCAACTTCGGGCCTGCTCGCAACATGTCTCCCAAGTACCTCTCGCCCGAACATCTCGCTCTCACTAAGTTCGCCGTCGAAGAGGCGCGCAAGCGCGGCATGAAAGTCTGGCTGGCCGACGAGGGCAGTTACCCCAGCGGTTTCGCCGGCGGCAGGATCAGCGAGGAATACCCGCAGCTCACCATGCAGGGAATCGTTGCCGACACACAAATCAGCGTGGCTCCCGGACAGACTATCTCGATCCCGGCGCTACCCGATACCCTCGGCGTGCTCACCCACACGCTCATTCCACCGCCGAGGGGCGCCGCGAATTCGCAGCCTGCAGCCGAAAAAACCGACGCGCTGCCCGTCGCCGGGGGCCTCATCAAATGGACGGCTCCGCCGGACGGCCGGTCGGAGGTAATCTTAGTCCGCCACGTATTTCGCAGCTCGCCCACGCGTTACATCAACCGCGCCGACGGCACTTACTCGAAGGATAGCCTCTACTCGCTGATCGACTACCTCAACCCGGATGCCACGCGCGCGTTCCTGAAGACCACGCACGAAGTCTACAAACAACTCTTCGGCCAGGAATTCGGCATGACCGTGCTCGGCTTTTTCGGCGACGAACCCGACTACACCGGATTCATGCCCTGGACGCCCAAGCTGCTCGACGCCTTCCGCGAACAAAAAGGGTACGATCTGCAACCCTATCTGCCGCTCTTCTTCGCGCCCAAGTTGAGCGACGAAACCAAGCGCGTGAAGGCCGATTACTGGGACGTCTGGAGCGGCATCTTTCGTGAGAGCTTCTTCGGGGTGCAGGCCGATTGGTGCGCCGCGAACAATCTGGAATACCTGGTCCACCTGAACCACGAAGAGTTGATGCTGAACCTTTCGCACGGCGAGGATCTCATCCGCAACGAGGGCGATTTCTTCCGCGACATGCGCCACGTGCAGATTCCCGGCATCGACAATCTGAACCAGCTCGTTCCAAGCGCGGTGATTCGCGAAGATACCATCTATGATGTCAACGACAACTTCCCCAAGCTGGCATCGTCCGCGGCGCACCTGTTCGGTCGCCCGCGTGTGTGGGCGGAAGAGGGCGGCGGCACCGGCGTGGACGGCAAGTTCCAGTTGGATTACCAGTTCGTGCGCGGCGTCAACGCGCCGCAGATCCGCATACCCGTCATACGGCCCGCCGGCGCTTCCGGTGAAACGCCGCCGCAGGCCGCCATGCTGGCCTGGTACACCAACCGCGCATCGTATTTAATGGCGATTGGGAGGCCCGCCGCGCAGGTGGCCCTCTACCATCCGGCGAGCAGCATGTGGTTGGGCGACGAAGCGGCCGACCGCAGCACCACCAAGCTGGGCAAACAACTGCTGGAGCACCAGATCGATTTCGATTACTTCGACGAGCAGTCGCTTAGCTCCGTCGCCACCCTGGAAAACGGAACCTTCCGCAACCTCAGCGGGCAGGTCTACCGCGCGGTCATCGTTCCGTCTTCCACCGTAATCTCGCGCGCCGCGCTCAATCGCCTGCGCGCCATGGCCGCAGCCGGCGGCAAGGTGATCTTCGACGGTGTCGCGCCCAGCATCGTGGCCGACCGGACGTTCCGCGATGCGAGCGAAAAGCCCGACCTCAGCTTCGCCACGCTGATCGAACCCGCCGGCGATCTCACCGCGCGCGTCATCGCCGCCCTGCCGAAGCCCGATGTCGCGCTCGATAGCCCATCGGCCGCGCTGAAATACACTCACCGCACCTGGCGCGATGCCGACCTGTACTTCTTCTTCAACGAAAGCAACCAGCCGCAAACGCGCACGGCGGAGGTCTCCGGCCAAGGACAAGCGCAGGCGTGGGACGCTGGCACAGGAGAGATCCATCTCATGACGGGCGCGATTGCCGGCCAGGATTCAGTCCACCTGCCGCTGGCGCTGGCGCCCTACGAAGCGAAGATCGTGGTGATCGGCGCGGTTCCGCAAACCGTTGCCGAGCCCGAGCCTTCGTTCGCCGACGGGGACGTGATCGCCCAATTCCCGATCGACACGCCAGTTACCCGG
>JBAVIH010000489.1:0-3402 GCA_049686695.1 Bryobacteraceae bacterium | reverse complement strand
GCCCAGGCCAGCGTGCCGGCCGGCGCCGCCGTGCCCGCGGTGAGCGGCGGCGTCTTCGCGCCCAGGCCCGTGCCGTAGATCACCAGCACGTCGCCGGCTTTGGCGATGTTGCCGTTGCCGGCCAGCGCCAGCGTCCCATCCGCGTGGGCGATCACGACGATCCCCGTGCCCTGCCCGTTTTGCGCCAGCGTGAAAATGCCCGGCTGGCTGGGCACGACGTTTATCGGCACGGCGGGCGAAGTTCCGCCGGCGGTCGTCACCACCAGCGGCAGCGAGGTGTTCACCGCGACGTCGTACGGAATCATGGCATTGATCTGCCCCGGCGTCACCACGTAGACCGGCATCGCTTCGCCCCCTATGGTCACCGAGGCGCCGCCAAGCTGCGTTGGCCAGGGGAGCGCCGGCGCCGTGTACAGCGCTCCGGCGCTGGCGAAATTGCTGCCGAAGATGGCGACCAGCATGCCGGGCGCGACCGGCGCATTCAGCGTGTACGTCGCCGCGCTCAACACACCGCCCGAAGCTACCTGCGGCGCCAGAGTAGCAGCCCCGGCAGCCGCGTGCTGAATCACAGACCCCAGCCGCGCCTGGATCGCCTGCTGCATTTTCGCCGCAAACGGAAACGCGCCCTGGCCCCAGGCGGCCGGCGGGGCGGTCAGCAGGCAGATCGCGGCCAGCCGGCCGATCGCGCTGGCTCGGCGGTTGCTATGAGACACGGTAGTCACCTCCAAAAGGTTGCCAGGACACCCCGGCATGCCTGCCTACGACAACGGGCCCTCCCTCGCAGGACGCGAAGCTATCCATCGCGGCGCTACCGGGCACGGCCGCGGCGAACCAGCCCTAACGCCGCGGCGCCAACTGCGAACAAGGCCGTGGTTCCCGGCTCCGGCGCAGTCGGCGACGACGGTAACGGATCCGGCGCAAGGCCGAAGATAGACTGGCCCGACGTACCCGAAAGGTTGGGGCCGGCCGTGGCTGCGCCGGTGGTTGTGTTGAGTGTGTCTATTTGCGTTCCCGCGGCCCCGTATAGGACGCCGCCCTCCCAGACCATCGCCGCAACCTGTGTACCGATGCTCCCGACCTCCGTCGCCGCTCCAGTGCTGGTATTGATCGTGTAGAGGTTTCCCAGGTTTGAAAAATACAAGGTGCTCGAACCGGTCGAGAGGCCAAACCAATCGCCCGCCGTGGGACCGGCCCCCACGGTGAGGCCGGTCGGCCCGATTGACGTGGCTGCGCCATTGGCCGGATTGATGGAGTAGAGGGTCCCATACGCGCCGCCGCCGTAACCCAGCGCGTATAACCCGCTGGTGGTCGACCCGAAGCATTCATAGTCCGTGGCCCCATCCCCAACGGTGGTGAGGGTTCCGTTCGACGGGTTTATCCGATACAGGTTGCCGGTGAAAGTCTCGTAGAGCGTACCGTAAAGCGTGCCGTTAAGCGCTCCCAGACCTGGGAACGCCACTCCGTCGGTGTTCCCAAGCGAGGAGAACGCACCGGTGTTGAGATCGACGGTTCCGAAGCTGCCATCGCTCAGGCTCGTGTAGCCGATGAGGTCGGCCTTTAGATTGCCGATAGACAGGGTGAACAGAGCGGCGCAGCAAAAAACCAGGCGGAACTTGGCATTCATGAATTCGTAAAGTCCTTTCCGACGGCCCGGCCAGGCCGAGCGGTGTCAATCATAAGGCGAAGCCCGGCGGCAAAATGACTCACAGCGCCGGACGGAAATTCGCGACAGGCCCGTGTCGGAGGTACCATGACCAGCCCCCGAGCAGCCATCCGTAAGCGGAGTTCGGGAGGCGTTTGACTGGTATACTGTTCACGAAGTGAGCGCGACGCCGCATTCTCCGCCAGGCGAACGGGATCCGGATCTTACGCTGCTGCTCGAGGAGTGGGGCAAGGGGCGCGATGAAGCGTTTCGCCGGCTCCTGCCGTTGGCTTACGACCGTCTCCGCACCATCGCCGGCGCGCTGATGCGATCGGAACGGCCCGACCACACCCTCCAGCCGACGGCACTGGTCTGTGAGCTGTACTTGCGGCTGGCCAGAAAAGGCCGGACGGATTGGGACGACCGCGAGCACTTCTACCGTTTCTGCGCACGCGTGATGCGCTCGATCCTGACCGATCACGCCCGCAAGCGGCCGGTCGAAAAGCGTGCCCTTTCCATGGCCTTCGCTCCGGTCGCGGAAATGCCATGGTTGGGGCGGCGTCCCAGCGACATCACCGATCTCGACCTGGCGTTGTCGAAGCTGGAAGCCTTCGACGAGCGCAAAGCCAAGGTGCTCGAACTTCGCGCCTATCTGGGCGTCAGCGCCAACGAGACGGCGGAAATCCTGGGGTTGTCCAAGGCCACCGTGGACCGCGACTTGACCACGGCGCGGGCCTGGCTGTTCCGCGAGCTGCGGCCCAGGGAGATCCGTAGGCCATGACGCCTGCCCGGTGGCTGCGAGTCGAGGATCTGTTCCACGCCGCGCTCGAACGGCCGGAAGATGTCCGCGCCGCCTGGCTGGCCGATCAGGATCCCGATCCGGCCATACGGGACGAAGTCCTGTCTCTGCTCGACGCCCTGTACGATCAGGACAGTCCCGACGCCGCCCAGGACAGCCCGTCTTCACCGGCGGCGGAATCCGAAAGCTCCGCGCCCTTGCCGGCGGATCGCTTCGGTGCCTGGCAGGTAATCCGGCCGCTGGGCCGCGGCGGCATGGGCGCGGTCTACCTGGCCGAGCGCGCCGACGGCGCGTTCCAAATGCAGGCAGCGGTGAAGCTGATCGGCCTGCCGCTCGAAACCGAGGAATTCCGCGAGCGTTTCCGCCGCGAGCGGCAGATCCTGGCGAAACTGAACCATCCGAATATCACGCGTCTGCTCGACGGCGGCATCACCGATGACGGCCAGATGTACATCGTAATGGAATACGTCGACGGCGTGCCGATCGACAAGTTCCCGGCCAGTCCGGATCGCAAGCTCGAGATGTTCCGCGACGTCTGCGGCGCCGTCGAATGGGCGCACCAGAACCTGATCGTGCACCGCGACATCAAGCCGTCGAACATCCTGGTCGATCGCGAGGGGAAGCCGAAGCTGCTCGATTTCGGCGCGGCGAAACTGATGGGCGAAGAAGCCATGGCGCAGACCGGCTTCATGATGATCACGGCGGGCTACGCGAGCCCGGAGCAGTTGCGTGGCGAGCCGGCGACGACGCTGAGCGATGTCTTCTCGCTGGGCGCGGTGCTGTATGAGTTGGTGGCGGGCGAGAAGGCCTTCGGTGCGGACCTGGCCAGCCGGCTGAGAGACCCCGACGGCGAAGTGAATCTGCCGCGGCGCCTGGCGGGCGACCTCGACCGCGTGGTGCGCAAGGCGCTGGCCGCGACGCCGGCCGAGCGCTACTCCTCGGCCGGGCAACTGGCCGAGGA
>JBAVIH010000488.1:0-49755 GCA_049686695.1 Bryobacteraceae bacterium | reverse complement strand
GTATTCTCCCTGCGTGAACACGTTGAATTTGATTTCGTCGATGGCTGGCAGGCCTTCAAAGGAATCGAATGCCCACATCCTCATCTTCAGACCCATTTTTTTCTTGAGCCGATGAGCGAAGCAGAAGGTGGTCCCGCGCCACACGCCGAATTCGAAATAGTCGCCGGGAACCTGGTTCACGACGGCAAATTCAAAAGCCTGATCGAGCATTCCGCGCCGGCCCAGGCGATTGTAGGAAACCAGGTCAAAGGCGCGTATGATCTGCCATAGAGGAAACGAATCCAGCGCGCCCCAAACCAACCGCTTCACAATGTTCATCATGAGCATTATATCTTGGCGATGATTCCGCAACGAAAATGAGCCCTCAGGGAGCTATCCGGAGAAGGAGCGCTCACGTCCAGGATTCGGCCGAGAACCGGATCCAGCATTCCCCGTCGAGTCTCGAAATCGCCGCGTCGCCCAGCAAAAGCGAGTTCAGGATGTCCGGATCCGCCGAATAGCCGACTACGGAAGAATCGAGTTGACGAAAGAGGCACTGCTGTTCGGACAACGCCGTCAGGAACTGGGGAATCGCCTGCCCTTTGACGGCGGAAGCTCCCTGATCCCAAGCGTCCTGGAACAAAGCCCGCAGGATCTCGGGGAAATTGTCCCGCCGGCGCCAGCCGATCTGCAAAACATACGCCGCGGCGCGCGGCTTCGCGTAGTACACAAACGAACCGCAGCGCTCGCCATCGGGAGAGTGGACGGTCATCATGCGAAACTCGCCGGGGCTGGTGCCACGAGCGGCCTGCGACATCAGCCATTGGAAATCGCCCGGCGTGTAAAGCGGCCGCAGCGGTTCGCGGCCCTTCGCATCCTGAATCGCGTCCAGCAATTCGCCGGCCGATACCAGCCGGGCGGAGTAACGTGAGATGGGGCGTCGCAGCGCGGGCAGCGCTTTCGATAGCAGGTAATCGATGGGCGGCGCAACCAGGCCGGAGGCCGCCTTCAATAGGCGCACCGGCGCCCCGCCGGAGCGGTCGAGGAATCCGCGCGCGCCTTCGTAAGGACGCAGGAAGCGAATCCAGTTGAATGAATACAGCCGGGCAACTCGCGCGCCCAGCGCAGTCCAAACTTGCGCGGCTGACTCCCCCGAGCCGTCTGTGAAAGTAAGTTCCTGAGGACCTCGGAACAAGCGGCGGAGAAGGTCGAACGCGGCGGGTCCGCGGTACGTTTCTTTCTCCACTATGAATTGGGTGCCGACCGCCGCGCGGATTCGACGCCCTCGAAACTCCATGGGCCTCGGTATGACGCCGAGAAAGCCGACCACTTTTCCTTTTTCCAAATACACCAGGGCTGGTATCTCAGGGGTAACCCAAGGGTTACCGAAGAAGATCTCGCGAAAATAATTCTGCAGGGACACAGGCGCGGGCCTGTTCTCCCCCCGCATGGATCTCAAATAGAGACCGGCGGCGTCCTGCACGTGCTCTTCAGTAAATGCCTGAACTTCTCCCATGTGTTTTCCCGGTTTGTGGGGTCGGGCTAAGACGCCGCCGCATACGCGCTTCGGGCCAGCAGGCGAAACACATCATCGATCGCCCCTCGCCCGATCAACACCTTGACGACGGCTGGACCGCCCGCTCCGACTCCAGAAACTCAACCAGCAACTTCTCCCGTGTGAGCATCCAGGCGATCCGGCGGCCACCGAAGGCGACCGCCGGTGTAGGCTTCCTGACCAGGATGGCGCGCCGCGATCGCATCAACTGTAATTCGGCTTCCAAATCGTCGGTCTGGTAGCAGAAATGGTGCAAGCCGCCGCCTTTCTGCGCGAGGAATCTCCGGACAGGCGAATCCTCGCCGACCGGCTCCACGAGTTCGATCTGAGGCTCGGCAGCACCGGTACTGAGGAACGCCACTTTGACCTTCTGGTACGGATCTTCGAAAACCTGCTGGTCCCAGGATGCGCCGAGGGAGCGGATGAACCCATCCAGTGTCGAAGGGATGCTGGCGACCACGAAGCCGATGTGGTGCAGCGTTCGAACGCCCCGCGAGGCCTGCTGCGGCGCCTCATCCATTGGCCGGCTTACGCTCCAGATAGTCCACGATTGACGCGTAGGAAACCAGGTCCTCGAAATCCTCGAAATCGAAGTCCAGGCCGAACTCTTCCGCGATCGAGGAGAGAAGCGTGACGTGCGCCACCGAATCCCATGCCGCCACCGTGGACGTGCTGGCGCTGGGTATCTCATCCGGCCGGATGTCCGGGAATACGCTCGAGAAACAACGGGTGACCTTCTCTTTCGTATCGTTCATTTTGGGCAACATCTCATTCTGTCAGATTCGAGACTTCGTGAGGAAGCGTTCCGCGGCGGTCGAGAAAAGCGGCACGCGGAATGCGAAGGGTTCCCCCGGCATCCCGGGAGACGCCAAGAATGCGGAAGAATTCCTGGAGCGGTTGATTTCTTTCGGTTGGCTCAAAAGCGAACTCGATTTCTTCGGCGTTGGTGCGGCGGAAGAGGGCGTCGAGTGTGTGATGCTCGATTCGGCGGGAGAACGCCCGGCAGCTCATCACCCAATGCGATACCCTGACCTTGCCGCCGAGTTGAGAGCCGAGCAGGACCGCAATCTTTCCCAGCGGGCCAAATTTGTCCTGGTAGGAAACCACCGCGAGGACCGTATCGTTCCGTTCCGCCAGGCGCTGCCATTCGGTGTCGCCAATGCGGCGGCCGTTGAGATTGAACTGATTGGTCTTGTTGATCAACTCGAGCGGCCGCCGATCGGCCGGGTCCACGCGCCAGGCAATCGTCACGGTCCCCTGCAGGGTGCCGAGAAACTCGGGAGAGCCGCCGTCCGCCGCCATTTCGCGGACCTGGGCGGCGGCGCGGATGCTGGACTGGCGCAGCCGGTCCTCCTCCATCAGAACGGGTTTGCCGAAAAGATCGCGCAACTCGGCGAGAAGATGCCATACCGCGGCGGGATCTCTGCCGGGGAACGCGAGACAGGTCATTCCGGGATAAGCCCGTCGCACCTCGTCCAGCTCCATGGGGCTGTCGTCGACGAAAACGACGGCATCGGCGGCAATGTTCCAGGTGTCGAGAATGCGGGCCACGGAGGCCGATTTCGGCCCCCAGTTGGCGCAGATGGGGAAGAACGATTCGGGATTCAGAAAGAGGTCTTTGCGGGCCAGTGCGGCCTCGGCCGTGGTCATTTCGTTCTTCGAGCAGACCGCCAGCAGAACGCCGCAACCGGCCAGATGGCCGAGCATCTGCTGATACAGCCCGTGCGCCTGCGTGTGATGCTCCTGACTCCAGGAGATGCCCTCCACCCCTACCTCGCCGGCGATTCCCGACCATAGCGTGCCATCCAGATCGGTAATCAGGCCCTTCTTCGGGGTTGGCTGACAAAGCACGTCGACCAGCGAGGCTGCCAGCCGGCTCGCAAACGGAACCGTGTAAGGGAAGCCGGCGATCAGTTCCATGCGGGCGTCCAGCGAAGCAACCGGCGGCTCGAACCGCGATGGATGCAGCACGCGGACGCCGGAAACCCGCGCGATGCGCGCCAGGAATGCAGCCAACTGGTGCTCCAGTTCGAGTTCGAGGACGCTGCTCTGGGCGCGGATCGTGTTCCCGATCGGCGGCAAGGGCAGGGAGGGCGGCGCGAGCGCAACCGGCATGCGGGCGTCCAGCGTAGCGATAGCGGCTTCGATCTGGGCGTAACGCTCGGGGCAATTGGCGAGCAGATCCGCCTTGGCTCGATTCGACCAGCCGCCACTGCTGCGCAGGCCGAGCCGCGGGTCGACGTCGCTCCACTCCATCACCACGGCCGCCGCGACAGCGGATGACCGGGCAGCCGATTCGATGTTGCCGCGGAGATCCCCGTAGACGCCGTGGTGCACTTCGACATTCCAATCGTCGGACCGCCGTTCGAGCAGATGGGCCCGGAACAGGGTCGCCAGATGGAGGGGTTCGAAGCCGCAAGCCAGGTAGAAAACGTCTTTCCCGCGGCTCCCTTTTCGAGAGTTGACGATGGCGAGCGCCTGATTGAGCGTCATGGCGCGCTATCCCCGGTTTGCCCCGGAGGACCGGACGCGGAGGGCTGTGACGTCGCTGCCGCCGCGGACGATTCGGCGGCGCGGATCCGGCCCACCAGTTCGATGTATTCCTCGCGCGGGAGCTCGAAGAATCGCTCCGCGTACCGGCACTCGCCCGCGCCGAGCAAGCGGGAATGATACATATTCAGGCCCAGCGTGCTGTTAGTGTAATCGAGCGCCGAATTGGCGAAGGCAAAACAACGGAGCATCTCGGTTTTCGCTTCGATCACATCGTCGATGATCAAGACCACGTTCGGGATCGCGAGCCCCCAGACCTCATAGCCGAAGACCCGCACGTCCCAGGAGATCTTGCGGAGGGCGCCGGCCAGAATCCGGTTGGCGATGCGGTGTTCGCTATTGCCATCGAGCGGGAACGGGATGAAGACGGCGTCGGCCTTGCGATCAAGCAGGATGTACGCCATTTCCGCGATCTGAGCGTCATCATCCGCAAGGACCGGATGACCGAGAAAGACGGGAGGCGGCGCGCCAATCACGGCGGCGGCGCGCCGGGACTCCTCGTTTCGCATCTCCATCAAAGCCGGGCGTGTGAGGCCCAGTTGCTCGTACTCGCTGGCGCCGTCCAGGAGCACCACGATGGAGGCCGCCTGTCCGCTGCGAACCTGGAGGGCAAGCGCGCCGCCGCACCCGATCGCTTCATCGTCCTGGTGCGGCGCGATGACGACCATCGACTTGCCGAACGGCGCCCGGATCGGGATGGCGCGGACAAAATTGGAGAAGTAGTCCGTCGTGGAAGCCAGCGCGAGCATGCGCAGATCGATCTCGCCCAGCCCGGCCTTGAGGAATAGCTTGAACTGGCTGCGCGCGTACAACAGAGGGAGCACGGTGCGATAAACCTGGCGCAGGTAGTTGCGAATCATCGGGCTTCTTCGAGTATGTTAACAAACCTCGCTCAGGCGCTCGCCAGAAATGAAACGCGCGAACAATGCGGGCTCAATCTGCGTCAGAATGGCTGAAGGATGCGCTTACGAATCGCGGCATTGTCGCTGATTGTCCTGGCTGCCTCGGCTGCGGCCCAGCCGGCTTCGGAACGGATCGGCATCATCGATTTTTATGGCTATGGGACGCTTGACCTCGCGCAGTTGCGCGCGGCGCTGCCGTTCAAAGAGGGCGATGCCGTGCCATCAACGGAGGCCATCCAGGCGGCGGAGGAGGCGTTAGTAAAGCTGACCGGGCGGGCAGCCGCGAAGATCAAAAGAGTGTGCTGCCTGGAAGATGGCCGCTCGACCATCTTCTTCGGCCTCGCCGAGCCGGAAGCCCCGCCGGTGCGCTACAATCCGGAGCCTACTGGCGAACTCAAGCTGCCCAAGGAGGCGCACCGGCTCTTTACCCAGTTGGAGAAAGATACCATCGCCGCCATCAAGAAAGGCGATTCGCGAGAAGACGATAGCGAGGGTTACGCGCTGATGAAGAACCCGGAGGCGCGCGGCGATCAACTCAAGATTCGCGACTGGGTCCGCTCGAACACGGCGACGACATTCCGCGTGCTCGAAACTTCGCGATCTGCCGAAGAGCGTGCCGACGCCGCCGAGGCGCTGGGCTACGCCGAGCGATCGCCGGAACAGATCGCCGCGCTGGTGCGGGCTTCCTTCGACGCCAAGGACGGCGTGCGCGACAATGCCATCCGCGCGCTGGAGGTCCTGTGCAATCTCGGAGCGGAAGTCACCAGGCGCATCCCGGTTGCGCGCTTCGTTCCGATGCTCCATTCGCTCGATTGGACGGACCGAAACAAAGCCGGCCTGCTCTTCCTCATGCTCTCGGAATCCCGCGATCCCGCCGTGCTCGATGCGCTGCGCGCCGGCGCGCTGGTGCCGTTGCGCGAAATGGCGCAATGGCGGGACTGGGGCCACGCCGCCTTCGCCGCGATTCTACTGGCGCGCATCGCCGGGATTCCCGACGACCAGGTGACTCCGTCCAAGGTATCGGAGATGCTGAAAACAGTCCAGTAAGGAAGCCCGTGGGGCGGACGCCCTCGTCCGCGCCGGACCCCCCGGTCCGGCTCTTGGCGGACACTATTCGGATGCATCAAGCAAGGCCGACGGGGGCGTCGGCCGCAGACCAAGGGGTTCTGCCCCACAGTAACTAATTTCACGCTTGTGAACTCGCAAAATAGTTGTGGATTTTTACGACAAACAGATCTTATAATATGGCTTAAGGAAACCAATTCCAAATCTGAAAGCCCCGCAGGAGGGAAAGTTGTCCAGTACAACAGCCAACCGGCCAAAAGTACTCATCGACGGCAACGAAGCCGCCGCGTACGTTGCTCATAAAGTCAGCGAAGTCATAGCCATATACCCGATTACACCTTCGTCGAACATGGGTGAATGGGCGGACCAGTGGTCGAGCGAGAACCGGCCGAATATCTGGGGAACCGTGCCCACGGTGATCGAAATGCAAAGCGAGGGTGGCGCCGCCGGCGCGCTGCATGGGGCGTTGCAGGCTGGGTCACTAGCCACAACCTTCACCGCCTCGCAAGGCTTGCTGCTGATGATCCCGAACATGTACAAGATCTCGGGTGAGCTGACGGCGACCGTATTTCACATCGCGGCGCGGGCGTTGGCGGCGCAGGCGCTCTCGATTTTCGGCGATCACAGCGACGTGATGGCGGCGCGCTCGACCGGGTTTGCCCTGCTGAGTTCCGGCTCGGTCCAGGAAGTGATGGACCTGGCGTTGATTGCGCACGCAGCCACGCTCGACGCGCGCGTGCCGTTCCTGCACTTTTTCGATGGCTTCCGCACCTCGCACGAGGTCGCCAAAATCGAACAATTGACCGACGAAGACTTGCGCGGCATGATCGACGACAACCTGGTGCACGCGCACCGCGCGCGGGCGCTTTCGCCCGACCGCCCGGTGATCCGCGGCACGGCGCAGAATCCGGACGTCTACTTCCAGGCGCGCGAATCCATCAACCCCTACTATCTGGCCGCCCCGACCATCGTGCAGAATACCATGGACAAGTTCGCGCGCATCGTCGGCCGGCAATACCGGCTGTTCGACTACGTGGGCGCGCCGGATGCCGAGCGGGTTCTGGTGATGATGGGCTCGGGCAGCGAAGTGGCGCAGGAATGCGTGGAAGCGCTCCACGCAAGAGGCGAAAAAGTCGGCCTGCTGAAAGTGAGGCTGTTCCGGCCGTTCGCGATCGATAAGTTCATCGAAGCGTTGCCGGCCTCCGTCCAGTCCATCGCGGTGCTCGACCGCACCAAAGAGCCGGGCGCAACGGGCGAGCCGCTCTACACCGAAGTGATCACGGCGCTGGTCGAAGCGGATCTCAGGAAAAAGGTGATCGGCGGGCGCTACGGACTTGCATCCAAAGAATTTACTCCGGCAATGGCGAAGGGCGTTCTGGACGAGCTGGCCAAGCCGAAACCGAAGAACCATTTCACCATCGGCATCGTGGACGACGTCGGCCACACCAGCCTGGATTACGACCCCGAGTTTTCGACCGAAGCCGCCGGGACGGTGCGCGCGCTGTTCTTCGGGCTGGGCGCGGATGGAACCGTTGGCGCCAACAAGAACTCGATCAAGATCATCGGCGAGGAAACCGACAACTTCGCGCAAGGATATTTCGTTTACGATTCGAAGAAATCGGGCGCCATCACGACTTCGCACCTGCGCTTCGGGCCCACGCCGCTGCGTTCGAGCTACCTGATCGCCAAGGCCAGCTTCGTGGCCTGCCACCAGTTCTCGTTCCTGGAGCGGATCGACATGCTGAAGGCGGCCGAACCGGGCGCCACCTTCCTGCTCAACAGCATCTACGGACCTGAGGAAGTGTGGGACCACCTGCCGCGCACGGTGCAGCGGCAGATCATCGACAAGAAGCTCAAGTTCTACGTGATCGACGGTTACCAGGTGGCCAACGATACCGGCATGGGCGGGCGCATCAACACCATCATGCAGACCTGCTTCTTCGCTATCAGCGGTGTGCTGCCGCCGGACGAAGCCATCGCCGCCATCAAGCACACCATCGAAAAAACATACGGCAAGCGCGGCGAAAGCGTGGTGAAGAAGAATTTCGCGGCGGTGGACGAGGCGCTGGCCCACCTGCACGAGGTTAAGGTTCCGGGCGCGGTCAGCTCTCAATTCGACATTCGGCCGGCCGTCCCCGCCGCCGCGCCGGAATTCGTGCAGAAGGTGCTCGGGCGAATTATCGCCGGAGAAGGCGACGAGCTGCCGGTGAGCGCCATGCCCATCGACGGCACTTTCCCCAGCGCCACCACGCAGTGGGAAAAGCGCAACATCGCGCTCGAGATCCCGGAATGGGACGAAAAGCTGTGCATCCAGTGCGGCAAGTGCATTCTGGTTTGCCCGCATGGGGTAATCCGCGCCAAGGTGTACGACGCGAAGCACCTGGCGGGCGCGCCGGCCACGTTCAAAGCCGTTCCGGCGGGCTGGAAGGACATGAAGGCTAAGAAGTACACGCTGCAGGTGGCGCCGGAGGATTGCACCGGTTGCACGCTGTGCGTGGAGTTCTGCCCGGTGAAGGACAAGACGCAGGTGAAGCGCCGCGCCATCAATATGGTGCCGCAACCGCCGATTCGCGAAAGCGAGGCCGCCAATTGGGACTTCTTCCTGGGGATTCCGGAGACCGACCGCGCCGCGCTTTCCATGAAGCAGGTGAAGGACGTGCAGCTTCTGCGGCCACTCTTCGAGTTCTCGGGCGCCTGCTCGGGCTGCGGCGAAACGCCGTACATCAAGCTGATGACGCAACTGTTCGGCGACCGCGTGTACATCGGCAACGCCACCGGCTGTTCGTCGATCTACGGCGGCAACCTGCCCACCACGCCGTACTGCATCAACGCGGAGGGCCGCGGGCCGACCTGGTCGAATTCGCTGTTTGAAGATAATGCCGAATTCGGCCTGGGCATGCGGCTGGCGGTGGACGCGCAGAACCAATACGCGCGCGAGCTGGTGACGAGGCTCGGCGCAGCGCTGGGCGACGAGCTGGTCGAGGCGATTTTGAAAGCCGATCAGACCACCGAGCCCGGTATCTTCGCGCAGCGCGACCGGGTGAAAATCCTGCGCGAGAAATTGGCCGGCAATGGCAGCCGCGAAGCGGGCGACCTGCTGGCGGTGGCCGACGCGCTGGTGAAGAAGAGCGTGTGGATTCTGGGCGGCGACGGCTGGGCCTACGACATCGGCTACGGCGGCCTCGACCACGTGCTGGCCAGCGGCCGCAACGTGAACGTTCTGGTGCTCGATACCGAAGTCTATTCGAACACGGGCGGCCAGGCATCCAAAGCCACTCCGCGCGGCGCGGTGGCCAAGTTCGCCGCCGGCGGCAAACCGGTCGGCAAGAAGGACCTGGCCATGATGGCGGTGAGTTACGGAAGCGTCTACGTGGCGCGGGTGGCCATGGGCGCCGGCGACATGCATACCGTCAAGGCGTTCCTGGAGGCGGAAGCTTTCCACGGGCCGTCCATCATCATCGCCTACAGCCATTGCATCGCCCACGGCTACGACCTGGCGCACGGAATGGATCAGCAGAAGCTGGCGGTGAGCACCGGCTACTGGCCGCTGTTCCGCTACAACCCGGACCTGGTGGCGCAGGGCAAGAATCCGTTCCAACTCGATTCCAAGGCGCCCGCCGCCGCACTCAAGGATTTCATTTACAACGAAACGCGCTACACCATGCTGGTGAAGAGTAATCCCGAAGAAGCCAAGCGGCTGCTGGCGCTGGCGCAACAGGATGTCAACCAGCAATGGAAACTGTACGACTACATGGCGCACGAACCGGCCACCGCGGAGGTGAAAAAATGATCGACCTGAGCAAGACCATCGACCTATCGACAACCTATCTCGGGTTGAAACTGAAGAACCCGCTGGTGGCCTCTTCCTCGCCGATGTGCGAGGACGTGGCGAACATCCGCCGCATGGAGGACTCGGGAGCGGCGGCCGTGGTGCTGCACTCGCTGTTCGAGGAGCAGATCGAAATCGAAAGCGACGAGCTCGACCGCTTCATCACCGAAACCTCGTCCATATCGTCGGAAGCGCAAACCAATTTCCCCGAGCTCAACACCCCGGTGCGCAGCGCCGACGGTTACCTGGAGCATATCGCCAAGTGCAAACAGGCGGTCAAAATTCCGGTGATCGCCAGCCTCAACGGCACCACCAAGGGCGGCTGGCTGCGGTACGCCAAGCAGATCCAGCAGGCCGGGGCGGACGCGCTCGAATTGAACATCTACTACATCCCGACCGACGCCAACGTTACCGGCGATCAGGTGGAGCGGCAGTACATCGAGCTAGTGGAGGCCATCCGGGGCGAAGTACGCATCCCGCTGGCCGTCAAGCTGGGGCCGTATTTCAGCTCGCTGGCGAACATGGGCCGCAAGCTGGACGCGGCCGGGGCGGACGGGCTGGTGCTGTTCAACCGCTTCTACCAGCCGGATTACGATCTCGAAGAGCTGGAGGTGGTGCCCAACCTGATCCTCAGCAACTCGCATGAGCTGCTGCTCCGGCTGCACTGGATCGCGGTGCTATACGGCAGCATCAAGGCCGACATGGCGCTCACCGGCGGCGTGCACAGCGCCACCGACGTGATCAAGGCGATGATGGCGGGCGCCAAAGTAGCGATGATGACTTCGGCGTTGCTGAAACGCGGCATCAGCTACCTGGACACGCTGTGCACCGAGCTGCTGGTCTGGATGGGAGAGCACGAATACGATTCCATCAAGCAGATGCAGGGCAGCATGAGCCGCAACGCGGTGCCGCAGCCGAAAGCCTTCGAGCGGGCGAATTACGTGAAAGTGCTGAGCTCGTATGCCATGCGGTAAGGCCCGCCGGTCGTGCGACAAGCGCCGTCGTCCATACCCAGATGCGCCCTCGCATCATGGCCACGAGGCGGGCACAGATGGTGGGGTCCGAGGCCCCCAGGTTCCCCTGCATTCCTCGCCTCGCGTGGGACAATTCTGTCCCACGGAAAACCGCTAAACTATCGAAAACACTCAAAACCAGTGTTCCAGAATGGGCCAATCTGTCCCATTCTCGCTCGTTCCTGGCCGCACAAGCTGCCTGCTTCCTAACCTCAGTTTGGCACAAGAGAGAGTGGGGGACGGCATCCGAAGTGCCGGAACGTGGTGGAAGGCCTGTGGGGACAACGATTTAAGAGAATTCCAGAGAGCGGTGATTGGCGTGCAACCCGACGCAACAGGGAAGGGCAGCCGAAGCGGGGTCGTTGCGGTCGAAACGGCCAAGAAACATTTACTGGGACGCTGTCCCGGTTTGTTCCTGGGACGGGCAAGCTAAAGCATGCCCCACCCTATTGGGTGACGTACATGGTGGGGCCGTTGCTGGGCACGTTGTTGACCGTGAGGACCACCGGGTATGCGCCGGTGACCAAGCCGACGGGCACCGTCACGTTGGCCTGATCCAGCCCCACCCAGCCGGGCGCCAAGCCTAGGAAACCGACGGGCGCGGGCCAGCCGCTGATGGTGGCGGTCACGCCGGCTGGGTAGAAAGTCGAGTACGACAGCTTCGTCAGAGAAGCGGCTACGCCATCGGCCGGCGGATTGGCGACAGGACCGATGCCGATCAGGTATATCTGGGCCACCGTGCCCACCCTGGCGGGATTGCTCGGACCGTTGACGGTACTGTCCTGGTTCAGCAGGATGGCTTGGCCCGTGCCGGTCTGTAGAATGTAGGGGGCGGTCTGCGCCACCGCGAACGTCACCTCACTGCTGGAGCCGCAAGCGTCACTCACCATCACCACCGCTGTGCCGGTTCCCGTTCCGGACGGAAGTTGGATGTTGATCTGGCCCGAGCTGGCGTAGAACATCGGCGCGGGAACACCGTCCACGGTCACGGTCGCTCCGGCCAGCGAGGTGGTCAGGGGGAATGCGGTGGGCAATTGCGTGAAAGGCGCCAGGCCGGTTCCGTAGATGGCCACAATCGATCCCGGCGCCACGGGGCCGGAAGCGAAGGTGGCATTGTTCACCACGCCGCCGGGTGTGATATTGGGGATGCCGCCGGCGGCGGCTATCTGGGCCACAAAACCGTCCGGGCCCTCGCCGGGGTAAGCCGGCATGATGGTTCCGCTGGTGGCCGGGAAGTTGTTGGAAGACGTGACGCCGGCCACTACCAGCCCGGCTGCGCAGTTCAAAGCCACCGCGGTGCCATAATCGCCAACCGTGGCACTCACCGTGCCGCTGCCGCCCAGGTAGCTGGAAAACAGCAGGCCGGAACCCGAAGCATTCAGGCCGGTGACGAAGGCGTTGGCTGTGCCTTGAATGGAGCTTTGGAATGCATCGCCGGTAATGGGGAAATTGGTGGAAGCGGTGCTGCCGGTGATATACGAGTTGCCGGTGGAATCGATGGCGATGGCGAGACCAGCGTCGGCGCCCTTTCCTCCCAGGTAGGTCGAGTTGAGCAGGGTCTGGCCGCTGCCATCCAGCCGGGTGACGAAGGCGTTGCTGGCGCCGCCGCCGAACGTGGATTGATAAGCGCCGGGCAGCACCGGAAAGTCGGTTGATGCCGTATCGCCGGTGACGAACACCGCGCCGCTCTTGTCAACCGCGATTCCGTTGCCCTCGTCGTTTCCGCTGCCACCGAGATAGGTGGAATAGATCAGCGCACCGCCGGGAGGCCCGATCTTAGCGACGAATGCGTCCGCTCCGCCCTTGAGCGTGGATTGGAAGGGCCCGCCGGCTATCGGAAAGTTAGTCGAGTTGGTGGACCCAGTGACGTAAGCGTCGCCCGCGGCGTCTACGGCTATGGCGTTGCCGTAATCGGTGCCGGAACCGCCCAGGTAAGTCGAGTAGATCAAATAGCCCGTGGTCGAGGCGAAGCCGGCAACGAACGCGTTTTGCGAGCCGTGCAGGCCAGTCTGCGCCGAGCCAGTGGTGGCGGGGAAAAGGGCCGAATTGGTGTTGCCCACCACGTAGAGGTTGCCGGCTGCGTCGAGCGCCGCTCCATTGATTGTGTCCGTGCCCGCTCCGCCGAAATAGTACGAAAAATACAGGTGCTGGGCGAGGTTGTCGAGCTCCATGACAAAGCCGTCCACGCTCTCGCCAGGTGGAGAGCTCAAGTAGGAGTAGTAGGGATCGGTTGACGGGAAGTAGGCCGAATTGGTGCTACCGACCATGTAGATGTTGCCCGCCTGGCTGACGGCGATAGCGGATGCGGCGCTGTCGCCGTAACCGTACTCGTCGCCAATCAAGGTGACAAACGCTGTCGTGGTGCCGGAAGAGTTCAGTTTGGCGACGTAGCAATAGTCCCGAGCGATGGTGGTGAGCACCGTCCCCGCCAGGTAAATGTTGCCGGCCGAATCGAGCGCCACGGCGGCGCCTTGCACGCTGACGGAATTGGAGGGCAACAGATAGCTGGCCCAGGTGAGCGCCGGATCGATGACCAGCGGCTGGGAGCGGCGATAGCGCCCCAGCACGAAGCGGACCTCGCTTCCGCGCAACTGGTAGCGGCCGGCAACCTGGCGGCGCCCGGCGTCCGATTCCTGATAGACGATGGGACGGTGCTGGCGGAGCTCGCCGCCAGCGGTAGAGATCACCAGGTCGCCCGCATCATCCACGCGCAAACCCCGGGCGCCTTCCACGCGCAGGCGGATGCGGCCCGGATCGGCTCCGCGAGCCAGCTCGAGATCATATTCCAGGCGCCCATCCTTCACGTAGTAAACCACGTCGACGCCCGGATACAGTTGGGAGTAGCGAACGCGGGAATAGGTGGGGATGTTCTTGAGCCAGCGCGAGGGCCGATTGCCCTGGATGTAGTTCACGACGCCGGGCAGAGCGTCTTCGCCCTGGCCGTGCGCGCCGTCGCGTGCGGAAGCGAAAACCACCGCGACGCGGGCTTCACGCGAAATCCATTCGGCGCGGCCGGAGCGCAGGGTCAAGGCAGCACCGGAAGTGTGCACGACGAATTCCGCCGGTCCGGGTTCCTGGCCGCGATTCGGCTCAAAGGCGACCGGCAGGCGGGCGGCCGACGCCAGGGCGGCACTCAACAATAGCAATAACGCGCTTCGCATAGGTTTGGCTCGAGAATTCCCTCTACTATAGATATCCGCGCGAGGCAGGGTTGGTTTCGAAAAAATGCGGATTCAGGGAAAGTGGGGCAGTGGGAGCTTTCGCCGGCCGGCTTAGGGCCTACTTGCTCGCGCTTGCCAGCAGCGTGTCTATTTTCGCGATGTATTTCCTGGCCCGCTCGGATTCCGGCATGTCGGGATTGAGCGCGATGGTCTCGGAGAAGTGCTTGCGGGCCGGGATCAGGCTCTCGACGGCGCCGGAAGCCTGCGCCTTGCTGGTGTAGGAAAGGGCGAGACCGAAGTGGGCGAACGGATCCGAGGGATCGTAGGTGAGGGATTTCTGGCAGTAGGCGATGGCGGTGTCGAACTGATTCAACAAACGCTGGCTATCGCAGAGCCCGAAATACGCGAGGCTGCGTAGGTCCTGCCACACGTCGCGCTGCGCCGCCCGTTTCTTCTTGCCGAATCCAATCAGGTACCCGAGCACGTAATAGTTCATCTTGCCCGCCAGCCGGCTGTCGAAATCGCTGAGCTTCAAATACTGCTGGTAGGAGCCGGTGGCCTCCTGATACTTGCCGCTCAGGCGCAGGCTCTCGGCCAGCCAGAAGTGCGCCTCGGCGTTGTTGGGGGTAAGCCGAATGGCGTTGCGCGCAGCCTCGATGGAATCCGGGTACAGCTCCTTCATGCGCAAGGCCTGGGCGAGGAGATACCAGGCCAGCGCGTCATTCTTATCGCGCTCGACCACGGTATTCAACTGGCGAATGGATTCGTCGAGGGCGCCCTTATCGAGCAGCATTCCCCCCAAGGTGGCGCGCGCTTCGAGGTAATCCGGATCGATTTCGATGGCGCGGCGGAGGACGTTCTCGGCGTCGTCCTCCTGAAAGAGATCGCGGTAGACGCGTCCCAGATAGAGCGCCGCCTGGCTGTAATCGGGATCGGCCGCGAGCGCCGCGTGGAAGCACTCGACGGCTTTGCGATAATTCTCGGGGGTTCCTTTGTTATAGAACTCGAGGCCCTTGTCGAACTGCTCGACGGCGGCGCGCGGACGGCGGCGCGGGATCAGGATCTTCAGCGTGACGGTGGACTCCTGCCCCGGGTACACCGTCTCCTCTCGTGGGCCATCGGGTTCGTAGCCCAGGTGCACGCCTTTGACCGTGTGGACGCCGGGCTGAAGGCCAGGCAGGCGCAGGGGCGTTCCCTTGTTGACCACGCCGGCGGACTTGCCGTCCACGAAGACTTCGACGCCGTCCATGTTGGTCTCGAAGACGAGCGCGCCGTCTTTGGGCGGAGGAGGCGCGCCGGGCGCCGCTCCCGAGGGAAGATAGGCGAGCAGCATGTTGGGGTCGAAGCTGCCGCGCTCGGAGGTGGGATTCTGCTGCCCGTTGGTCACCTGGCGCACATTGCGGCGGACGTACTCGGCTAGTTCGTCGGCGGTCACGATGCCGTCGTGCGACTCGTCGGCCGCGCCCTCCAGGCCCTTGACGACGTAGTAGGTGAAGATGCCATGTCCGCCGCCCCAATCGGCGCTCTCGAAGGATCGCTCGCGGTCGCGGCTGGCGGTGAGCGAAAACAGCGAGGAGCCGAGGTCCAGCAGGCCGCGGCTGACGGCGGCACGGTCGGCTTCGGGCGTGATGGCGCCGCTGTGGCAGGCGTCGGTAATCAAGACCTTCCACTTGGCCTTGATGCGCGAGCCGATCACCGAGCCCAGCGTGTCCATGGGGTAACCGGTGGCGGCAATGTTGCCGGGATCGAGGTCATACGGCGCGAGATAGCCGCGGCCGCCGAACACGAATCCGTGGCCGGCGAAGTAAATCAGCACTCGATCGTCGTCGCGCGCGATGCCTGGCAGCCATTCTTCGAGCTCGTGGCGCATGTTGGCCAGGGTGGCCCGCGGGCCGGTGAGCTTGTGCACATTCTCGGCGTGGAAATTGCCGCCTTCCGGGCTGATGAGGATGGAGTAGATCGACTCCGCATCGCGCTCGGAGAACTGCAACTGGTCTTTGGCCGAAAGGTTCTTGTAACTGGCGATGCCGAGCACCAGCGCGTACGAGCGTGGAATGGCGACGGCGGCCGGGGCCGGCTTGACGGGGGGGGCGCCGCTTTCGTACTTCAGGTCGCGCTGTTGCTTTTCGGGCGGCGGCGCCTGGGCTGCCAGCGCCGAGACCACGGCCGCCAGAATGGCGAGAGTGCGGGCGACCTTCATGAGATTCACTTGTGAGCCAGCCGAAACTCGTAAATAACCGGCGCGGTGAGCGGCTGGGGCGATGCCACCACCGAAACATTCTTTTCGCGGATGAACATCAGATCGTCAGAGCTTGCGGCGGGCACCCCGCTCAGGTTGTCCGGCAACTTCTCCTCCGGGCGCACTCCTTTCGCTCCGGCCGAGCCGTCCACACATTCGCCGCGCGCCTTGAAGACGGTGTCATCGCAGCGGGGTATCAGGGTCGGCGATACTGCGCCGGGCTGCGGCGGCGGGGGCAGAGGCCGGTATTTCGGTTGCGTTCCGAGCGATAGCGGCGTGACCATCCAGTACAGGATGTCCTGGCCCGGCGGCCCAGCGACGCGGAACCACCCCTGGACGGCAGGCACGAGGTATTCTTTTCCGGTTTCGATGCGGTTTTGTTGCCCGGTGTCCTCGCGAGGAAACAGGATCTGGTAATTGCCCGAGGTCGCCTGGTTCATCACGTAGAGGTATCCGTCGAAGTTGGTGTGGAACCGGAAGCGGACGCGGTCATCCTGCTCGAAGACCAGACCGGGATCCACCACTTTCCATGCGCCGCCCTGCTGGCGCTCGAGAGTAAGTTCCATCCGGCGCGGCCCCTGTTGCAGGGTTTTGCTCTGACCGGCCGCGGAACCGGCCAGTGCCAGGGCGAATACGCCCGCGAGCAGCGGCGGCAGTGAAGTTCTCAGATTCATGTGCGTCTTCCCCCTCGCTTCGCACTTGCCTTATTGATGCTTCAATACAAAGTCCGCCACCAGGCGCGAGTCGGGGCTGCCGGTGCGGTTGAGCACGTAGACGGCATTCTCTTTCTTCTCGCCGGGCGTGCTCTCGTCCACCTTCTCGAAAACCAGGTCCCGCGCGTAAACCTCGTTGCGCAGGCGGCCGACAAGGGGATCGCCAAGCGGGCCGGCGTCGGCCGACATCACCTTAGGCCGAGCGGCGGGCTCGGCGGGAGCGCTGGTTGGGGAGACGCTTCCGCTGCCGAGCGAGTAAATCAAATGCTCCAGGTCGGGCTCGGGTTGGCGCGAGAGCACGATGAAGAGCTGCTCCTGGCCGGGTTGCTGGTCGAAGGCGAACCGGCCCGGCGCGGAAGGGATGGTGTATTGCCGGCCGCTTTCGACGCGATTGTTTCCACCGGCAACATCCGCGGTCGGGAAGAGAATCTTCCAGGTGCCGCTGGCGCCCTTCATCGCAATGTACAGGTAACCGGCATCGTTCACCTCGACGGCGACGCGGATGCGATCGCCGGAGTGGAAGACGGTGTCCGGCGCAGCTTCGCGGTAATCGTCTCCGCCATTGTTGCGCAAAATGCTGTACCGCAGCCCCAGAGGTTTCCCCGAGTACCCGGTGCGAATGATCCTCGCGCCGCCGGAGGAGACTTGCGGAGAGGCGGGCGGTTCCACGGCCGCCGGAGGCCGCGACTCGCCGGCCGCCACGGTCTTTTTCGGCACAACTTGTTTGGCCGGCGTGCCCGCTGTTTTCTGGGCGGCCGGTGGGGTTGCGGCGTAGAACAAATCGCGGGCCGATAGCTGCTGGGCGGGCTCCGGCGCGACAGCTTGGGCAAATAGCGCTGCCGCTCCCACGATGGCACAAAGGAGTGTCTTTTCAACCGGCATATATCACCTCACGGCGTCCCCGCCGATATTACGCTTCCAATTCTGCCACAAACGGTCTATCATTTCGAGGGGAACTACGGCTATGAGTATCAGAGCGAGAATCGGAGGAGTGGCGCGCGCCCTGTGCGTGCTGCTCGCGGAAGTTGTACTAATTCAGACGTGGCCTGTTCCGGTCAGGGCCCAGGAACAGGAACCGGCGAAGTTGAACATATCGATTCTCGAGGGAGAAGGGTCGATCAACAATATCCGCCAGCGCGTGGCGCGAGAGGCCATGGTTCAGGTGGATGACGAGAACCACAAGCCGGTCGCCGGCGTGGCGGTTACGTTCTTCCTGCCCGAACACGGCGCCAGCGGTGTGTTCTCGAATGGCAGCCACAGCCTCACCGTAATGACCGACGACGCCGGGCACGCGGTGGCGCGGGGAATGGTTCCAAACAAGGTGGCCGGCGACGTGCAGATCCGCGTCGTGGCGAGACTCAAGAACCTGGGCGCCAACACGGTCATCCATCAGCAGAACGTCGCGGCGGCTGCGGGAGCCGCGGTGGCAACTGGTGGCGCGATCTCCGGGAAACTCCTGGCGGTGATCCTGATCGTCGCCGCGGCTGGCGCGTCGGGCGGCGCGATTGCCGCCACTCGCGGCAGCGGCTCGACTCCCGTGACAATCGGCGTTGGGACGCCCACGGTGGGCGCCCCGCACTAGCCGGAAAAGGTGGCCAAAATGACAGCAAGTTTGGTAGGGCGGACTTCGACGGCGGTTTTCGCGCTTGGTTTGGCGTTTGCCGGGAACAGCATCGCAACGAGTCTCAGCGGCCCGCGCCTGGGGTTGATCTTCGACCGTTCGGGTGGGAGCTTGCGCCCGATCAGCGGCATTCCGGGTGCGGCGACCACGGGCCAGGCGCTGGACTTGGGCTTCAAGATTTCAGGTGCGGAGATTTCACCCGCGCAGGACGCGGCCCTGGTGGTGAATGCGAGGAACTCCTCGGTTGCGCTGATCCGCGCGTCCGGCGGCGATTGGGTGGCGGCCTCGCTCGACGGAGTGCAGCCTGGGCCGGACATGATGGCCTACAGTCCCGGCGGGAGCGCGGCGGCGCTTTATTACGCGGCCGGCCGTGTGCAGATTCTCACCGGCCTGGCTGGCGCACCGAGCATCGCCGGGGAGCTCGACGTGTCCACCCTGCCTTCCCCGGTAACGGCGATGGCCGTGAACGATGCCGGCAGCTTCGTGCTGATGGCCGCGGGCCAGGCGGGTGCGGTGTCCCTGTATCGCGTTGCGGCGGGTTCGGCGCCAGGCCTGGTAGCCTCGTTCCGCAGCGTTTCTTCGGTGCGGCTTTTCAACGCAGGCCAGCAAGCGCTGGTAACCGACACTCTCGCCGCGACCGTGTACCAGGTCACCGATTCGGCCGGTGTGGCGGCGATCCAGGTAATCGCCTCGGAGGGCGATGGAATCCAAGGGCTGATTGCCGCCGACACCGATGCGGCCGGACAGCGCGTGTTCGCCGCCGTCGGCAGCGGAACCGTATTCATCTTCGATCGCAGTGGGGGTCCGCCGGCGGCAATCGCCTGCGCCTGCGCTCCGACGGGGCTGTTCCGGCTGGCGGGCGGGGCGACGTTCAGCCTGACGGAACTCGCCGCCGGGCCGCTCGAGGTTCTCGACGCGAACAGCGCGCCGCGCATGGTGGCCGTTCCGCCGCCCGTCCAGGCGGCGCCACTTCCGGGAGGCCATAGATGAAACGCCTGCTTCTCCTGATCGCATGCCTGTTCCCAGTCGGGCTCCCGCTATGGGGACAGGTAATATTCGGGCCTACCAGTCTCCCCAACGGGATTCTCGGCGACACGTATTCGCAGACGCTCACGCCCACCGGCGGATATGGGTTGAATGGCCTCTACACGGTCACGCTGGCTTCCGGGACGCTGCCAGACGGCGTGACGTTTTCGTCGCCTGCCAGTTGCGACGAACTTTGCGGATTACTGTCCGGCACGCTAACGGCAACGGGGACATTCACGTTCACCGTACAGGCCGTCAGCTACATACCCAATTCCGCCTTCCCGCCGATCACCGGAACACAGGCCTACACGATAGTGGTCTATCCGGTCCTCGCGATCACCACGCCAACCACGATTTCAGGAGCCGAGGGGGTTCCTTTCTCTCAAACGTTCACCGCTACCGGAGGAGCGGGCTCCTCAACGTACACATGGTCTCTGGTGCCGGGTTTCGTGCCGCCTCCAGGTCTGACGCTCTCTGCGGCGGGAGTACTCAGCGGAACCCCGACGGCTCAGGGAAACTACTATTTCGTCGTCCAGGTCGCCAGCCAAGTCCCCGATGACGGGACGGTGACGGCGACCCTGGGGGTCTCTGCTTCAATCGGCATTATTCCCCCTACCTTTACCGGGAGCCTGGGCAACGGCGTGGTGGGCCTCCCGTATTCGGGGACGCTCGGCGCAGAGGGCGGGTATGGATCGAATGGGGTATACACGTTCTCGGTGGCCTTCGGGACTGTGCCGCCTGGCACCAATTTCTCTGCCGGCGGGACGCTGTCAGGCACGCCGACGGCGGTGGGGACATACAGCTTCACAGCGAAAGTCATAAGCTCCATACCTAATTCCCAATTCACGCCACTGGTCGGAATGCAGGATTTCACGGTAACGATCTATCCGGTCCTCGCGATCACCACGCCGAGCGCCAATCCGGGGGACGTGGGTATTCCGTACTCCCAAACGTGGGCGGCAACCGGAGGAGCGGGCGCGGCGACCTATACATGGTCTTTAGTGCCCGGTTCTACGCCGCCTCCAGGGCTGACGCTCTCAGCCGCAGGCGTGTTCAGCGGAACGCCGACGGCTCAGGGAACCTACTTTGTCATTGTCCAGGTCTCCAGCCAAGTCCCGAATTACGGAGCGTTGGCTGCAACCCTTTCAGCCACCATTACGATCAACCTGGTTCCACCCACCATTACCGGCAGCCTGACCAACGGCGTGGTGGGGGTTCCGTATTCGGGGACGCTCGGCGCCGTGGGCGGGTATGGATCGAATGGCGTATACACGTTCTCGGTGGCCTCCGGGACTCAGCCGCCTGGCACCAATTTGTCTGCCGGCGGAACTCTGTCGGGCACGCCAACAGCAGCTGGGGTGTACAACTTCACGGTGCAGGTCGTCAGCCACGTGCCCAATACCCCGATACTGGTCGGGACCCAGCCTTTCACGGTAACGATCTATCCGGCCCTCGCGATCACCACGGCGAGTGCGAATTCGGGCAACGTAGGAATCGCATACTCTCAGACGTTCGCGGCAACCGGAGGTGGGGGCCCGGCAACCTATACATGGTCTTTGGCGCCCGGTTCTACGCCGCCTCCAGGTCTGACGTTCTCGGCAGCGGGCGTGCTCAGCGGAACCCCGACGACCGCGGGCATTTACTCGATCCCCGTCCAGGTTACCAGCCAAATCCCGAATTTCGGTACGCTGACGGCGAGTTTGACATTCTCGACCGTGATCGCCGCGACTCCTTCCCCCGCGATTGCCGGCAGCTTGCCCAATGGCGTGGTGGGGCTTTCCTATTCGGCGACGCTCGGCGCTTCGGGCGGATACGGCCCCGGCACTTACACATTTTCTCTGGCTTCGGGGACTGTGCCGACCGGCACTACGTTGTCTTCCAGCGGAACGCTGTCGGGCTCGCCAACGGCGGGGACATACAGTTTTACGGTGCAGCTCACCAGCACCTACCCGACCTCTGGCGCCTTCCCGCTACTCACTACGACGCAGTCCTACACGGTGGTGGTCTATCCGGCGCTTGCGATCACCACGCAGACCGCGAGTTCGGGGACAGTGAGTTTTGCCTACTCCCAAACATTCGCGGCTAGCGGAGGCGCGGGCCCGTCGACCTATGCGTGGTCCGTGATCAGCGGTACGCCGCCTCCGGGTTTGACACTCTCTGCCGCGGGTGCGCTTAGCGGCACCCCGACGAGCTCCGGAACCTTCTCTTTTTCGGTTCAGGTACTGAGCCAGGTTCCGACTGTCGGGCCGCAGACGGCGAGCCAGACGTTCACCATCGCGATCGCCCCGATTACTCCGCTCGCTATTGCCGGCAACCTGGGCGGTGACATAGTGGGCGTTCCCTATTCGGCGACGCTCGGCGCTTCCGGCGGATATGGCGCCGGCACTTACACATTCTCGCTGGCCTCCGGAACTCTCCCGCCCGGAATTACGTTGTCTGCCGGAGGAGCTTTGTCGGGGACGCCAACGGCGGCGGGGACATCCAACTTCACGGTGCAGCTCACCAGCACCTACCCCACACCCGTGGCCAACTTCCCGCCACTCACGGCGACCCAGTCTTACTCGATCACGGTCTATCCGATTCTGGCGATCCCGTCGCAGACGGCGAGTTCGGGAACCGTCGGCGCCGCTTACTCCCAAACCTTCACGGCAACCGGAGGAGCGGGCCCGTCAGGCTATGCATGGTCCGTGATCAGCGGCACGCCGCCTCCGGGTCTGACCCTCTCCGCCGCGGGCACGCTCAGCGGGATACCGACGGCTGCGGGGACCTTCTCTTTCTCGGTTCAGGTTCTGAGCCAGATCCCGACTCTCGGGGCGCAAACGGCAAGCCAGGCGTTCAGCGTTTCGATCGCCGCAGTTCCTGCCCTCGCCATTACCGGCAGCTTGGGTAACGGCACGGTGGGGCTTGCCTATTCGGCGACGCTCGGGGCGACGGGCGGATATGGAACCGGCACTTACACATTCTCGCTAGCGTCCGGGACGCTGCCGCCGGGCATTACGCTGTCTGCCGGCGGGACTCTGTCGGGCACTCCAACGGCGGCGGCGACCTACAACTTCACAGTGCAACTCGCCAGCACCTACCCCAACCCCGCCGCCAACGTCCCGTCACTCACTGCAACCCAGTCTTTCACGATTGTGGTTTACCCGAGTCTCGCAATCACTCTGCAAACCGCGAATTCGGGGACTGTGGGTGTTGCTTACTCGCAGACGTTCACGGCGGCCGGAGGAGCGGGCGCTTCGACTTACGCATGGTCTTTAGCAAGCGGGACGCCGCCTCCGGGTTTGGTATTTTCTACGGCGGGCGTGCTTAGCGGGACGCCCACGGCTGCGGGGACGTTCTCTTTCTCGGTTCAGGTCTCGAGCCAGGTCCCCACTCTCGGGACGCAGACGGCGAGCCAGGCGTTCAGCGTGGCGATCGCCGCAGTTCCCCCCCCGAGTATTACCGGCAGCTTGGGCAACGATACGGCGGGTGTTCCATATACGGCGACGCTCGGCGCAACGGGCGGATACGCTAGCGGCACTTACACATTTGCGCTGACCACCGGAGCGCTGCCGGGCGGCATTACGTTGTCCGCCGGCGGGACTCTGTCGGGGACGCCAGTGCTGTCTGGGACATCCACCTTCACGGTGCAGGTCACCAGCACGCTGGCCAGCCCCGGCGCGTCATTCCCGCCGCTCACTGCAACCCGGCCTTTCGCGATAACCGTCTATCCGGTTCTTCAGATGTCTCCGCAGACCTTGATGTCGGGGTCGGTGGGCTATCCTTACTCATTTGGGCTTGCAGTGATCGGAGGCGGAGGCGTTTCGTCTTACACATGGTCCGTGACAAGCGGTACGCTGCCTCCGGGTGTGACACTCTCCGCCGCGGGCGGGTTCAGCGGAGTACCGTTGACCGCAGGGACGTACACTTTCACGGCCCAGGTCTCCAGCCAGGTGCCCAACGTCGGGACGCAGACGGCGAGCCAGACACTCAGCATCGTGATCTCCGCAGATCCTCCCCTCACCGTTACCGGAGTCCCGAGCGTCGGTGTCGTGGGCGCTTATTATGGGGCTTCGTTCGCCCCTACCGGCGGATACGGTAACGGCACTTACGCGTACTCGCTGGCCTCCGGCACTTTGCCGCCCGGCGTTACCTTCGTCAACGGCGCCATGACGGGCATACCGACGGCGGCGGGGACATACACCTTCTCGGTGCAAATCACCAACGCCCTGATCGGCGCCGGCGCCAGCCTGCCGCCACTCATCGCGACACAGTCTTTCACGGTGACGATCTATCCGAGCCTCGCGATCACACCGCCGGCCGCGAGTTCGGGGACGGTGGGCGTAGCTTACTCGCAAACGTTCACGGCCAGCGGAGGCGGGGGCGCTTCAACGTACACATGGGCGGCAACCGGCACGCCGCCTCCGGGTCTGACACTCTCCGCTACGGGCGTGCTCGGCGGAACGCCGACGAGTGCAGGAAGCTTCACTTTCAACGTTTCGGTCACCAGCCAGGTCCCGACTGTGGGGTCGCTGGCGACGAGCCAGGCGTTCACCGTTGCGATCACAGGGGTCTCTCAGCCCGGCATTACCGGGAGTTTGGGCGCCGGCATGGTGGGTGTGCCCTATTCGGCGGTGACGTTGGGCGTCACGGGCGGATATGGATCCGGCGCTTTCTCGCTGGCCTCCGGTGGCCTGCCGCCGGGCATCACGTTGTCCACTGGCGGGACCGTGTCGGGCACGCCGACGGCAGGGGGGACATTCACCTTCACGGCGCAGGTCACCAGCACGCAGACCGTGAATGGCGTCTCGCTGCCACCGCTGACCGGGACGCAGGCTTTCACGGTGGTAGTTTATCCTGCGCTTGCGATCGCGCCGCCGGCCGTGAATTTCGGCTCGACGGGCATTGCTTACTCCCAAGCGTTCACGGCGAGCGGAGGCGCGGGTGCTTCGACTTACACATGGTCCGTGGCAAGCGGCGCGCCGCCTGCGGGTCTGACACTCTCCGCCGCGGGGGTGCTCAGCGGAACCCCAACCACCTCGGGGAACTTCACTTTCACCGTCCAGGTTTCCAGTCCGATTCCCACTGTCGGGACGCAGACGGCGAGCCTGGCGTTCAGCTTTGCGATCGCTCCCCCGCTCACGATTACCGGCAGCTTGGGCAACGGAACGGTGGGGGTTCCCTATTCGGCGACGCTCGGCGGCTCCGGCGGATATGGAACCGGCACTTACACGTTCTCGCTGGCCTCCGGGACTTTGCCGCTCGACATGACGTTGACCGCCGGCGGGATTCTGTCGGGCACGCCAACGGCAGCGGGGACATCCACCTTCACGGTGCAGGTCACCAGCACTCAGGCCAACCCGCCCATCACCGCAACCCAGTCTTTCACGATCCCGGTGGCGCTTCCGCCGGCGCCGCCGGTGACGATTTCGGGTCTGCCGAACACGCCTGAGCCAGCCACGCAGCTACCTCTGGGCGTGAACGCCGCCAGCCCGTATCCGATCGACATGCAGGGCACCGTCACCCTGACATTCGCACCCGACTCCGGCCCGGACGACCCCAGCGTGCAGTTCACCACCGGCGGCCGCACCGCCGCGTTCCAGATCCCGGCGGGCGCCACGCAGGCGCAATTCGCCGGCAGCGCTCCCAGTGTGCAAACCGGCACGGTTGCCGGGACCATCACGCTCACCTTGTCGCTGACGGCGGCGGGCGCCAGTATCACCCCGACGCCGGCGCCTACACAGGCGATCGTGATAGCCAAGAGCGCTCCCGCGATCGCCAGCGCGACCGTCAACCCCACCAGCGGCGGCTTCACCCTCGCGATTGTCGGTTACTCGACGACGCGCGACATGGTCTCGGCGGCAATTACGTTTACGCCCGCGCAGGGCGTCACCCTGGCCAGCACGAGCGCCAACGTACCGTTGAGCCAGATCTTCACCACCTGGTATCAGGATTCCGCGTCGGCTCCATTCGGCAGCATGTTCTCGCTGGAGATTCCGTTCACGTTCCAGAGCGCCACGGCCCCGATCGCGTCGGTGTCGGTCACGCTAACCAACTCGCTCGGCGGTTCGGCTGCGGTCATGGCTGCGTATTAGAATGCAGGGCGGGGCAAGCGACCCCGCTCAGTCGATCGGAGTCACGGCGAAAGGCCGCGGCGATTCGCCGGCCAGATGCATGCGCCACATGGTTTCGAACGCGGATTCCAGGTGACGGGCGAACCGGCGGCTGTCGAACAGCGCGGTGGTGAGGCGGTTGGCCTGCAACTTCTCGCGGATCGCCCGCAAGCGGAGCGGATGAAGCGCAAGATCGAGCGCCAGGGACTCATACTCCGCCAGCGACTGAGTCACCAGTTCCGCGAGGCCCACCGCTTGCAGCAGGCTCCCCGCCACGCGCCCCGGGAAAGCCCGGCCCGTACACGTGATCACCGGGCATCCTCCCCAAAGCGCATCGCTCGCCAGGGTGTGTGCGTTGTAAGGAAGGGTGTCGAGAAACAGGTCGGCGATGCGAAAGCGGGCCAGGTGTTCCGGATTCGGCAACGATGGAGCAAACACCAACCGGGCAGCCCCGCCCGCGAGCCTCGATTCGGCCTCGCGCCGCAGATTCCCGGCCGCCGTCCGGTCCGGCTCGAGCAACCACAGCACGCTGCCCGGAACGAGGCCGAGCAGCCGCATCCAGATATCGAATATCGGCGCCGCGATCTTGTACGCGGAGTTGAAGCAGCAGAACACGAGCCCCGTTTCCGGCAGGCCGCACTCCGTCCGCGGCGGTGTGCGCGGCGCGATTGGCCGCCGGCGGTCGTTGACCTGGTAGCAATCCGGAAGGTGCACGAGCCGTTCGGAGAAGAACGGCTGATCTTCCACCGGAACGACGTGCCGGTCCACCAGCACGAAGTCCACCGCACCGCTCCCCATCGTGCCGGGATAGCCGAGGTAACTCACCTGAACCGGCGCCGGCCGGTGAAGGAGGATCTCCGGCCGCGCATCGGTTGTGTAACCCTTCAAGTCCACCAGGATATCCACCTCGTCCGCGCGAATTCTGGCGGCGGATTCGGAGTGCGAACAATCGAGCAGATCCACGAACTCGTCGAATGACCCCCGCAACTGGCGGCGCGTCGCGCTGCCATCGTCCCGCCCATAGGAATACCCAATCACCCGAAATCTCCCTCGATCGTGCAACCGAAACAGTTCCGCGGTCAGGTGCGCGGTGGCGTGCTCCTGAAAGTCCGCCGACAGGTAGCCGAGCGAAATACGAGGCTTGACTTCCCGCGCCGCGGGGGGAGTCCCGAGCGCGCCCGATTGTCCGGCCGCCCAACGTTTCGCGCACAGCGACTGCTGGCGCGGCGTGGTGTCAAGGCTGAGAAACACGAACGGGTTTACCGGCGCGGACCCCGCCTCGACAATCGCGATCAGTTTCCGCGTCAGCTCGTCCAACCGGCTCCACTCGCAAAGCTCTTGCGACAGGTGCGCCAATTGGGGGAGCGCCGCGGCGAATCCCGGATCGATCTCGAGCGCCGTACGGAGCGCGATCAGCGCCTCGTCCGGCCTGCCCAGCCGGCGCAACGCGCTGCCGAGGTTGCGGAAGGCCTCGGCATAGCCAGGCCGCAGGCCCACTGCGATGCGGTAGCGGGCCACAGCCTGCTCGAGCGAGCCCGCCATCTGCAACAGGTTGCCCAGATTGTTATGCGCCTCGGCGAAGCCGGGCGCCTCCGCGATGGCCTGCCGGTAGCTGGCGGCCGCGTCGGCGAGCACGCCCTGCAGCGCCAGCAGATTGCCGAGGTCGTTCCACGCCACCGCGAAATGGGGATCGCTCCCAAGGGCCCTGCGCAGCAACTCCACCGCCTCGCCCGGGTGGCCGTCGCGCAACGCGGCCATCCCAAGCAGGTGCAGCGCCTGCGGTTGGTCCGGGACCGCCTGTAGAACCTTGACGCAGATTTGGGCGGCGTTGGCCAGGTCGCCCGACCGCGCCAAGTCGCGCGCCAGAGCTAAGGCTTCTGCGACAGAGATGGGTTGCGGCACCGGATTAGTATAGCTGCTGCCACAGCCGGCGCGTCTTCCGATTCGATCCGGCGTTGGCCGGATCGCTGCGTTGGCCGGTCACGGGCCGGGCATGCCCGGCCCGTACGGATATTTGCAAAACACTTGAGAACTCGCCTTCCGCCAGCCACCATTTAGCTCGATCTCAAGAAAAAATGTTAAATCGCGCGATGGAAGCGCTTCCCGACAGCGCCATCCCGGGTTTCGTTATCCGATTTTAGCAATTCGGCGATAAAATGAAGAAAGAAACCAGAAAGGCAAGTGAGCACCTATGAGGTCTCGGATACTCTTTATTTCCGGGCGTCATGACGATGCCCCCCAACTTTCGCGGATGCTGGGATCCCTTCCCGTTGCCTTGGAGCACGCCGGAACTTACCAGCAGGCACGCACCCTGCTTCAGCAGTGCGACTACGATGTCCTGTTGACCGAAGCCATTCTACCCGATGCGAGCTGGCTGGATGTTCTGCAGTTGGCCCGCGAGATCCCAGGCGACCCGGAGGTGATCGTTACCGATCCCCATGCCGACGCACGATTCTGGGCTGAAGCCCTCAACCTGGGCGCCTACGACCTGCTGTCGCAACCGTTCTACGCGCCCGAGGTGCGGCGCATTTTGTACAACGCTTGTTCGCGGCCGGAATACCAGCGCTATCCCGCCGCCGTATGAGGATCTCTCCGGCGAAGGGGAGATCGGGCCACAATTGTGCTTCATGACGAAGTGAATGGGCTGCGGGGAGAGCTGCGAAAAACCCGCCGATCGGGCTGTCCCGAGCTCTCCAGAACCGCCAGCCCGCAACCTTTTAGTCCCGCTAGTACCGCTCCATATCCGGTTCGTCAGGCGGGAAGGTCTTGTTGCGAGTATCTATTCTATAATCAGTTATTTAGATTGCAGGACCCGGATGCGGCGGCGAGGCCACGGGAGAGTTTGCCCGCCGCTCGCCTGCAAGTTGTGGGTATTTGTTAATTGACATTCTCGCAGGAGGCTAGTATCCTCAGGACTTGTAGCACGATACCGGTGTGGATGCGAGCAAGAGGCTCTTTATATAGTGCGATGACCGCCGCAACCAGGATACGTTCGAGGGGCCGTGTGCGCGGGCGCGTCCGTGCGTCGTCGATGTTGATACTGACCATACATCTTCGGAGGATGGAATGCTCAGACCTGTATTGATCACACTGATCTTGGTCTTGCTGGGTCTGCCCAGTTTAGCCTTGGCCGACCAGCTTGCGACGTGGGCGGAAATCAACGCGGAGAACAACGATTTTTCACTCACGGACAATGGCTCGTCCGAGACATTCACCGGAACGAGCGACATCACGTTCATTTTCAGTTCGGCTCTGGGCATTACCGTCCCCGGACAAGCCGTAGATGGCGCCGTCGATGCCATCATGACCCTGAGCGTAACGACGACTTCAAACGTCGGGCAGCTAGGCAGCCTGGACGTCCAGGCCGGCTTCCACGGCTCGTTCACAATCACCGACGACGTGCCGGGCGTGGATTATGGTGATAACCTCCTGTCCGGAACTTTCGCGAGCGATGCCGAGATCTCCGGTACGGACGGGGGATACTCAATGGGGTTCACCGACAGCGACACCAAGACTCTGCCGCCGAATGAGGTCGTTTTTAGTTCCGCCTTCGTCAACTTCAATTACTACACGGAAAGCGACTCGGTAAACTTCAGCTTTACCAATCTCATACCGGCCCTGGCTCTGGATGTTAGCGATAAGTTCCTGGCGTCTAACACCAGCGCCGGCAGCGGCACCTTCTCCGCCACTCCGCTGCCCCCTCCGTTTACAGCCGAACCCCACACGATGGTGTTGATCGGCGCGGGCCTCGTGGGCCTCGGCGTCGTGCTGCGAAAGCGCAAACTCCAACCGGTTCTCTGATCGACCCCTCCAGGCGTCCCTAAACGCTCACAGCTACTGCTCCGCAGACGTGGCATTGACACGCCCGCGCCACGTCACAGTCCCGCCAGCCGCACCGTGCGGTCGAGCGATTCGGGCGAGTCGAATCTCGTCAGGGCTTGCTCGCGGCAGAGTTCGACGCAGGGCCGGGCCACTCCCGACTGACTTGATCGGCAGCCCGGCCGGCTTCGACCGCCAACATCCGTCCGCGTTCAAATCGAAAGGTGCGATCCAACAGGCTCAGGGTGGAAGCGGATGCGGCGACACGATGCAGGCCAGCCCCGGAACTCGCGGCAGAGGACAGCCGGAATCGGTCGTTGCAACTCTTCTTCGAGACCGCTCAGCGCTTCTTGCGGCAGGCAGAATCGCAGGCCCGCGCAGCAGCGTGCGGGCCACGAGAATGCTCCGCTAGCGGCCGCTCAGTAGCGAGGGAGGACGAAACTCAAGTCAACCTGGGCAAGCCTCTCGATGGGCTTTCCATTGAGGAGACTCGGCTCATACCGCCATCGCTTCACCGCATACAGGGCAACCCGCCGCAGTGCTATGGGACCGCTGACCACGCTGGTCTTGAGGATGCGGCCGTCCTTGCCGATCAGCGCCTCGATGGTGACCACTCCGGATATGTGGGCTTCGACCGCAGCCGGCGGATAGAGCGGTGTCGTCATGCGGATAAGCCTGCCGTCGTGAACGATGCCTTCCTCGGTAGGGCCGGCTTGCCTGGAAAGACTCCTCACGATTGGCGAATTGCCAGCCGCCGGCAGCATCATCTGTTGCTGGACGCCGTGCCGATCCGGCGGCTGCCCCGTGGGATCCGCAGGCGCAACCAGTCGCGCGTGGATCACTCCCGCCGATCCGGCCAGGGCCGCGACAATCGAAATAACCAGCACAGTGCGTAACGCGTTCCGCTTAGTCATGGACGATCCTCTTGTAGTGGTCTGTCGAACCAGTGGTCCACCGATGAGGCGAGTATAACGTGACGGTCGTCGGATCGAGCCGCGTGACTGTACTGGTCCCGTTTGTACCGTTCTAAGCGATGGGGTTTTACCAGCGGCGGGGCGTCGGAGAATTCTTCAGGAAACCGGAGAGTAGTAAATGCGAATAGCGATGGTTCTAAGGAGTTCTCTCATATAATTATCGTGTCTAAAATTAACATCTACAATCGCCTAAGCAAGTCCAGAATCCGATTCAGTTGAATGGAGCTAAGTAATTAATAAATAATGATATAAGCCGCGTCACATCACTGAGAAACTGACCTCTAACTCATTTGTTTCCGATGGCTATATTTGTACTTGACATCACAGTTTCTTTTGGTCAATACTAATACTTAAATCAGTACCATCATTACCTATAGAACCTAACTGAATGGCGATTCAGTAGGAAGCACCTGGGAACCAGGCTAGCCGTTCCGTGATCGGCAGCTTCAATGAAGGAGGGCGGTCATAACCAGAAAGTGCTTCATTTTGGCCGGGTTATCTCTTGTGGTGCGGGCCCAGAAACCGCTGTTCGATGACGCGGATTTCTCCGGATGGCAGAGCTTCGGGGTCGGCACATGGAGCGCGGAAGGCAGCGAGCTTGTCGGCCGCTCCGATAAGAACAAGCCCGGTCCCGGTTACATATTTACGCGTGAAGTATTTACCGATTTTCGGCTGGCGTTGCTATTTCATATTTCGAGCGGCGGCAGAAGTTGCATCTATGTTCGCGAGCCGCGCCGAAAGTGGGGCCTCGACGGTGTTGACCGTCCGGGCTTCGGTCCCAACGGAGGCTACGGGGTACTGATCGACTACCAGGACCACGACAACCCCACGGGGACGATCAATAACATACAGAAATCAAAGAGGTTGGTTGGCTCCGAGGAGAAGTGGAACGAGATGGAGATCGTTTGCAGGGGCAGCGAAATCCGGATTTCCGTCGCGGGTCAGAGCGTGAATCGCTACAACCAGTTGCGGGTGCAGCCGGGGGCGATCGGTTTTGCCGTGCCGGGCACCGCGTCGCAGGACTATGTGGTGCGGTTTCGCAATATCGTGATTTCATCCGTCGCATGAACTGAACTTTTTTGAGTTAGGGGTTCCCCGAGTTGATAAGGTTCGTCCCAAGTGCGGGCAGGGGCATCAGGGCGATTGGCAAAGCACGGGAGAGAAAGAGCCGTTGGAACAGCTGTTCTCTCCGCCGGTCGCGCCAGGCATCCCGGAAGGATATGGTTCCGTAACAGAGGGTACAAACATGGACAGATATCGAGTTGCTTTCAATGCCGCGCGGGCGCCCAGAAGCAGGATCGTTATCCTGCTGGTCTCGCTCGTTCTCTTCTCTTCGGCAGTCTTCGGTCAGGTGTTGGGATCGATTTCGGGTTTCGTTCACGATCCCACCGCCGCCACCATTCCCGGCGCCGGCGTCACCGTGACGAACTCGGAAACCGGCCTCACGCGCAGTTTGGTCAGCGACGAGCGCGGCTACTACGAGGCACTCTCGCTGCCAGTGGGCCGCTACGATGTCAAGGTTCAAAAGGCCGGATTCCGTAACCTGGTCCGCTTCGGCATCGATCTGGCGGTCGCCCAGGATGCGGTTGTCGATATCGACATGCAAATCGGCATTCTCAAGGAGGACGTCCAGATATCCGGCGACGCTCCGTTGGTGAATGTGTCGACCACCTCGATATCCGGATTGGTGGATGAGCATAACGTCAAGGATCTCCCGCTGAACGGCCGGAGTTTCGACAACCTGATCACGCTCAATCCGGGAACGGCCAATACCACGGTGAACCGTTCCTCCACCAGCACCGGCGCTGGCTTGGGCAACAACTTCTCCGTCTCCGGCAACCGGGAAGACTACAACATCTTCCTTCTCAATGGCGTCGAATACACCGGCGTATCCACCGCCGACGTGATCCCCGGCGGCTTGAGCGGCCAGTTGCTCGGTGTGGATGCGGTGCGCGAATTCAACGTCGTGGAAAGCGCATATGGCGCCGAATACGGCAAACGGCCGGGCGCACAAGTCAGTCTTGTGACCATGTCCGGAAGCAACCAGTTCCATGGCACGCTATTCGAGTTTCTTCGGAACAGCGCTTTCGATGCGCGCAACTTCTTCGACCAGGTTTCCACCGTGCCTCCTTTCAGACGCAACCAGTTTGGCGGCTCTGCGGGAGGTCCGATCAAGCGGGACAAGACGTTCATCTTCGGCAGTTATGAGGGATTCCGGCAGCGTCTCGCGGTCACCGACGCCGCGATTGTTCCCGACGCCAACGCGCGGAAGGGCTTTCTGCCCGCGGCCAATGGAACCCTCACGAATATCGGTTTGGCATCCGGCATCGCGCCCTACTTCAACCTCTGGCCGGTCGCCAACGGGCCGGAATTGGGCGGGGGAGCTGCGTACTTCTATGGCAATCCGGAACAGATGATTCGCGAAGACTTCGGAAACCTGCGGGTGGATCACAACTTCTCCGCCAGCGATCTATTCTCCGCTGTCTACACGATCGACGACGGCTTTAATCAGAGTCCGGGAACCACCAGTTTGCAGCTCACCAGCAGCGACGAGCGGTCGCAGATTGCCAGCCTGCAGGAGACCCACACCTTCACTTCCTCGGTGATCAATGTGTTCCGGGCAGGGTTCAGCCGGGCCAAGTGGCTGATGAACTCGGCGCCTCCAGGCGACGATTCCAGCTTGTCGTTCGTCGCGGGCCAGCCGGTCGGCAACATCAACATCGGGTCGGTAGGCAACGGGCAACTGGGCGCCATCGCGGGAGCCGGCTCGAACGGATCGCAGGAGTTCGATAACATCGCCCGCAACCTGTTCACCTTCACCGACTCGGCTTCCTTCGTGAAGGGCAAGCACCGGATCGAGATTGGCGGGTGGTTTCAGAAGGTCGAGTCCAACGACAACGCCGCGGATCAGAGAAATGGGGTTGCCACTTTTACCGATCTCCAGCACTTCCTGTTGGGAGAAGCGACGCAGGTGGCCGCGACATTGAACCCCATCGAGATTGGCTGGCGCCAGACCGCCGGAGCGTGGTTCGCCGAGGATTCGATCCAGATTCGACCAAACTTGACCTTGACCCTGGGCATCCGGCACGAGTTCAATAACGGCTGGAATTCGCCGCAGGGCATGGCGGCGAATTTCGTTCCCGTCAATTACGTGCTGCAGACCCAGCCGGTGGTGGGAACCTCCGTCTACTCCGAGAACAACGCGAAGTTCCTGATCGGACCGCGCGCCGGTCTCGCATGGTCGCCATTCCGCAATCAGCGCACCGCGATCCACGCCGGATACGGCCTGTACTACGAGCAGTTGGACTACATGGGCGATTGTTGCGACTCGATTCCGATCGGCAAATACGATTCCAGAGTGACCGTGACGCCGGCAACCTTCCCTCTGCTGATTTCGCCGACGCAGACGCTTCCCGGCTCCAAGATCGGGCCGACCGGCGTCCAGCCCAATCTGAGCTCGCCCGCCGTTTTTCAGTACAACCTGCGAGTGGACCAGGCCCTCTCCGCCAACACCCTCCTCTCGGTCGGTTACGTGGGCGAGCGCGGCTATCACCTGCTGGCCACCGCCGATGCGAATACCGCCTATCCCAGCATCGTCAATGGCGCGGATTACTTTGCGCCCAAATCGCCCAGAATGAACCCCAGCCTGTCGAATGCCCGCTACGAGGAGTCGAACGGCGACAGCAACTACAATGCCCTGCAGACCGATGTGACCCACCGGTTCAGCCACGGCGTTCAATTCCGGGCCAACTACACGTTTTCGAAGAGTCTCGACAACCACTCTTCTTCCTTCCTCAACAATGCCGGTTTGGGTGGAACGACAACCTATCTGGATCCTTTCGATCCGCACCTGGACTGGGGGCCGTCGAACTTCAACATCACCAGCCGCGTCTCCGGGAATTTCGGTTACGCACTTCCGGTTGGAAAGGGCAGGACGTTCTTGGGCGGCGCTAAAGGCGTGACGAACGCGATTCTGGGCGGATGGCAAGTCAACGCCATCGTCACCGCGCAGACCGGCTTCCCCTTCACTCCGCTGGTCGGATTCAATCAGTCCGCCGACGGCGACACGCGAAACCCGGACCGCGTCTCCCTGAAGCCGAATTTCTCCGGCCCCATGGTTGAAGGCAACCCGAGCCAGTGGTACAACCCGGCGGCATTCGCGCTCCCGGCGGCCGGTACGTTCGGCGATGCGGGCAGAGACATTCTCACGGCTCCGGGCCTGGTGAACATCGATGGTTCCATGTTCAAGAGCTTCCGGTTCGGCGAGCGCGCCAACCTTCAGTTCCGGGCCGAGTTTTTCAACTCGATGAATCACACGAACTTCGGATGGCCGGTAATCACTACGTTCACCTCTTCGGGAGCGTATTCGTCCAGCGCCGGGGTCATCACTTCTACGTTGACCACGGCCCGGCAATTGCAGTTCGCGCTGAAGCTCGGCTGGTAGCGGGAATTTGAAACCACCCGGGCTGACGGCTTAGCGCCTGTCTTCCCGCCGCGGACTCCGCCAGGCGACCCCCACCCTGCCCGGCGGACGCGGTGGGACGGCAGGCGCTCGGCCGTTCTGGAGCAATCGATACACGGAGGCAAGTAGCTGCCATGAAAACGAACTGGTCCAAAGATTTTTTGGCGGGAAGGATCTCGCGCCGGGATTTTGTCGATTATGCCGCCGTGGCCGGCGTGAGTGTTGCGGCCACTGGCCGGATTCTGCGGGCACAACGGATCCAGCAAGCCGGCGCCGCGCCGAAATCGAGCGATTATAACCAGACGAATCTGAATCCATACGAGGAATGGCGCAAGAACGAAGGCATCCATGTGTATTCGGGCTACAGCCTTCCGGACATTCGGCAGGCGGCGGTGCAACCTTGGAAGCGTATGGGCGCAAGTGGCGCTTTCATCGATCTGATTGGCGGCGAGGGCGTCAACGATGGCTACCTCTGTGAGATTCCGCCCGGCGGCCAGACCAATCCGCAGCGCTATCTGTTCGAGGAAGTCGTCTATGTCGTCGGCGGAGAGGGCGAAACCGACATATGGGCGCCGGGTGGCCCCAGGCAGACCGTGAAGTGGAAAGCCGGCGCGGTGATCGGCCCGCCGTTGAATACCTGGCGCCAGCACCGGAACCGCGGCGCCGCGGCCGCCCGTTTGCTGGCCATCAGCAATGCGCCCGTCGTGATCGATCTCTTCCACAACCTGGACTTCGTCTTCAACAACGACTATGTATTCCGCGACCGGTACAACGGCGATCCCGATGCCTTCGGGGCCGGCCCCGAACATATCCACCACAAGGACACCAATCCGGCCGAGAGCGAACAGAAGGGCGGGGTGGACACCTGGGAAAGCGCCTATGTCCCGGACGCGCGCTCGCTTGGCCTGTTCCGGAGCGCGGAGCGCGGCAAGGCGAATTCGCGAATCGAGCTACAACTGGCCGACAACACCATGCAGGCGCACATCTCCGAATTTGAGGTGGGCACTTACAAGAAGGCGCACCGGCACGGTCCCGGATCGCACGTGGTGATGTTGAACGGGCGCGGCTACACGCTGCTCTGGAAGGGCGCCATCAAATACTCCGACTCCACCGAGCGCGTCCGCATCGAGTTCGCCGAAGGCACCATCTTCGTGCCGCCGGATGGCTGGTTCCATCAGCATTTCAACACCAGTGGCGATCCGGCCCGCTACCTGGCCGCGAATTGGGGCGGCGACGGCAGATGGTATATGCGGGCATTGGGAGGCGGCGGGCGCACCCACCGGCTCGGCAAGACGAGCACCCGGAAGGGTGGAAACCTGATCGAATACGAAGACGAAGATCCGGCAGTCAGGGAGATGTTCGAGGCGGAGCTGAAAAAGGCCGGCGTCAAGAACAGAATGGATCTCTGAGGGGCACGCCTCGCTCGGTGCGGGCAGCGCCGCTATTCGTGGCGGAAAATCACCGGCGGCAAGACCGCCGGCGTTACGGCTGCTTGTTGTAGCGCTGGCGGTCATGCCGCCGGCGATTCTCGAGCGGACACGCTTGCAGGCCGCCCTATGGTTTGCGGGCGCGGCCGAACAAGCGGATGCGCACCACGAACCGCCGTCCTTCGGCGCCGTAAAACTGTTGGAAACCAGGCGCGCCTGCCACGCTATTCACGGCCGTATAGTTCCGGTGCCCGGTGACATTGTTGCAGCCTACCCGCAATCCCAGCCGGTAACCGTGGAAAACGAAGCGCCGCTCGACGTGGACGTTGAGGTCGAAGGTGCCGGGGTAGCGTTCCGCATCCATCGGTCCCACGAGCGCGCCGGAATCGGTGGTGATGGAATAGGGAAGGCCGGTGCGGTAGTCCACCAGCATAGCCAGCGCCCAGTTCGGGCCGTGCAGCGGAAAGTAACCCCAGCCCAGGAAACGATTCGGCGCGTCCCAGGGCATGGGGGCGAAGCCGCCCATCACCTGCAACGGCTGGTCGATGGTGGTGGAGAGCACGGCGTTGGAGACCGCTCGCGATCGGGTGTAACTGGCCATCCACCCAAACTGTTCGCCGAAGGATTGCCGCACCGCGATCGTCCCCTCGTCGTAGGCATCGCGCCGCAAGTTGGAAAGGACATAGTCGCCGCCGGTGCCCCAGGCCATGCTCACGAGATCGAGGTTGACCTCGCCGGGCGCTCCGGCGGGCGCATAAACGAAGCCATGGTCGCCGCGTTTGCGCATCCACTCGGCACTCGCCGAAATGTGCCGCCCCAGGTCGCGCGCCCCGCCGGCGCTCCACTGGCCATAACGCGGGAACTTGAGGTCGCGCCCGGGGAGGAACGTGGTGACGAGCGGCGCGAGCGGCGCTCCGGACGAATCGTAGGGCGTGATGACGGCCTGCTGATCGAGCGGCCTGGAGAACAGGGCGAGGTTGCTGGGATCGCGCAAAACGGCATAACCCACGGTGAGCTTGGTGCGGCCGTCCTCCATTGGCGCCCAGGCGGCTGCAATGCGCGGCGACACGGCGGCTTCGCCCACCAGGCCATCCCAATCCAGGCGCGCGCCCGCATCGACCGTGAAGCGGCCGCCGGGCTGCCAGTGGTCGCCGACATAGGCCGACGCGACCGAATTGCGGCGATCGAATGCTCCGCCGCCCCGAAACGTGGTGACGAACAAGGGCAGGCCGCTCAAGCCGACCACCTCGGCCTCGGATCGCGCGAATCGCGCGTCGTAACCCAGCCGCTGCGCGGCGGCGCCGGTCTGTAGTTGGTGGCGTCCCGCAAACGCGCGCGCGCGGGGAAAGTAGTTGACGAAGACCTGCCCGCGGCTCCCGTTCCGGCGGGAGTCGACGTAGTAGTTTCCGCTGCGGCCCTCGGGGGTGATCAGATAGGGCGCAGTGCCTTCCGGCACCTGCCGGTGATAGACGGCTTGCCAGGCGATGCCGACCTCCAGCAGCGATCCACCGTACCACGAGTGCGAATCCTTGGCCGTCAGAAGATATTCGCGATCGCTCAGGCCGGAGCTGGTGGGGTACGGGTCGAGCGGTCCCAGGCCAAAGTGGGACTGGTGATCGAAATTGCTCAGGAAGTCGGCGTAGACGATGTTGGCGGGAGTGAGATTGACTTGCGCGTGAGCCAGGTTGCCGACCCCCCAGGCAGCATTGGTGTCCGCGCCGGGGGGCAAGCCGGCGACATAACCGTTGTTGAAGCTCCCGTTGACGCTGTCCGCGAACCAGGCGGTGCCCTTGACGATGGGCCCGGAGAGAACCGCGCGCGGCGCCCAGTCGCCGACGCGCACGCCGCCCCGCTGGTCGATCCCGGGAATGAAATTGGTGACGGTGTAATGGAACAGGTCGGTTCCGTTCTCGGTGCGAATCGCCAGCGTGCCGCCCGAGCCGGGCCCGAATTGCGCGGGCTCGCGGGCGCCTTCCAGCTCCACCGATTGCACTCCATCGAGCGCCAGAAGTGTGGCGTAGCGGCCGCCGATCGGGTCCGTGATGTCCACGCCGTTCAGCGTGTACCCGGTCTGATACTCGGCTCCGCCGTGAAAATGGAGCCCGGCCGACGGGTCCTCGATCGTCCCCGGCATCAGCCTCATGCCGTTGCGTAAGCTTTCGGTGGCCGGATAAGGAATGTTGTTGATGTCGGTGCCGCTCAGCCGCTCTTCACTGGCGGTAGCCGTGGCATCCACCGGGTTGGACAGCGCGCCGACGTGGACGCTCTGGAAGACTTCCTCCTGCACGTTGAGCACGAGTGTGGTTTCAGCGCCGCCGGCCGCGATCTCCACCGCCTGATCGCGCAACTGAAAATAGCCGGCGCGGTCCACCGTGACCAGATAGCGGCCGGGCGCGGGCACGGTGATGACAAACGATCCGGTCGGCGAGGATTCGGCCTCGAGCGCGGCCCGCGCTTCCTGCCGAATGCGGACGCGCGCGCCGGCCACCGGAGCATCGTTCTGGTCGGTCACGCGGCCGGTCCAGGCAACCTGAGCCGCGGCCTGGCCTGCCAGCCCCAGTGCGGCCAGCAACAGCGCCGCGATCCGATCCAATGGCATGCGGGGTCCTGCCGTTATTATGATCGAAACGCGTGCCGCGGGCAGAAGTGGGGCAGGCGGCTCACCAAGCCGCTTACAACGGTACTACTCTTTTTCGCCCTTGTGCAGTTGCTGAGCCAGGTAGTTTTCAAGGCCCACTTCGCCGATGGCGTGGAGCTGGCCCTCCAGATAATCCACGTGATCTTCTTCCTGGCGGAGGATCTCCTCGAACAGTACCCGCGACGCATTATCGTCGGCCTCGGTGGATTTCTTGATCGCGCGATTGAGATGCCGGACCGCGTCCATCTCCAGCGCCAGGTCGCTCTCGAATTGCATTTTCACGTTTGTCCCGACGCGGATGGGGCCGATGGCGGTCATGTTCGGCGACCCGTCGAGGAACAGAATCCGGTTGATGAGCTTCTCGGCGTGGACCATTTCCTCAATCGACTCTTTGCGGTAATAGCCCGCCAGCCGGAAATAGCCCCAGTTTTCGCACATTTTGGCGTGCAGAAAATATTGATTGATGGCCGTCAGCTCGGCCTGGAGGGATTCCCCTAAACACTTCAAAACCTCTTTGTTGCCATGCATAGTTATCTAGTCTATCCACAAACCGCGCAAATGCCAATGGGCAACCGGTGGGCCAACCGGTAGGGCATGCTTTGGCTTGAGCGTCGAACCAACTCCGCCGGATTATAATCGGAAGGTGCGAATTCCGTGTGCTCTGGTTCTGCCGGTGGTGCTGGCGGTGGCCGGCTGTCATCGAAGCGATGCGAGTAAAGACGCCGTGCGCCAGGCGGTGATCGACTACCTTGGCGGCCACGGCATGAACGTGGCCGCGATGAACATCGAGGTGACGGATGTGACCCTGACCGGCGGCCACGGCGAGGCCAACGTCTCCTTCACGGTCAAGAGCACGCCGGGCGCCCCGGCCATGTCGATTCCGTATCTGCTTGAGTTGCGAGGGGGCAAGTGGGTGGTGACGGGGCGCAAGCAGGCCGGCGGCATGCCGCATGGCGGCGGCGCTATGCCCGGTGGAGCGATGCCTGGAGGAGCGATGAATCCGCACGGCGCCATGCCGCCCGCGGGGATGGCGAATCCGCATGGAGCGGGTGGCGCCATGCCGGCGCCGCAGGATCTGCCTCCCATCGACAAGACGAAGAAATGAAAAGCGTGGCAATCCTGGGTGGCGGGCCGGCGGGAGCATTCGCCGCGGAGCGACTGGCATCCGCCGGGCTCCGTGTAGCCGTGTTCGACGAGAAACTGGCGTGGGAAAAGCCCTGCGGCGGCGGACTCACTTACAAGGCGTACAGCCAGTATCCATTTCTGATCGAAAACTCGACGCCCAAGCGCCTGGTGCACGAGACCGTGCTGGGCGCGCCGCGCGGCGTCGAAGCCAGCCTGAAGCTGACCGATCCGATGGTGATCTACTCCCGCCTGGATCTGAACCGGATGCTGCTGGAACGGGCCGAGCGCGCCGGAGCGCAGATCGAAAAGGCGCGCGTGCTGAAGATGACGCGGCAGGGCGCGGGTTGGCTATTGCACACCTCGGGCGGCGACTCGAGCGCCGATTTCTGCATCGTGGCGATGGGCGCCCGCAACCCGCTACGCGAGGTCGGCACCGAATTGAAGCCGGGGGACACCATGACCGCGCTGGGTTATTACGTCCCCGGCGATCAGGAGCGGATCGATATTCGCTTTCTGCCGAGCCTGGAAGGCTACATCTGGATCTTTCCCCGCTGCGGCCACCTTTCGGTGGGGATCTGCGGCAAAGGCGAGCCGGCGGCGGCGTTGCGCCAGCGCCTCGAGCGTTTCATGGAGGAGCGCGGCATTTCGTGGAAGGACGGCAGGTTCTACTCTCACCTGCTGCCCTCGCTCGACAGCGGCTCCTGGCAGGCCAACCGCGTGGCCGGCGATGGCTGGATGGCGGTGGGCGATTCGGCCGGACTGGTGGATCCGCTCACCGGCGAAGGGCTGTACTACGCCATACGCTCGGCCGACCTGGCGGCGCGCGCCTTGCTGGCCGAGGTGGGGGACCTGCCGGCAAGACTGGCGCACTACCGCGCGCTGCTGCGGCACGATTTCGCGGCCGACCTGGAATTCGGCTCGCGTCTGGCGAAACGCTTCTTCGTCGGCCGCTTCCTGTGCGGCACGGTCACCGAGCGAATCGTACAGCTCGCCAGCCGCAGCCCGCGGTTCTCCCTCATTATGCAGGATCTGTTCGCCGGGCGGCAACCTTATATGGGTCTCAAGCGGCGGCTGCTGCGGAACTTGAACGGCAGCCTCTACGACCTCGGCATGAGCCTCGGCCTGGCGAAAGTGGTGCCGCGCAGGAGCCCGACTTGCCTGTCGTGAGAAGCATTGGGACAGGCGATCGGTTCTTGTCGCCTGTCGACTGTTGGGCGCGACTCGCGCGAATCAAACACAAGAGATGTCGAGACGAATCTCGACACGGCAGGCTTGACAGCCTGCGCCACGCTAGCACATCGACATGAACCATTCCAAGTCCGAATCACTATTTCGCCGGGCCCAGGAAGTCATTCCGGGCGGCGTCAACTCGCCGGTGCGGGCGTTTCGCAGCGTGGGCGGAAACCCGGTGTTCCTGGCGCGCGGCGAGGGATCGCACGTGATCGACGTGGACGGCAACCGCTACATCGATTACGTCGGCTCCTGGGGTCCGCTGCTGCTGGGCCATCGCCATCCCGAGATTTTGGAGGCGATCGAGCGCGCGCTCTCGATCGGCACCAGCTTCGGCGCGCCCACCGAAGCGGAGGTCGAACTGGCCGAAGTCATCCGCGACGCGGTTCCCTCGATGGAAATGGTGCGGCTGGTGAATTCGGGCACCGAGGCGACCATGTCCGCCATCCGGCTGGCGCGCGGCTTCACCGGGCGCGACCTGACGGTGAAATTCGAAGGCTGCTACCACGGCCACGTGGATTCGCTGTTGGTGAAGGCCGGCTCCGGCGTGGCAACGCTGGGTCTGCCGGACACGGCGGGCGTTCCCAAGAGCTTCTCGGACACCACAATTGCCCTGCCCTACAATTCGCCGGGCGCGGTGGAAGAAGCGTTTCGGGCGCACGGCGAACGCATCGCGGCGGTGATCGTGGAGCCGGTGGTGGGCAACATGGGCTGCGTTCCGCCGGCGGCGGGATACCTCGAATCTCTGCGCGAGCTGACCAGCCGCCACGGTGCGCTGCTGATTTTCGACGAGGTGATGACGGGCTTCCGCGTGGCCTTCGGCGGTGCGCAACAACGGTATGGCATCCGGCCCGACTTGACCACGCTGGGAAAGGTGATCGGCGGCGGCTTGCCGGTCGGCGCTTATGGCGGCCGCAGGGACATTATGAACCTGGTGGCGCCGGCCGGCCCGGTCTACCAGGCGGGCACGCTTTCCGGCAATCCGCTGGCGGTGGCCGCCGGCCTTGCCATGCTGAGGCACCTGAAGCGGCATCCCGAGGTTTACGATCGACTGGAAACGCGCGCCGCCGAATTGTGCGCCGCCGCGCCGGCCGGCATCACGGTGAACCGGGTGGGCTCGATGTTCACCTTCTTTTTCACCGATGAGCCGGTCACCGATTACGAATCCGCCAAAGGGAGCGACACCGCCCGCTTCGGCCGCTTTTTCCGCGCCATGCTCGAGCGGGGCGTCTACCTGGCGCCGTCGCAGTTCGAAGCCGCGTTTGTTTCGGCGGCGCACACGGAAGAAGATATCCGGCAGACCGTCGCCGCCGCGCACGAAGCCTTCAACGCCTGACCGCAGGCAGCAACTTGCGGCCCGACCAGGTCACGATGGCGAAGAACGCGGCGAAGCTCACCAGGATTACGGTCAGGCGCCGCCGCGGAGAAATCCGCGCCGGAATCGCCCCGGCGAAAGGCGAAGGATCGAGCCGTATCCGCAAGCGTACTACCGCCGAGCGGCCGTCACCCCTTCGGTTATCAACTACCACCACGTATTCGCCCGGCGGCCGCACCTCGCACGCGAGCTTGCCGGAGCGCCCGGGTTCGGTCGCTTCCACCACGCCGTGCGCCAGATCTTCGCGCAGATGTTCCAAATCCTCGCGGCGCATCACGGCCAGCCGCACCTGGTCCGAGCCGGAGCGCACTTCGTACTCGGCTTCGACCAGCGCGGGACGCTGCCCGATGTCCAGATCCACGTAGCGCCAGTCGTCGGCCGGAATGGTGAACACCTGGTTGACCAGTTCCCCGGCCGGACCAAGGGCGAGCGCGAGCATGCAGACCACGGCAAGCATGGGGCAAGCGTAGGCCCGGCATCTCCTCCCTCGCACATCCTCGAGGGGCTACAATGAGGCCATGCACGTCAGTATGGCACAGCCGAGGGAGGGCATGTTTCCGCTTGCGCGCCGTTGAATTGCCGGGTTGGAAAATCAAGCTGAGCTGGGTAGCCGCCATCCTGCTGGCGGTTCTGTTCCTCGCCTCCGGTTTGTGGAAAATCATCGACACGCAAGCCTGGGCGCAACGCATCGCCCAACTGATGCTGCCGGCCTCGCTGGGCGTGCCGTTGGCGCTGGTGGTCGGGATCGCCGAAACGCTCGGCGCGGTGCTGGTTCTGGTGCCGCGGTTCCGGCGCTGGGGCGCCATCCTGATCGGGCTGCTGTTGATCGCCTTCATGGGCTATTTTGCTCTTCATTACAGCGCGTTGCGCGGCGCCGACTGCAGTTGTTTCCCCTGGGTCAAGCGCGCCGTGGGGCCGCAGTTTTTCCTCGGCGACCTGGCCATGCTGGGGCTGGCGCTGGTGGCGGGTTGGTGGTCGCGTCCGTCGGGCACTTTGCGCAGCATGGTGGTGATCGCCGGAGCGGTGGCGATTTTCGCGCTGGTCTCCTACGGAGTGAACGAGGTGCGTCAGAGCGGCACCAGGGCGCCTGCCACCATCCTGGTGGAAGGCCAGCCGTACGACCTCGCGCACGGAAAATATTTTCTGTTCTTTTTCAATCCGGCCTGCACGCACTGTTTCGAATCCGCCCAGCGAATGGCCAAATTCGACTGGGGCCAAACCCGCGTGGTGGCGGTTCCCGTCGAGATGCCGCAGTATGCGGGTCAGTTTCTCGCCGACACCGGGTTGAAGGCGGTGGTGACGTCGGATTTCGATTTGCTGAAGCGCACTTTTGGCTATGCCGCGTACCCCTTTGGCGTAGCGATAGACAATGGCCGCGAGAAAGTCCCGGTGCGGCGGTTCGACCAAACCGAACCAGCCGCCACGCTGCGCAAGTTGGGGTTTGTGAATTGAAGGAGGGACACAATGAGCATAAGAACTCCGGATCGTGAACAGGCTGGCAGAAGAGCCTTCCTGAAACTGGGCGGCGCCGCGGCGGCTGGACTGATGGGCCAGGCCGCCTCGGGCCAAACCGCGGGCGCAATTGCCGCCCCGCAGAACCCAACGGCCGCGCTGCCGATGCCGGTGCGCAACCTGGGGCGCACCGGGTACAAGGTCGGCATCTTCAGCCTCGGCGGGCAAGCCGCGCTGGAACAACCGCGTAACGAAGCCATCGCGGTGCCGATTGTGGAACGGGCGCTCGATCTGGGCGTGAATTATATCGACACCTCGTCGATTTATGGCGGCCCGGAACGCTGGAGCGAGCAATACATCGGCAAGGTCATGAAGACGCGCCGCGCGCAAACTTTTCTCGCCAGCAAAACCAAGGAGCGCACCCGCGACGGGAGCCTGCGCATGATCGAGCAATCCTTGAAGCTGCTGCAGACAGATCACCTGGATCTCTGGCAATTGCACGACATTGGCATGCCGGAGGACGTGGACGCGGTATTCGCCAAGGGTGGCGCCATCGAAGCCCTACAGCAGGCGCAGGAACTGAAGATGGTGCGCTTCCTCGGCGTCACCGGCCACTTCCGCCCCGAGCCGTTGATGGAGGCCATCCGCCGCCATCCGTTCGACACCATTTTGATGGCCCTGAACGCGGCCGACGAGCATCACTACAGCTTCCGGGAACAGCTTTTGCCGCTGGCGGTGGAAAAGCAGATGGGGATCATCGGCATGAAAATCCCGGGGCGCAGCCGGCTGCTGGCGAGTTGGACTCCGCCGCCGATCGAGCAGCAAAAGCACTCGTGGGAGGGCGCCGTGATTGCCACCACGCCGGGGCCGCTCACCATGCGCGAAGCGCTGTACTATTCGCTCTCGCACCCGGTCAGCACGGTCATCATCGGCTGCGATTCGATCGCCCAACTGGAAGAGAACGTGCATTTGGCGCGCGAGTTCACGCCGCTCAGCGAGCACCAGATGGCCTCGCTCGCAGTGCAGGCTGAGCCGGTTTCCAAGCAGGCGCTGTTCTTCCGCTTCGTCAGCCGCGGATAAGAACATAGCCACACATGAACACAGATAAACACGGATAGATATAAAAGGTCTTATCTGTGTTCATCAGTGTTCATCCGTGGCCCGAAATGTCTTTTCATGGGAAAATGAAACTGTCGTGATCGTAATCGACGGCATCTATTACGCGCTCGCGCTGGCCGGCGCCGGCGGCGTCGTCTGCTGGCTGGCCGGACCGTGGTTCGGCGCGCCCCTGTTTGTGCTGGCGCTGTTCTGCCTGTACTTCTTCCGCGACCCGCAGCGCGCGATTCCGCAAGGGCCGCTGGCGGTCTCGCCCGCCGACGGCAAGGTGGTAGCGGTGAAGGCCGAAAGCCCGGACTTGCGCCGCATCAGCATTTTCCTGAATATTTTCGACGTGCATGTCAACCGCGCTCCGGTGGCCGGCACCATAAGCGCCGTGGAATATCGTCGCGGCAGCTTCCACGTGGCCAGCCGCGAGAAATGTTCCACCGAGAACGAGCAGAACATCGTCACCGTGCAGGGCGAAGGCTCGCCGGTGGTGTTCAAGCAGATTGCCGGCCTGATTGCGCGGCGCATCGTGTTCAACAAGAAGCCGGGTGACCGGGTGGCGACGGGCGAACGCGTGGGCCTGATCAAGTTCGGCTCGCGCGTGGATGTGCTGCTGGCAGCCGATTGGGAAATCACGGTTCGGCCGGGTGAGCGCGTCCGCGCGGGATCGAGCGTGATTGCGCGGCGGCGGGAGCGGGGCCATGGGGCTTAGAGACCGGCTGGTGGATCCCAAGTCGCCGGACCGCCGGCCGAGGCGCGCGGCTTACGCGCTGCCCACACTGTTTACCGCGGGCAACATTTTTCTGGGCTTTCTCTCGATTCTGGCCTCTTTCCGCGGCGCCATGATGGCTGCCGTTGGCGGCGCCGGCGCGGCAGAGCAGTTTGGAGTTGCGGCCAAGGCCATTGGCGCGGCGGTGCTGCTCGACGGACTCGACGGCCGCATCGCGCGCATGACCAATACCACCAGCGAATTCGGCCGCGAGATGGATTCGCTGGCGGACGTGGTGAGCTTCGGCATGGCTCCCGCGGTGCTCGCGTTTTCCTGGGGCGTGCAGTTTTTGGACTCGGGTATGGGCGAAAGGATCCGCAGCCAGATTTTCAATGCCGGCTACTTCATCTCGTTCCTGTTCCTGCTCTGCGGCGCCGCCCGGCTGGCGCGTTTCAATATTCAAAAGAACCCCATTCCGAAGAACCCCGGCCGCCCCGACCGCAAGTATTTCGTCGGCCTGCCCATTCCGGCGGCCGCCGCCATGGTGGCCGCGGTGGTCTGGGCGTTCGGCGCCGAGCCGCTCGCCTGGTGGCCGCTGTCCGTCCTCTGGCTCGGCTTGCTGCTGCTGCTGGGTTTCCTGATGGTCAGCACCTGGCGCTATTACAGCTTCAAAGGCATCGGTCTTTCGAGACCCTATACGCCGCTGATCATCATCCTGGCCGGAGCCGCCATCGTCGGCCTCTGGAATTACTCGCAGCCGATGTGGCTGGCGGTAGCGGGCGGCTACGTGGCCAGTGGGATTGTGATTCGCATTGGCGGCGTCATCCGCCGCCGCTTGCGCCCGATACCCACGCCGCGCGCCCCGGAGCACCAGGTTGGCTAAGACTCCGGTCATCGCCCTGGTGGGGAGTGAGTCGTTAATGGGCCGCGAGCTTCGCGACATCGCCGCAACCAGCACGCCGGAGATCGCGCTCAAACTGATCGCCGCCGAGGACGAGGAGCCTGGCGTTCTCACGCGCGTGGGAGACATGCCCGCCGTGGTCGCTGACCTGGACGCCGAGTCGCTGGCCGGCGCGCGCGCGGTGATTCTGGCCGGTGGCCCCGATTCGGCGCGCCAGGCCCTCGAGTTGCTCGACGGCGACGAGGGCGCGGCCGTTATCGATCTCACAGGGATTGCCGAGGAGCGGACGGACGCGCGGCTGAGAGCGCCGCTGATAGAGGCCGGCGCCGAGGCCGAAGACGAAGAGGATGACGCCGGCGCCCGAGTCCACGTGATCGCCCATCCGGCGGCCATCGCGCTGGCGCTCTTTCTGCGCCGCCTGCACGCCCACGATCCCATCCGCCGCAGCGTGGTCGAGATCTTCGCTCCGGCCAGCGAACACGACGCCCGCGGGGTGCGGGAACTGCAGCAGCAGACCATCAGCCTGTTTTCGTTCCAGAGCCTTCCCCGCGCGGTTTTCGACGCCCAGCTCAGCTTCAACATGCTGGCGCGTTATGGCGAAGAGGCGCCGGCCTCGCTCGAAGACACCGAGTTGCGCATCGAACGGCACTTGGCCACGCTGCTGGGCCTGCCCGGGGAAGGCGCCGGCGCGCCCCGGCCTTCGCTGCGGCTGATCCAGGCGCCGGTGTTTCACGGATACAGTATTTCGGCGTGGGTGGAATTCGATGGCAATCCCGGCATCGAAGCTCTGGAAGCCAGCCTGGCGGCGGGGCCCATCGAGGTGCGCACCGGTGAGTTCGAACCACCCACCAACGTCGGCCAGGCTGGCCAGGGCGGCATTGCCGTGGGCGCCGTCTCGGTGGACCGCAACAATCCGGAGGCCTGCTGGTTCTGGCTGGTGGCGGACAACTTGCGGCTGGCCGCGGAAAACGCCGCGGAGGTGGCGCGACAACTACCATGAATCGGTTTGCGTTTGCATCGATCGCCGTTGCGGCGGCTTTGGCCGGCTGCGGCTACCACGTTTCGGGACAGGGCGAGCTGATGCCGAAGAGCATCCGCACCATCGCCGTCACGCCGATGAACAGCACCCGCTATCAACTGGCGCGCCTGCTGCCTGCCGACATCACGCGCGAGTTGATCGCGCGCACGAAATACAAGGTGATCGACGATCAGAACCAGGCGGACGCCGTGCTGACCGGCCGGGTGCAGAACTTCAGCAATTTTCCCACCCTCTTCGACCCGGCCACCGGTCGCGCCACCAGCGTTTTGGCCGTGGTCACCCTGACAGTCACCCTCACCGAGCGGACCAGCGGCAAAACCCTGTTTTCGCGGCCCAACTTCGAAGTGCGGCAGGGCTATCAGATTTCCACCAACCCGCAGCAATATTTCGATGAGAGCGGCACCGCCATCCAGCGCCTGAGCAAGGACGTGGCGCAATCCATTGTGAGCGCCATCCTGGAGAATTTTTGATGGGTGGGGCATGCTTCAGCCTGCCCGTGATTGATCATCTTCCAGCACCACGCGAGCGAGTCACATGACGGTTCCGCAATTCCTGTTGCGCGTGAAGAGAAACGGCCCGCCGGCAGTCGCGCTGCTGATCGGGCCCGAAGCCTACCAGCGCCGGCAGGTAAAACAGGCTCTCACCACCGCGTTCCCGCCCGACGCCGTAACGACCCACGACCTGGCCGAGGTTTCTCTCGCCGGCGTGTTGGACGACGCGCGGTCGCTTTCTCTTTTCGCCGCCGAACGTCTGATCTGGGTGGTGAATGCGGAAGCCGCCTTGCCGCGGGGCCGCGCGGCCGAAGCCGATGGCGAAAGCGGAACCGCCCCCGATGGCGACCCCGCGCCGTTGGCCGCTTACGTCAAGGATCCGACCCCCGGCGTGGCGCTGATCTTCGAGGCCAGCCGCTTCGATTTCGAAGGCGACGACAAGCGCAAGCTCGAACGCGTGGCCAAGTTCTATGCCGCCGTTCCCGAGTCGGTGGAATTGCGGCGACTCGATGCGCACGCCGCGCGCCTCGAAGCGGGAAGGCTCGCCGGCATCGCCGGCGCGCGCCTGGACGCGGAGGCTCTCGACCTGCTGGTGGAATCGCTGGGCGCCGATATGGCGCGCATCGCCGTGGAAATCGAAAAACTGGCGCTGTATGCCGGCGACCGCGCGGTGGGAGTCGAGGATATCGCGGCGCTGGTGCCGGATGCCCGCGCGTCCAGCATTTTCGCATTGGTCAACGCGCTGGGCCGCCGCGACCGCGCGCGGTCGCTCGAAATCCTGGATACCCTGACGCGCGAGGGCGAGTACCTGCCGCTGGCTCTGGCGTTCCTCTCCACGCAATTCCGCATGGCGCTGGTGGCGCGCGAAGCCAATCTGAAAAGCGCGCAACAGATCCAAGCGCATTTTTCGCGCCTGGGCGTTCCCATGTGGGGATCGCGCGCCGAACAGGTGCAGCAGACCGTCGCCCGGTTCAGCCAGCCGCAACTGGAACGCGCCATCAAGCTCACCTTCGAGGCCGATCGCGGCATGCGCGACACGCGCCCCGACGACCGCATCGTCATGGAGCGCTTTATCCTCGCCCTGGCAGCCAATCAGCCCGTCGGCTGAAGCACATAGCTCAAGCCGGCTGCCGACCGGCCCAGCAGTCTCGTAACGCCATTTCCACAGAAGACGTCAGGGCGCTGAGAAAGCAAGGCGGAGTCTCTCAGCCAGATAGGCTCCTGAATCCCGCCTATTTTCGCGTTCGCAAAAAGTCTTGACTTG
>JBAVIH010000487.1:0-3206 GCA_049686695.1 Bryobacteraceae bacterium | reverse complement strand
TCCGCCGACGTCTGTACTGCGCCTCGTGCTGCCCGGCATGCACGCCGAGGCGGGTCGCGCCCACGCGAGCACAGGTGGGGCCGGCGGCGCACTCCGCCACGCAATGGGAAGACCAGGGATGGGGTCCGAGTCCGGGTGATCCGTGGTATCGGGATGAGCGCCGCCAGCAACCACTCTGGGTGCCGCGGCTCAAGAACTGGCTCGGTAGGCGGAGCCGGTGAGTGCAGAGTTTGTAACTACGAAGTGGATGATTACAAGAAAGGAAGGAAGCGCATGAATACGGAAGAGATGAAGCAGGATATCGTGAGGTGGGCCAAGCGGGAGGTCGAACTAGCCCACCGGGAGCAGGTGATCGAAGTCGAGGCGGGCACCGCCATGCTGGACGTGGATTCTGGCGGCGATACACCCGATCGTCGGGATAGTGGGCTGGCCGAACTTCGCGCGATCGCCGCAGCGGTTCGGGAGGCGCAGCGCAGGCGCATGGAGGCGATCCGGGCCAAGCACGCGGCCGAAGTCCAGGAGTTCGAAGAGCGCCGCGCGGATCTCGAAAAAGAACACGCCGCCCTCTCTGCGAAACTGGAGAAGCACAGGAAGGCACTCTCCGATTTGCTCGGCGTCGAGGTCGCAATCATGCCCGCGGTGCCGGGCACACTTTCCCGGCAGCAGGCGCTGCAGGTTCAGATCGGCAACTTGAGGAATAAGGTCGCCTGGCTCCAGGACACTGCCATTCCCTCCTCCGGCACCGTCGATGTGCAGAAGGTGACCAGCGTCGATCCGCTCATCGATGAACTGGCGATGTTCGAAGGAGCCATTCCGCCCATGCAGCGCGTTTTGGAGTGGGCGAAATCCTGCGAACCGGTGCCCGGCGAAACCTTCCGCGAGATGCCGCGCTCGTTCTATTTGGCCTGGGCGGATGGGAAGATCGATTACGGGCAGAGCAGTGTGTTTGTCGAAGGGCTTTGCTCACCCGGACCGATCGGCATGTACTCCAATCGTCCGATGGGCATCGACGTAGCGAGCGGCACCTTCCGCGCCCGGGCGGCGGCGAGGACGTAAACAGAAACCACAACTGATCGCAGCGTTCCGGGGGCGAGTTCGATGGAGTGCTCGCCCCCCGCGCCCGCACGTACCGGACTGGCGGGCCATGGCAGGCGCCACGTTGGCCACCGGGTGCGGAAACACTGGCCAACAGTGGGGAGGCGGGAATACACGCCGCGTTGACGTGTTCTTGCCGAGCGGACCTCAAGAGTCGCACGTGCAACTTTTCTTTGGCGGTATCGCCATCTGATCGCCAGAATCTGTGTGGCCTCCCAACATTGCGCTTGCTCGGGGGCGCGACCCGATCAATGAATCAGGTGCCATGAACCTCGCCTTCGGCACTCCCTACTTCAATTTGCCCACCGACCGCTGCCGCGCCATTGGCGCTCGTGGTGGCCGCCGCCGCGCCCTGAACTTGCGCCTCCGCCAAGCCTCCAAGGCACCGTCTGCGCCCCAAGTGGATTTGATTCCTGAGGAGACGGCGCATGAGGCCAGCCTGCTCCTCGACCAGAAGTTCCCCCACCTGACCGGTGCCGAGCGGCGCGCGATACGGTGGGTGCGGGCGTGACGACGACCGCCAGCGATTACTGCGGCACCTCGGCGGTGGACGTCACGAAAGATACCCCACTGCCGACGTCGTAGGCAGCGTCGAGGGCTTTCTCCTGGACTGGAGAGTCGAGATTAGGACGTACCTGACCAGCAGGGCGGCGTGGATCGTGACCGGCGTCACGCTGGTAAACCCCTCAAACGCCACGAGCACGGCAACGGTGCGACTCAGCGGCGGCTCGGCAGGGGTGACCCACATGGTGGCCAGGGGGCGGCTGTTAAGCGTGTCAGGGCCTCTGCGCGCTCGCCGCCGCCCCCCGCGAGAAGGGTGAAATCAGTTCTCTTCCTCTTCCTCGTCTACTTCCTCATCCTCATCCTCATCCACGATGCCATCATCATCGGACCATTCTTCCTCGTCTTTACACTCTTCGTACTCTTCGTCGCTTTCGTAATCTTCCCGCTTAGGTTCGTGTTCTTCCCGGCAGGAGTCACACACCCAAATACAGCAGTATCTTCCCCACTTTCCCTCGTCATACGGCTTAAGCTCGCCGCACTCCTCGCAAGGGATCATCTTGATTACGGCCTTGCCAAATTCACCGAACAATTCAATGTAGCTGGCCGAGCTACGAATCGATTGTTCCTCTGGGGAATCAGGCTGGTAGGCTTGCGTCTGAAACTGCCGGTAATCCTCCCATGTGATGACGCCCGATATCACGGCGAGTTGTAGGAACAAACTTCCGCCGTGCATGCCGTTCAGAAGGACCCATTGGGTACGTTGCACGCGGCCCAGTTTCGATACGACCACCGCGAGTGCCTCAATTGCGCTGTCAACCGACACCTTGCTGTCCTTGCCCCAGATCCTGTACGGGAAGAGCTTGTCCTGGACCGTCATTATCATTTGCAGAAAGTCCTCAGAATGAGGAATGGCATCGAAGTGCTCAAAATGTGCCTTTACCATTCCCTCGAGGCACGATTTCTGGTCCAGGGCACAGGGGAAATCGCGATGTGTACAGAACGCCGAATAGAGGCCGAATTGCCTGGCTGAAAGGCGGCGCAGAAACGACCGCTCGAAACCGATGCCGTCCATCAGCAGGAAGGATCTCGAAGACACCGGTTTTCCGCCCTGCGTCTTGGCGCCGGCCACCACGTAGTGCCCGTTCTCACAGACGACGCGCTTTCTTGCCGTGTTCAGAATCTCGGCGGCTCGAATCATCCTATCGCCAATAGAGGAACCTGCGAACCCGTTGAGAAGAAAGCAAACCTCGCCAGTCAGCAATCCGAGAGGCCCGCTCTTCTGCGTGAGAAGCGATAAACCGTCCGCCAGCGGGTACTGTAACGTTTCTTCGGTCCTCCCGCCGGCCGCGCTGATCGCATACGCAATCCGGAAGTGCGGTATGTGGTACTGCCGCAGGCCAGAGCCCGCTTCGTAACAGACGAAGTGGAACAGGTCTTTTCGTTCAGCGCCGAATAGGGTCACGGTCTCGTAGGAACCGATTCGAACAACGTCAAAATCGGTTGGGATCATCGTCAATAACAGATCCTCTGCCGGTTCGTTTGCACGCTGGGCCGGCCCTGTTTGGGAAGTTTTCTGGGTTCGTGCCGAGCCCTCGACTGGTCTTTTC
>JBAVIH010000486.1:0-4623 GCA_049686695.1 Bryobacteraceae bacterium | reverse complement strand
AAAGATCATCGGCGGCCTTCCTTTGGGCCGCTTCTATCCGGAGCTGGCCGATTCGATGCTGGTCTGCGCCACCGAAATGACGCGCCGCGCCGAAATGGACGAGCTCAGCCAGGCACTGTGCGCGCCGGCCGCGGTGGAGGAGTTGGCGTGATCCGCAAAGTCCGCAGTCACCCGTCGCAAAACGACGCTCTGCTGTTCGAGCGCAGCTCGCCGGGCAAGCGCGCCTGGCAGCTTCCGGAGCTGGATGTGCCTGCCGTGGACGCCTCCGTTGCCCTGGGCGCGGCCAACGTGCGCGCCGAAATCCCCGGCTTCCCCGAAGTCAGCGAGGTGGAAGCCATCCGCCACTTCACCCGCCTTTCCACCTGGAATTACGCCATCGATCACGGCATGTATCCGCTGGGTTCCTGCACCATGAAATACAACCCGCGCATCAACGAGCTAGTGGCGCGCATCGAGGGCCTGGCCTGGGCCCATCCTTATCAGCCCGAGCCGCTGGCGCAGGGCGCCATGGAAGTGATGGCGCGCCTGGAAGCGGCGCTCGCCGAAATCACCGGGATGGATGCGGTGACGCTGCAACCTTCGGCCGGCGCGCAGGGAGAGCTGACCGGCATTCTGCTGATTCGCGCGCTGCTCGAACAGCGCGGCAACCCGCGGCGCAAAATCCTGATTCCAGATTCCGCACACGGCACCAATCCGGCCACCGCGGCGATTGCCGGGTACGTGGTGGAGAACGTGAAGTCGACCGAGACCGGCGTGCTGGACCTGGAAGCGCTCGAGCGCGCGGCGGACCCCGACGTGGCGGCGCTGATGGTGACCAATCCCAACACGCTCGGCGTCTTCGAAGAGAACATCGTCCGGGCGGCGGAGATTCTGCATGCCAAGGGCGCCATGCTTTACATGGATGGCGCCAATATGAACGCGCTGGTGGGGATCGCGCGGCCCGGCGATTTCGGCGTCGACGTGATGCACCTCAACCTGCACAAGACGTTCTCGACACCGCACGGCGGCGGAGGCCCCGGCGCCGGTCCGGTGGCCGTCAAGAAAGCGCTGGAGCCCTTCCTTCCCACGCCGCGTTTGAAGCGCGCGCGCGGCAAGTGGGCGTGGGATTTCAAACGCAAGCGTTCGATCGGCCGCGTGCGCGCCTTCTACGGCAACTTCGGCGTGCTGGTGCGCGCGCTGGCTTACATCCTGGCGCACGGCGGCCCCGGATTGCGCAACGCCACCGTGGATGCGGTGCTGAACGCGGTCTACATCCGCAAACAGCTCGAGCCCTATTTCGATCTGCCGTACCCCGCGCCCAATATGCACGAAGTGGTGTTCAGCGACGAGCGCCAAGCCAAGCTAGGCGTCCGCACCGGCGACTTGGCCAAGCGGCTGATCGACTACGGATTCCATCCCTACACCGTGAGCTTCCCACTGATTGTGCACGGCGCGCTGATGATCGAACCCACCGAAACCGAAGGCAAGCTGGAGATCGATCAATTCATCGAAGCCATGATCTCGATCGCCAAGGAAGTCGAAACCGATCCGGAGATGGTGAAACGCGCGCCCCACTCGACGCGCACCAGCCGCGTGGATGAGGTGGCCGCCGCCCGCAAGCCGGTGCTCCGATGGAAGCCGGCGTAAGGAAAGCTCTCGCGCGCGACCTGCTCTTGCTGGCCGCTTTCACGATGGCGCTGCACGCGCCTTTTCTACGCCAGCCGGTGCAGGGAGACGAAGTCAATTACCTGGATTTCGCGGCCCACGTTCTGAAGCAGCCGCTGACGCCGCTCAACTTCCAGTTCGTTTTCCAGGGGAAGATGGTGGACGCGGCGGGCCACCCGCATCCGCCCTTGAACGCGTACATTCTGGCCGTCGCCTGGCTGCTGCGCGGCCGTTTCTCGGTCCTCTTCTTCCATTGCTTCTACCTGCTGTTCACGCTGGGAATCAGCTTTGCCGCGTACGCCCTGGCCGCGCGTTTCACCGATCGGCCGCTCTGGGGCGCGCTGTTGATCGCGGCGTCTCCCATCGTGCAGGTCAACACCAACACGCTGGCCGGACCGGAGGCGCCCGCGCTGGCGTTGCTGCTGGTGGGCGCGGCGGCGTTTTTCGGGCGCTGGTTCTGGATCGCGGGAATCGCGCTGGCCCTGGCCGGTTTGACGGCGCTGCAAGCGCTCGCCCTCCCGCCCATTCTGTTGCTGGCTTACCTGTTGAAGCGCGAGCGCCCGCCGCGCGCCGCGTGGTGCGCGCTTGTCTGCCCGTATCTCGCTCTCGGCGGTTGGCAAGCGTTCGAATGGGCGCTCACCGGCCGCCTGCCGTTCGCCGTGCTGGCCGGCTACGCCAGCAATCCCAACCTGTCGGGCATTCGAGTGAAAGCCTCGAGCGCGCTAGCGCTGCTCGAACACCTCGGCGTGCTGGTCACCCTGGTGCCGCTCGCCTGGCGCCGGCTGTGGGGCCTGGCGCCCGGCCTTTTGGCTGCCTTTCTGGTGACGGACTATCCGTGGTGGGAGCGCGCGCTGCTGGCGATCTTCATCGCGCTCGGCGTCAACGCGCTGGTTTGGTTGTGGGAATCCCGCCGCCAACCGGTGCTGGCCGCGTGGTGCCTGCTCTACTTCGCTTTTGCGGCGCTCGTGTTCTTCGCCGGCGCGGCGCGCTACCTGCTGCCGCTGGCCGCGCCGATGGTGCTGCTCTTCGCGATCCAATTCCGCGACCGGCCACGCATGCTGTGGCTGGCGCTGGCGGTGAATCTCATACTCGGTCTGAACATTTCCTTTGCCGCCTACGAATTCGCGCGCGTCTACGCGGGTGTCGCGCCTCCGCCGGGCCGCCCCTTTCTGGTCAATGGCGAGTGGGGCTTTCGCTATTACATGGTGGCGAAGGGCGGCACGCCACTGGAGGACGTGAGCGTACCGACACCCGGCGAGTGGATCGTGGCCTCCGGCCTTTCGCTCGCCGGCAAGTACGACAGCCTCGCCGAGGAGACCGCCGCGCCGCTGCGGTCAGTCGATTTGCGCGTCCGCACGCCGCTGCGCATTGTCGACCGCCATGCCCACACCGGCTTCTCTTCCGCGTCGATGGGGCTGCTGCCCTTCTCCTTCTCGAACCGGCCGCTCGACCGCATCACGTACTCGCGCACGTCGTCTTATCTAGATGCACCCGGCTGGACGCCCACCGAATTCTCAGGCCACCTGGTTTACCTCCCCGATCCACGCGCCACCCGCGCCGCCCTTCGCCTGCCGCTCGGGTCGCAGGGCACGCTCCACTTCGCGCTCTTCGGCAACGGCAAGGGAACGGCGTCGTTCCGCATCCAGCGTATCCCGGGCGAAACGCTGTTCGACGAAACCGTGCCGGTTGCCGGTGAACTGTGGGAGCCGCACTCGCTGCCGCTCAAAGGAATCGACGAAGCCGTTTTTTTCGTGGATGCCCCGCCCGGCCTGCGCGTCGGCTGGGGCGAGATGGTCCTCGATTCGAATCAGCCCCCACCCGAACTCCCCGGAGCGAAGCCGCCAGAGATGCTGTCCCATCTGAACCTCGGAGACACCCGCAGCCGGGCGCAACTGCTTAGCGGCTGGTACACGATCGAAGATGGCTCCTGGCGTTGGATGGCGCCGGAAGCCAAGGCCACGTTGCGCCCGTTGCCCGACCCTGCGGTGCAATTCGAGCTGCAACTTTTCTTCCCGCCCGATTTCATGCGCCGCGCCGGCAGCCCGGTCACCGTCTCCGTGATGCTGAACGGCAAGCCGTTCACAAGCGCCTTCTATTACGAACCCGGCGGCCATCGCCTGGCCAAGCCAATCCCGCGCGAGTTGCTCGGCGAGTTGCTGACCTGTCCGACAACCACCGTGACCATCCGCGTGAACCCATATATCCCGCCCAGCGCCACAGACCAGCGCGCCCTAGGCGCCGTGGTGCAAGGACTGGGATTTATGGCGGGGCAGTAGCGCGGCAGACGTGGCGCACGCGGGCCATAACGAACGCATCTTAATTGACTTCCAGAACGTTTGCCGTCCTTCGTTATGATGAACTCCTGCGGGCCGTCTTGGCGGGGCGACTACCGGGTTGACAGGCGAAAGCGCCTGTCCCACCTCAGTTGGCGGCGGACTTCCTGGCGTAGCCGACGCTTTGTGCCAGGATGATCCGCTGCTCGGCACGCAGGTTCAGCGCCTTGCCCAGAGCGGCGCGGTCGACCGATCCGCGCACCACCGTGCCGAGTCCTTCGGACGCGCAGAACAGATACACGTTCTGCGCGATGAACCCGGTGTCGGCATTGGCAGTGGCCAGTTTGCCGGGATCGTCGCCGCCCAACTTGGCGGTGTCGGCCACGTAGACCAGATCGACCGGAACATCGGCGACGAACGCCTGGGTTCCGGCGAGTTTGCGGATGTCGGTCTGCACCACGGGCTTCAGCGCGTTGGCCTTGGCGTCGTAAATGTAAGCGCCGTCGGCGGTGACGACATAGACATCGATTTCCTGGCGGTTGGATGCCGAAGGCGCGGTGCGGCGGCCATCGTCGCGATTGACGCCCCAGGCCGCCCACAGAAGGTTCGAGAGCGTCTGTTTGGAAACCTGCTCGGGGCCGAAGTCGCGGACCGACTTCCGCTCTTTGAGGACCTGCATCAGCGGCTTGCCGCCGCTGGTTTGAGG
>JBAVIH010000485.1:0-21342 GCA_049686695.1 Bryobacteraceae bacterium | reverse complement strand
GGCTTGGGCTTGTCGCCCTGCGCGCCGCCGCCGACGGAACCGATGCCCGGCCCGCCGCGGCCCAGTAAAACCTGGGCCACAGCCTGCTCGGCAGCTCGCAAAACCAGGCGCAGCGCGGCGTGTTGGTTGATCTGTTGCGGAATCAGCGGCCGGTTCGGTTCGACCAGAATAGATTCGCCCGGCTTGAGCAGCACCGACGGTCCCGGCGCAGTCAGGTTGCGTACGTCCACCATGCCGTCGTCCAGGGTGACGAACGTGGTTCCCTCGGCGTCCTGCACCTCCACGTCAAACACGGTCCCGCGCACGGAAATCACCGCCGTGGGCGTTTTGACGTCCTTCGGATTCGGACCCTTGGAATGTTCGATGAAGACCTTCACCCGTCCGATGAACAGGTCCAGCAGGTCGGTGATGCCGGGGGTTTCCCGGAACACCACCCTCGAGTTGGAATATACGTCGAACGTGCTTCCGTCGGAGAGTTGGAATCGGGCGAAACTATCGGGGCCGGTAACAATGGTTTCATGCAGGCGCAGCCGGTCGCCGACCGAGAGCGGGCGGAAGTATCCCGCGTTGTCCACTACGGACACCCGGTTCAGTTGCACCAGAACTGTCGCTGCACTTTCGTCCTGAGCATGGAGCGTTGCCAACGACACAACGAACGTAGCCGCCAGCAGCAGCGTGGACCGATACCGCATGTGCTTCAAGCGCCGGACCATATTAGATTTCGGGACACGAAAACTCTTAACCAGCGCCCCTGGCCATTTCTCCTCAAGTCTAGCACCAAACTTGCAGAGCACATAGAGTGCCGCAATGAAGTATCCGTCACAAATCGAGTGGTATCAGGCATTTGTTGACTATTCCAACGTCTGGACTTGAGCTAAAATGAAACTGCCCGTGTGTCATAAGGGAACACTCCGCGTTTCAATTTGTTTCGCCGCCGCGGCTTTTCTGGCCGCGACAGCGGGATTCGCCCAGACGGCCACCGCCTGGCGAAAGGTGGGTAGCGCTTCGGTCGATCTGCGCCTGGCCGGCCCGGCCACCGGTCCGGTGGAGCAGGTCTGGTTCGCTCCCGGCGGCGGAGTGCTCTATGCGCGCGCCGCTTCGGGCGTGGTGTTCGAGACCGCCGATTACGAAACCTGGACCCCGGTGACGGGCGTGGCCGATCCGCCAGCCGTCCGCCCAGCCACTGCCGCACGCCTGCCGGAAGCCTCCGCGCGAATTCTCACTTCGTCTTCCAATCCCAATCTAATCTTCGGTTTAGGCAAGCAGCTCTATCGCTCCGAGGATGGCGGCCACGCCTGGCAGAACCTGACCGGGTTCGGCTCCCGGTCGGTGATTGGCGATGGCGTGAACAGTGTAACGGTTTCGCCCGTGGATGCCGATCAATTAGTGGCGGCAAACGATTTTGGCGTGTGGCGTTCGCTCGATGGCGGGCTTTCCTGGTCGGCGCTGAACCAGGCGCTGCCGAATCTCCCGGTCCGCCGGATCCTTTCGACGGTCACCGGAACGTCGGGGACGATTGTCGAGGTGGAGAGCCTGGGCACGCTCGAGTTGCCGCCCAGCGGCTCGCTATGGCAACCGGTGGACGCAAGCCAGCCCGATGCCTTGCTGGAAGAGTTGTATTCGAACCGGCTGCAGACCGAAATCACGGCCGTGGCCCAGGCCGGCAACACGGTTTACGCAGGGTCGGCCGACGGCCGCATCTGGGTTTCGGTGGATGGCGGCCGCAGCTTCCCTGCCCTGCCCTGGCAGGCCGGCGGCGGCCGCATCGAGCGCATCTTCTCCGACCCGGCCGAACCGCGCGTGGCCCTGGCGGCGCTCTCCGGCGCCGGCCCGCATGTGCTGCGCTCGACCAACAGCGGCGGCTTCTGGGATCCCCTCGATTCCAACCTGCCCAACCGGCCGGCACACGCCGTCACCGCCGACCGCGCCGCCGGCGCGATCTACGTGGCCACCGATGCGGGCGTGTTTTACGGCGCGGCGGATCTGGAAAACGCGAGTTCCAGTCCGGTGAATTGGGTCAACCTGTCGACGCGGCTGCCGGCGGCGCCGGCTTACGATGTGCGCCTGGATCCGGCGGGCGTGCAGCTTTACGCTGCGTTCGACGGTTACGGCGTGTATGCCACCGCTGCGCCGCACCGCGCGCGGGTGCCGCGCATTGTCAATGCGGCCGATTTCAGCACCCGGCCGGCCGCGCCCGGTTCGCTGCTGAGCGTGGTGGGAGCGCAGGTGAGCCGCGCGACGGCCGCCAACCTGGAATTTCCCGTGCTGGCCGCGGCGGAGGGCGAATCGCAGGTGCAGGTTCCGTTTGAAGCGACCGGCCCGAGCGTGGGGCTGGCGCTCGATACCGCGGCCGGCAGCTTCACTATTCCACTCGCGGTGCAGCCGGTTTCGCCGGCCATCCTGGTTTCGCGCGATGGCGCCCCCGCGTTATTCGATGCCGATAGCGACCTGCCGCTCGATGCGCGCAATCCCGCCCATTCGAACGGCCGCGTGAAGATCCTGGCGACCGGCCTCGGCAAGGTTCAGCCCAACTGGCCCGCCGGCATGCAAGCGCCGCTCGAAGATCCGCCAGCAGTGGTTGCGGCGGTCAAAGTCTTTCTCGATGGCGCGCCGCTCCAGGTCACCCGAGCCACGCTGGCGCCAGGGTATGTCGGTTTCTACCTGGTGGAAGCGCAACTCCCCGCCCTAGTCAACGCCGGCTCCGCCGAGTTGCACCTCACCGCCGACGGGCAAGCCAGCAACCCCGTGCAGATCGTGATCGAGCCGTAAGGGCAGATTGAACCCGATTTGACAGCTATACGGGAATTCCGTATAATGGCCTCGTGAGGGTTCGGGTATTCGCCACTAGCCGATACGAAAAGGAAGTGCGCCGGCTGCTCACCGAACCCGAGCAAGCTGCCATGCAACTCGCAATCGCCGCCGATCCTGCGGCATACCCTGTAATTCCCGGCACTGGTGGCGTCCGCAAGGCCCGCTGGACCCGGCAGGGCAAAGGCAAGAGCGGCGGTGTGCGGGTGATTTACTACTACTGACGGGAGGCAGATGGGATCGCGCTACCGGTGCTGGACCCTGAGGTGTATTTGCTTTCGATTTACGCCAAGAACGATCAAGCGGACATGACTGCGGCGGATCGTAAGGCGGCAAGAAAGTTTGTGGAGGGTTTGAAAGATGCCAAGAAGCAAGCGGGTGAGTAAGCACGCGCCCGAAAGGCTTAGTCGCGTGGGGAAAGACGTGGTTCAGGGATTGAAGGAATCCGCCGCGCATGCCCGTGGCGAAATCTCTCTGCGCGCATACGAGTACGACGTTCCGGGCCCGGTAGACGTGAAGGCGATTCGCGCGAAATCGGGGCTGTCGCAATCTCAGTTCGCGCACCGCTTCGGGTTCAGCACGCGCACCTTGCAGGACTGGGAACTTGGCCGGACTCAACCGCCGAGCGCCGTCCGCGCCTACCTCACTGTCATCAATCGCTTTCCGAAGACCGTCGAAAAGGCCCTCCTGGGCGCTGCGTGAGGCAAGGGCAGGCACCCGAGGCCTCAGAAAACACTCCGCAGTTTCCGGTCGTCCAGTTTCCGGTGGACATGTGCGGCACATGATTGTATGCTAAAAACATGTCGAAGATGATCCAGGTGAGGAACGTCCCGGAACACGTGCATCGCACGCTGAAGTCGCGAGCCGCCCGCGAAAGCATGAGCCTCTCCGATTTCCTTAAGAAAGAACTGGCACGTGCGGCGGAGCGGCCGACGATGCAGGAGTGGCTGGAGCGGGCACGGGAGACGGGGCCGATTCGGACCAGGCGGAGCCCTGCGCAAGTAATCCGCGAACTTCGAGACTCACGATGATTGTCCTGGACGCCTCCGTGGTTGTGGAACTGCTCACGAACGGCGCCCTGGCCGATTCCATCAGGAGCGACCTGTCCGGACGCGATGAGTCCTTCCTTGTTCCGCATTTGATCGATGTCGAAGTGGTGAGTGCGATTCGAAGACTGGTGGCCGGCCGGCGAATCGGAGCGCATCGCAGCGGTCAATTCCTCGCCGGACTCGCGGCACTGCCGGCGGAGCGCTATTCGCATACGCCGTTGATTGGCCGCATTTGGGAACTGCGGCACAACTTCACCGCCTATGACGCCGCGTACATCGCCTTGGCTGAAGCAACCAACGCCGTCCTCTACACCTGCGACGAGAAACTGTGCAAAGGCCATCGTGCCCGCGTCGTGTTGTTCGCCCGACGATGACAGGCCAGCACCCACCTGCCGGGCCAAATCCCCGGAATGACGATCCAGCCGTAAGCGGCGCAGCCTGCTATACTGCGGGCGTTATGAGGCATGTTCCTTGTCTGTTGATCGGTCTCTTGTTCGTGTCCGGCTTACAGGCCCAGTCCGACCGGTTCGGCATCGATCCGCGTGTGGAGTTGATGAGTATCGTCTTTCGCCTTGCCGGGAACCCGGAATACACGCAATGCGACGTTCCCATCTACGCCGCCGCTATCGACAAACACTTTGCCCCCTTCCGCGACCACGAAGCGATTCGTCTGGCGCGCGAGCTCCGCGATAGCGATGGCGTCTCCTATGATGCGGTGATGAACATGGCGGTTCACGTGACCGATGTCGAGACGCTGGGAGAACGCGTCCCGTTCGATCGGGCGCCTTCGCTCGACGCGCGATGGCATGGCGCCAAAGCGCGGCGCTTTCTGCAAGCGGCGCGCAAGTTCGTAGCCGATTCCGACTTCGCCGGCTTCACCAAGTCCGAGCAACCGCTTTATGACATTACGAACTCGCGGCTCCAGGCTTTCATCGCTAAGAATGCGGACCTGCCATGGTTCGACCGCTTCTTTGGAGCCCGCGCCCACGCTCCGTTTCACGTCATACCCGGACTGGCGAATGGAGGTTCGAATTATGGAGCCCACGTGGCGGTCCCGAACGGCCCCGAGGAGATCTACGCGATTCCCGGCGTATGGAAGGTGGACTCGGATGGGTCACCTGTCTTCGATCCTAAATGGACCTCGATCCTGGTGCACGAGTTCGCCCACTCTTATGTGGGACCGCTGATCGACAAGTTCGCGGCGCAGCTCGCGAAATCCGGCGACCGTCTGTTTGAGGCGGAAAACGCCGAGATGCGCCACCAGGCATACACCAACGGGAAAACCGTCTTGAATGAGTCGATGGTGCGGGCCGCGACCGCCCGTTACGCTTTCGAGCACCAGGGACCGGAAGCGTCCGCGGCCGCCGTGACCGAGGAGCGGAGTCGCGGCTTCCTCTGGACCGGCGAATTGGTCGCTCTGCTCGGGAAGTACGCGCAGGATCGCGAGCGGTACCCCACGCTCGATTCGTTCATGCCCCAGGTGGTCGCGTTCTTCGACGATGTGGCCTCGCGCGCGGAGCGGATGGTCCGCGACGAAGAAGCGGGGCGCCCGAAGATCGTTTCCCTGAGCTTCGTCAACGGCGCCCAGGACGTGGACCCGGCGCTGAAGGAAATCGTGGTCCGCTTCGACCGGCCGATGAAGAAGGATCGCTACGCGGTAGCGCGCACCAGCGCCGTGGCGCAGCCCAAGTTCGGCAAGGTCTCGTTCGACGAGACCGGGCGCGTGTTCACGATTCCGGTCACGCTGGAACCGGACAAGGAATACGCCTTCAGCTTGAACTGGCCCGCGGGAGGCGCCTTTCAGTCGGTCGAGGGTGTCCTCTTAAAGGCCGTCGAAGTGAAGTTTCGAACCAGGCCGGCGCCATAGATCGCCAGACTGTCCGGACTCATAGGTGCTCAGGCCGCTTTGTACCAGACCCAAGTGAAATACAATTTGTCCACCACGATCTTCAGGTTGTTCCAAATTGGGCCCGGGATGGGCTTCCCGTCCGATGCGACCCATTGCTTGCTGCCGGGATAGTAGTAGGCTCGATACCCGGTGTTGGGATTTGTGTAGTGGATGTTGTAGATTTCCTTGCCGTCCTTGGTGACCGGGACGACGGTGTAGTGCGCGGTGGTGGAGATTGTGCCCGATGTGTTGTCGGGGTGCCCGTAGGCGTACGTTCCCTCTTTCGAAGTGGAAGTGGTCCGCTCCCAGTTGACACCGCCGACGGTCATGCTTTCCGGCAGATTAAACATGTTGCGAACGACGTCCGACTTACCCCAGTAACCTGTCGGCTTCACCCCCGTCGGAGGCGGTCCGCCTTTTGCTACGAGTGTTGCCCAGGATGACATAGCTTTGAGATTCCCTCCTTTTATTCGGAAAAAACTTGTTGGTGAAAGCTTATCACGCTTTTTCAGTTTGTAAATGAGGAAACGTCAGGGTTGACAGACGAAAGCGTCTGTCCCACTATCGGGTTGCGTAGTGGGCCTTCACCTTCCGCGCCGCCGCGCGGCCGACCGATTTGGCTAAGTCGTCTTCCGAGGCTGCCCGCACCAGCTCCGAGCTGCCGAACTGCTTCAGCAGTTTCTGCACGGTCTTCTCGCCCACGCCCGCAATGGTGTCCAGCTCGCTGGTCAACTGGCGGGCGGAGCGGCGCGAGCGGTGGAAGGTGACGGCGAAGCGGTGCGCCTCGTCGCGGATGGATTGGATCAGATGCAGGATCGGCGAAAAACGGTTCAGCACCACCGGTTCGTCTTCCTGCCCGTAAACGTAGACGATCTCCTCGCGCTTGGCGATCGAGGCCAGCGGCTGATCGGCGATGCCCAGCGCTTCGAGCGATTCCGCCGCCGCGTGCAACTGGCCCAGCCCGCCATCGATCAGCACCAGCCCGGGCAGCGGCTGCTTTTCTTCCAGCAGGCGCGCGTAGCGGCGGGTCACCACTTCGCGCATGCTGGCGAAATCGTCGTTGCCGATCACCGTTTTAATGATGAACTTGCGGTAATCGGATTTCTTCATGCGCCCGTCTTCCCACACCACCATGCTGGCCACTTTGTCGGTGCCCTGTATGTGCGAGATGTCGAAACATTCGATGCGGCTGGGCGCGGCGGGAAGGTTGAGCGCGTCCTGCAAGGCTTGCTGGATCGCCTTCGAAGAAGGCTGCAGCACGCGGAAGCGCGCGTCGAAGCTGTGTTTGGCGTTGGTTCCGACCAGGTCCATCAGCGCTTTTTTTTGACCGCGCTGCGGCGTGCGGATCTCCACTCGTCCGCCGTGCGGCGCTGCACGCTTCTCGCTCAGCAGTTCCTCCAGCGTCTCGCGGTCTTCGAACTCGACGGGCACATGAATCTCGCCCGGTATGAACTGCCGGTCGAGATAGAGCTGCTGGAGCAGCGACGAGAAAAACTGCGGCTGGTCGAATTCCGCCTGGTCTTCCCAGAAGAACTCGCGGCGGTCCACAATCTGGCCGTGGCGCAGGTGAAAAAGGTTCAGCGCCACCAGGGGCGGCTCCGCGTAGCAGCCGAAGATGTCGACATCGTCGCCGGAGGCGGCCGACATCTTCTGCCGCTCTTCGATCTCCTCGACGGTGGTCAGCAGGTCGCGCAGCGAAGCCGCTTCCTCGAACCGCATCTCGCCCGACGCCGCTTCCATGCGCCCGCGCAGATCGCGGGCCAGGTCGGTGTGCCGGCCCTCCAGGAGCTGGCGCACGTGGCGCACTGCGGTCTCGTAGGCATCCGCGTCGGCCAAGCCCTCCACGCACGGGCCAAGGCAGCGGTGAATGTGATACTGCAAGCAGGGCTTCGGGTGGTAGCGGGTCAGGTCCACCTTGCACGATGGCACCAGGAAATGGCGGTGGATGAAGTGCACCAGCCGGTACGCCAGGTTGCCGGGAAAGAACGGGCCGAAGTAAGTGGCGCCGTCCTTGCGCAGGCGGCGGGTGACGTAGACGCGCGGGTAGCGCTCGCGGGTCAGCTTGACGTAGGGGTAGGTCTTGTCGTCGCGCAACAGCACGTTGAAGCGCGGTTGGTACTGCTTGATGAGATTGTTCTCGAGGGCGAGGGCTTCCTTTTCGTTGTCGACCAGAATGTAGTCGATGTCGCGAGCTTCCGCAATCAGGCTTCCGGTCTTGACGTCGGCCAGCTTGTCCTCGGAAAAATAGCTGCGCACGCGGTGCCGCAGCACCTTGGCTTTTCCGACGTAAATGACCTGGCCGCCGCCGTCCTTGTACAGATACACGCCGGGCGAGAGCGGAAGCTGCGCTGCCTTTTCACGGAGGTCCATCGGTGGGAACGCTATAATTGAATTATGTCACGCCGGCTTCTGGCGTTGCTGGCACTGGGCGCGGCCTCGCTTGCGGCCCGGAGTTCCGGCAACCCGCAGACACCACCCGATTCGCCGCCCGCCCAGCTCAAGACCGAGCACCCGCAGCCCGCTACCTCCGATAAAGAAGAAGTGCCGCCGGAGGAAGACGCTTCGCTGGCGACCCCGACGTATTCCTTTAACCCGCTGCAATCGAAGAAAGACGTGCTCGTGGGCAAGGAGTACGCCAAGAAGGGGAACTATCGCGCCGCGGCCGGGCGTTACCTGGACGCCACCAGGTACGATGACAGCAATAGCGAGGCGTGGTTGCTGCTCGGCGAAGCCGACGAAAGGCTCAAAGACAAAAGCGCCGCCCGCGACGCCTATAAGAAGTACCTGGATCTGGCCGCAGACGCCAAGAACGCCGCCGACATCCGCAAGAAACTGGCCAAGCTCCAGTAGCCCCGGCGGAGTTTACACCTGCTCCCGCTCGTCCATCCGCTGCGTCGCGCAAACGCAATTCCATCAGCGAGTTCCCGGTAGTGATCACTCCGGCACTAACCGGAGATCGTAGGGCTTTCCTCAGGTTGCTTCCGGGGCCGAAGTAGCCGATAATAACTACAACGCCCTGTCGGATTCAAGGTTCTGGCGGCCACTCTGATGACCGCGCCGGCAGCCGTTTGCGCCGAACATGAGCGGGCTAAGACTGGGATGGGTGGTTGCGGCGGCTTTCGTGCTGAGCGCGGGAGTTGCATCTGCCGCGTCGGCATCGGCGGCATCCAAGGGAAGGCCGGCGGTGCGCCATCGGGTGCAGCCGGTAGACCCGACCGACGGGGACAACGTCGATGGCGACGACCCGACCGTGCGGCGCGCCGCGGTGGAAGCCTTGGGCGCGCGCCGCGGCTCCGTCGTGGTGGTGGACCCCGCGAATGGGCGCGTCCTCACCGTAGTCAACCAGAAGCTGGCGTTCGAGACCGGCTTCATTCCCTGCTCCACCATCAAGCTGGTCACCGCCCTGGCGGCCCTCACCGAGCACGTGGTGGAGCGCGACGACTTCATTCGCATAGGCCGTTACTCGAGCTTCGACATGACGACGGCGCTGGCGCGCTCCAACAACGAGTACTTTGGCGCGCTGGGCGCCCGTCTGGGCTTCGAGCGCGTCACTCGCTACGCACGCATGATGGGCCTGGGCGAAAAAGCGGGTCTGGATATCGCGGGCGAGCAGCCGGGCGACGTCGCCTCCGAGCAGCCTAAGGGCGGCATGATTCTGATGACGGCCTACGGCGAAGGGTTCCAAATGACGCCGCTGGAGCTGGCCGCCCTGCTTTCCGCCATCGCCAACGGCGGCACGCTGTATTACCTGCAATACCCACATTCGGAGGCGGAGGCGTCGCACTTGACGCCGAAAGTGAAGCGCCAACTGGACGTGGCGCCCAACGGCATCGACGATGTCAAGATGGGCATGCGCGGCTCGGTGGAATACGGCACCGGACGCAACGCGGCCTATGACCCCAACGAACCGATTCTCGGCAAAACCGGCACCTGCACCGATTATCGCGCCCACGATTTCATGGGCTGGTTCGGGTCCTTCAACGAAGTGGGTTTCCATAAGCTGGTGGTGGTGGTGATGCTGGCCAGCCCCTACCGGGGCGTGAACGGCGGACTGGCTTCCCAGGTGGCCGGCAATCTCTACCGCAACCTCTCCGGGCAGCGCTACTTCACCGCCGATGGCAGCCGGCAATCGGGCCTGCCGGAAATTCTCGTCACCAGCCCGTGCTGCTCGCGCTGAAGCGGTAGCGCCGGCGGTCCTGCCGCCGGTGCCTTGTGCCGTGTGCGCGCCTGACCCCGGCCACGTGTTCGGAACACGCCGCCAGACCGGACCGCCCTCACCGGGGGGCCTCCTCCACTCCTCGATTGAACACCGGCGGCGGAGACCGCCGGCGCTACAAACACAAACGCTCGCGGCCGGAGCGAATGTCGCCCAGGCCGCGAGCGTGTTGGCAAATCGGGGGCTCTGTCGGGTACTTACTTGGACGGTTCGGCGACGATACCGCCGGAGGCCTGCTTGGCCGCCTTCTTCTCTTCCTTGGCCTTCTTGGTCGCCATGGCCTTGTCGATCCAGGCTTCGGCGATCTTCACCTGCTGGTCGTACTCCTCTTTGGTGTCCGCCATATAAGCGCGCTCGCGGATCAACAGGTTCTCGTACGACATGGCGTCGTCGTAGTCCGGGTTGATCTCGAGCGCCTTGTCGAGGTCCTTCAACCCCTCGGCGATCACCGGATCCCATTGCTCCTTGAGCTCCGCCTTGACCTTTTTGTCCTTGATGGGGCCCGGATCTTCCTGCCGCATGCCCACCTTGGCGAGCGCTTCGCCAAATGCCTGGACCCACTTCGACCAGGCGATGAATCCCAGGCTGTAATACGCATCCGCGGTGGGCTTCACCGCGATCGATCTTTCGAACCACTGTTTGGAGTCGTCCCACTTGTGCTGGTTCAGGAACAGGTTGGCGATGGACACAATCGCCAACTGGTTCTTGGAATCCTGCTCCAGGACCTTCTGAAACTGCTCGTAGGCGGCCTGCGCCATCTGCTTGTTTTCTTCCGAGTCGGCGCCCGGAATGTACTGCTGATAGTAGGCGGTCGCCAGGTACACGCGTGCCGAGAGAAATGTCGGGTCGAGGTCCACCGCGTTCTTGAAGTGCTCGACGGCCTGCGGATACTGGGCACCCTTGAATGCCTGGACGCCCTCGTTGACCTGAGAGCGCGACTTCAGCTTGTTGCAGCCGGTGGCCGCGAGAGCCAGCGCAACCGCGGCGAGAACGATTGTCAGTTTGCGCATCGCGAAATTGATCTCCTATTGTCCGAGGTCCTTGTACGGCATCAGGCCGACCTTGTCGATCTGGGCACCGTGCGCGATGTCAATGACCTTGGCTACCGAATTGAATTCCAGGTTCGGATCGCCCTTGACGAATACCACGCGTTCGGCGCGCGTCTTGAAAATCTCCACCAGGCGAGCCTGCAGGGCCGATTCTTCGATCGGATCCTGGTTGATCATCATGCTCTTATCCTGATTGATGCTGATCACCACGGTGCGGGCGTTGGGCTGCTCCTGCGAACCCGGCGGGGGCGGTTGCGGCACCAGAGCCTCGAGACCTTTCGGCGTCAGCGGCGTGATCACCATGAAAATAATGATCAGCACCAATAGCACGTCGATCATGGGCGTCATGTTGATGTCGGATTTCGGGCCGCCCGACGTGCCCACTGCCATTGACATATGGTTGCTCCTTTTCTTGCTATTCCTATCGCTCTACTTCGCCAGCGCGGCTGGCTTCTTCCCCTCGATCTGTTCGGTGAGGAGGCCCAGTTGATCCACGCCGGCGGATTGCAGGTTCTGCACCACATCCAGCACGGTCTGGTACTTCGCGCGCTGATCGGCGCGCAGGAAGCACTCCTTGTCCAGCCGGTTGGTGAGCATGTCTTTCACCTTGGGCGCCAGATCCTCGGGCTTCAACTGCGTGTTATTGAGGTAGACCCTGCCCTCGCGAGTGACCGCGATCAGCACCGCGTCGCTCTTGTCGGCCGCCTGCATGGGGATCGGGTTGTAGGTCCTCGCCATGGTCACCTGGACGCCGTTCATCAACATGGGCGTGATGACCATGAAGATGATGAGCAGCACGAGCATCACGTCCACCATCGGTGTGACGTTGATATCGGCTACCGGCGGAGGGGCGCTGTGTGTTTTGAATTCCAGCTTCATTGCTGTTTCTCCCTGGGAAATCGGCTGCATTTACGGGGAGCCGTCTCCGGCTCCCCGCGGTTTTCAACTCGCCGGGAATCCCGACTATTCCAATCGCCCGGACCTGCCGCTACTTCGCGGCGCCGCGCTGGCTGCGCTTCAAGAAGTAATCGATGAGTTCGGAGCTGGAGTTGCTCATCTCCACATCGAAAGCTTCGATTTTGTTGGTGAAGTAGTTGTACATCCACACCGCCGGAATGGCCACGAACAGACCGATGGCGGTGGTCACCAGGGCTTCCGAAATACCGCCGGCCACGGCGCCCAGACCGGCCGCCTTTTGCGTCGAAATGCCACGGAACGCGTTGATGATACCGACGACGGTTCCGAACAGGCCGACGAACGGAGCCGTCGACCCGATGGTCGCCAGACCCGAGACGCCGCGTTTCAGCTCGGCGTGTACGATGGCCTGGGCACGGTCCAGGGCGCGCTTGGAAGCTTCGATCTCCTCACCCGGAATCTCGGAGCTGATCTGATGCGCCTGGAATTCCTGCAAACCGGCAACCACAACCTTTGCCAAGTGGCTCTTCTTGAAGCGGTCGGCGATCTTGACGGCTTCTTCCAGTTTGCCTTCCCGCAGCGCGCCGGCGACCGCCGGAGCGAACTGCCTGGATTGTTTACGGGCGGCGCTGTAGGCCAGCAACCTGTCGATCATCACGCCGATCGAATACGCGGACATGATGAACATCAGGATTACGACGATCTTGGCCAGCATGCCCATCTGGCTCCAGAGGTGTGGCAGGTCAAAGCCCACCGACTCCGATTCCTGGAGCAAATACAAGAACGCGAAATGCACATGCGCGAACATTCTGATTTTTTCTCCTGCGAGTTGAAATGTTTACTGCTCTTGCCGGCTCCGCTTACGCGCCGCCGGGGTACTACTGCAACGTAAAGTTAACGTCGATGGTCGTCGACACTTCCACCGGCTCGCCATTCAACATGGTCGGACGGTAAATCCAATTCTTCACCGCTTCCAGGGCGGACTGCACCAGCAGCGGGTGGCCACGCACCACTTTCAGGTCCTGCACCCTGCCATCCTTGCCGATGATGGCGCTCAGTTCCACCGTCCCCTGAATACGGGCCTGCTTGGCCAGGGGCGGATAGACCGGCTTGATCTGCGTGATCAGGTTGGCCGCCTGCACGTTGCCGCCCACGCGGATGCGCTGCGGAGTGACCGGCTTGGGCGGAGGAGGCGGTGGCGGGGCCGCGAGGCCGCCTGTCCCACCGATGATACCGTTCAGCAGGCCGGTCACCGGACCGCTGGCGGTGCCGCCGACTATGCCGACCACGTTGGACGACGGAGGCGGAAGCTCGTCTTCCTTAATCATCGCGATATCTTTCGGAATCGTCTTCGGCGCCATCAGCTTGCCGGCGTCGAACTGCCGCGGAATCACGTGCACGACCTGAACCTTCGGCTGCTGCGCCGGCGGCGGCGGCGGCGGTGGAGGCGGCGGCGGCGCCACAAAGAGGCTTTGCAGCGAGGCCGCGGGAAGGACGTCGAAGTAGATCATCGGCATGAGCACGAAGATGCCGATTATGAACAACTGAATCACGGTCGATAGCACGACCGTCCAGCCCTTGTTGGTCTTCCCCGTTTGCACGAATGTCTGTTCAAACATGAGGCATTTCCTTTCCTGCAAGCGCCGGCCGCCCCGCGGACGGACGCGAAATCGTACCGCCTTTACTTTACCGCCTTAGCCACGTTCTTTCGCGGAGCGTCCGGCCGGGGCGCGGCAGCCGCGGCGGCGGCTGTCCTGCCGCCCCGCCGATCCGCCCACCCGTGCCAGAACAACACGATCGGACTGGCCACAAAAACCGAAGAATACGTTCCCACCAGAATCCCGCACACCAGCGCGAAGGAGAATCCGTTCAGCACCGGGCCGCCGAACAGGAACAGCGCGATCACCGTCAGAAACGTCAGACCCGAAGTCATCACCGTCCGGCTCAGCGTCTGGTTTACCGCCCGGTTCATCACCGATTCCAGCGGCTCGCGCCGCGAAATCTTCAGGTTCTCCCGGATCCGGTCGAAGATCACGATGGTGTCGTTCATCGAATAGCCCACCAGCGTCAACAAGGCCGCGATCACCGTCATCGTGATGTCCTTGTTGAATAACGAAAACAGACCGATCGTAATGATGGTGTCGTGGAAGCAGGCGATCACCGCGCCCAGCCCGTAGATCCACTCGAATCGGAAGGCGATGTAGGCCAGCATTCCAGCCAAAGCATACAGCGTGGCCAGGATAGCCTTCTTGCGCAGATCCGCGCCCACCTTCGGTCCCACCATTTCCACTCCCGCAATGTGGAAGGGAGCCAAGTAACACTCCTCGCGAAGAGTGTTCATAATACCAGCATTCACGCCCGCTGTGGAAGACAATTCGCTAAAATTTGTAATCAATCCCGAGTGCCGGGTGTCGCGGGTCGAAAGCAGCTCGGTTACCAGGTTCTGGAGATCCTGTTCGCTGGCCGCCACGTTGTTGCGCGCCAGGGCGTCGCGCAGCCGTTCGGCCAGCGCGTCGTGCCCGGTATTGTTGAAATCCAGCTTGCCGCCTCCGGCCTGCCCGAAGGTAGCCGTCAGGACGTCCGTCATGTCCTGGCGATTGACGTTCATCTGCCCCTCGCTCAACGCCTCCGTGCCGATCTCGACGGTGTTCTCCGCGCTGGTCTCGTTCTGCACCGAAACCTCGCCCTTAATCTTGGGCGAACTCGACATGGCGGCGCGAATCTTGTCGAGCGGCGGCGCGTAGGCGAACTTCACCGTCATCATCACACCCTGCTTGAAGTCGATCCCGTACTTCAACCCGCCCTTGAGGCCGATGCTGATGAAGCCGGCCGCCGTCAGCACCAGGCTGGCGAAGATAAACGGCCACTTCTTGCCCAGAAAGTCGTAATTCGTGTTCTTAAATAATTCCATCGATACTGGCCATGCCGGTGCCCGATGTAAGATTGGACACCAGCCTTTTCCTTTTTGTTCCCGCCCGCCCGCCAGGGATCCGGCTGCCGGCCGGCTTCCGCCCGCCACACCCGATTCCCGCTCTTTTTTTCCGCTCGGTCATTGTACTAAATACTGAGGGTTTCCATCCGGTGCCGTCCGGACAGTTCGTAATTGAAGATCGTCCGCGACACGAACACCGCCGTGAACACGTTGGCGGCCAGACCGATCGTCAGGGTGACCGCGAATCCCTTCACCGGGCCTTCCCCGAACAGAAACAGGAAGGCGCACGAAACGATGGTGGTGACGTGGGTGTCCACGATCGTCCACCAGGCCTTGTTGAAACCGTTCTCGACCGCGGCCACCACCGCCTTGCCGGCCCGCAGTTCCTCGCGGATTCTCTCGAAAATCAGCACGTTCGAATCCACCGCCATACCGATCGTCAGAATCACGCCCGCGATCCCCGGCAAGGTGAGCGCGGCATGGAAATAGGAAATCGCCGCCAGCAGGATCACCGTGTTCAGCAGCAGGGCCAGCACCGCGTTGACGCCGCTCCGCTTGTAGTACAGCAGCATGACGACCACCACCGCAATCAGGCCCCAGACGGCGGCCTGGATGCCTTCCCGGATCGAGTCCGCGCCGAGCGACGGCCCCACGCTTCTCTCCTCCACCGGGGTCACACTGGCCGGCAGCGAACCGGAACGCAGGTAGCGCGACAGGTCCTCGGCTTCCTCTTCGCTGCCCAGGTTCGTGATGCGTCCGGAATCCTCGATCCTGGCCTGAATGGTGGCCACGCTGACGATCTGGTTGTCCAGCACCACCGCCAGCTTGTTGCCGATGTTCTTCTCGGTGAACATGCCGAACCGGCGCCCGCCGTCGGGAGACAGCGTGAAGCCGGTTTCCCACTTGCGGTACTCGTCCTGGGAGGCGCGGGCATTCCGCATCTCGCTGCCCATGATCACCGCCGGACGCCCCAGCAGGAACCACTCTTCGCCCGGCGCCGCTCCGCGCGGCTTGCTCTTGGCCAGCTTGCTGTTCAGCGGCAGAATGCCGCCTTTCTGCGCCAGCGCCGCTTCGCGGCTGGGGAACGGCCCGTCCTTGACTTCGTCGATTTCGAGAACCGCCGCCGTGCCGATCAACTCCTTCACCCGCGCCGGATCGTCCACGCCCGGCAATTGCACCAGCACCTGGTATTCCGAGCCCGCGCGGCCGTACTGCTGCACGCTCGATTCCGCCACCCCAAGCTGGTTGATGCGGTTGTCGATGGTGTCGATGGTCCGCTGCACCGTGTCGCGCTTGAGCGCGATCAGGTCCGAAGGCTTCAGCCGCATGCTGTAATCGGTGGAATTCACCACCGTCAGCACGTAGGCGCTGTAGCGATCGTTCACCAGGCTGCGGAATGCGCTCGACTGGGTGGCCGGCACGCCCTTGACGGTGACGATGATGTTGTCCGCGTCAGCCACCGACGCCGGCTGCGGGTCGTTGCGGTCCATGCTCGAGAAGCCGATGGATTGCTTGGCCATGTCCACCTTGATGCGCTCCATGGCCTGGTCGGCATCCGCTTTCACGGCGTCCTCGACGTGCACCTCTTCCACCAGTTGGCTGCCGCCCTTCAGGTCGAGCCCCAGGCGGATATTGTCCTTCAGATTCTGGACCAGTTCGGTTTTCGATTTGGGCAGACCGACGATGCCGAAGATGCACAGCAGGATCGTCACCACAATCACCACGGTTCGCCACTTCAAATTCTGTGTCATGGAATGGAAATGCCTGTTAATTAGAGATTGCTACGATTGCGCCTTCTTGATTTCGCCCGAAACGAGGCTCGCCACCGAACCGCGGGTGACCTGAATCTTCACGTTGTCCGGCTTCACGCGCAGCACCAGTTTTTCTTCGTCGATGGCCACGATGGTGCCGATGATCCCGCCCGAAGTCACCACTTCGGCGCCGTTCTGCAGGCCCGCCAGCATCGCCTTCTGCTGCTTGCGCTGCTTCTGCATGGGCATGAACAGGAGGAAATAGAAGATTCCGAAAATCAGGAGGATGGGGAGGAGTCCCGCCAGCGAGCCCAACGGACCGGTGGACTGCGTTGTTGTTTGCAGATAGAAACTCAAAATCACGTTTTGGCCAAACTGAGGGCTACCCGGCGTCTTCCGCCGGCCGGGCACACTCCAAATATTCCGGGAACGAACCCGATATTATAGCAAGCCTGACCTCCCTCATGATGTCAAGGTACCGCCGCAGGTTGTGGCGGGTGGCCAACATGGCGAACAAAATCTCGCCGGCCAGGAACAAATGCCGCAAATAAGCCCGTGAAAACCGCTGACAAGTATAGCAGCCGCAATGCGGATCGAGCGGGCCCGCATCGTCTTTATAACGGGCGTGTTTGATCACCACGCGCCCTTCGCTCGTGAACAGGTATCCGTTGCGCGCGTTGCGGCTGGGCAGCACGCAATCCATCATATCCACGCCGCGCGCCACGTATTCCCCCAATTCGGCCGGCATTCCCACGCCCATCGCGTAGCGCGGGCGCGACCGCGGCAGCGCGGCTTCGGCAGCCTCCACCATCTCCAGGCTCAGCGGACGCGGCTCGCCCACCGAAAGGCCGCCAATCGCGTAGCCGTCGGCATCGAGACCGGCAAGTTCGGTGGCGCACTCCCGCCGCAGGTCCGCGTATGTGCTGCCCTGCACGATCGGAAACAGCGCGTGCCGGGTTTCGATCCCGGCCATCCGCCGATCGTGGTGCACGGCCGCCTGCCGCGCCCAGCGCACCGTGCGCTGCATGCTCTCGCGCGCCGTTTCGTGGCTCACCGGGTATTCCGGGCATTCGTCGAGCGCCATCAGAATGTCGCTGCCGAAAGCCAACTGCGCGTCGACGGTCGATTCCGGCGTGAAGCGGTGCGAATCGCCATTCAGGTGCGATTGAAACACCACCCCGTCCTCGTCGATCTTGCGCAGGCCACTCAGGCTGAATACCTGGAACCCGCCCGAATCGGTGAGAATGGCATGGGGCCAATCCATGAACCGGTGCAGCCCGCCCAGGTTCCGGATCGCTTCCGCCCCCGGCCGTAAATAAAGATGATAGGTGTTGGCCAGCAGGATGCGCACGCCCAGGTCTTCGGACAGGTCCCGCGATGTCAGCCCCTTCACCGTCGCCTGCGTGCCGACCGGCATGAACACCGGCGTTTCGATCACCCCGTGCGCCGTATGCAGCAGCCCCGCCCGGGCGCGAGTCCGCGCGCATTCCGCCACCACTTCAAACTCAATCTGCCGCAAGATTCGATGGTAACAGGGCCACCCGCCCGCAGGGGCAGGTTGTCAATCTGCTCGGCCGATTGTCAATCGGCGCAGCCGGGCGGCAGCCCGGCCTTGGGCACGGCCTCAGGCGTGCCCTGATACACGACTTCGGATTTCTTGGGTGAGCCGGGGTTCAGAGCTTCTCCCAAACCAACAACGCGCGCGTGCTCGCCAGCCGGCCGAGCGGGCCGGCGATCCGTTCGCACCGTCCGGCGAACCGGACCGCCGCAGCGGGAACGCTGCGCTGCCGCTTGAATCCCAGCGTCGCCAGGTACGCCAGTCCCAGAAACGGTTCGCAGCGGACCAGCTTCAAACCGGCAACGGGAGAGGTTCGCTGGCTCCGCACCAATTGGTAGGGGATAGCGGCGTTGCCGTCAAACGCCTGCTTCCCGGTGGAGCGGAACGGTTGGGAAATATCGATCGAGAGCACGCAGTCTTCGTGGTGGAAGTAGCGATACAGGATGTAGGAGGGCGGCGTGATCCACGGTTCGATCGCCACCAGGCGCCCGCCTGGGCGGAGGATCCGCGACACCTCGGCCAGGAAGTCGAGCGGCTTGGGCAGATGATGGATGACGTCCAGCATTACCACCGCGCCGGCGCTGGCCTCGCGGAACGGCATGCGGCAGCCGTCGCAGACCACGTTCACCCAGGGCGTAGAGATGACGTCGGTGGAAATCGAGCCGGGACAGTACTCGTGAAAGAAGCCCGGGCCGGCGCCGAGTTCCACGATCGGCCGCCGGTCACCGGCCGCACTCAGCAGCGTATCGAAAAAGCCGTGATAGACGGCTCTCAGCTCCGGACGGAGCGCCCAGATTTCCCGGTGCTGCCGGACATAATCGAGATCGGACGTCGCGGTTTGCGCCACATAGCCGATTATAGATGGTGGGGCGGGCGCCCGCGCCACACCGAACGCGAGATTGACTTCCACTATCGAATGTACCTATAGTTCGACTGTTATGCGAGACCGTTGTTAGCGGACACATATGAGATGGACACATGTGAGACAGAGCGCCGGCGCCGCGCCCGGCCTGATTCTTTTGGCCTCGATGGCCGGCGTGCTTGGGTGGGCAGCCGGCCAGACCGCACCGCCGGCGCCGCCGCCGGTCGAGATGACGGCGCAGCAGGATCATCAACGATTGATGGACTTGCTGCACATCAACACGCTGCGGCCGGGAGCCGATCCCAACCATCCGCAAGCGGAGAACGCCGTCAACTACGACGAAGCGAAGGCCAACCCCTATCCGAAGCTGCCGGACCCCCTGATCTTGAAAAACGGGAAAAAGGTGACCACGGCGAAAGTGTGGTGGAACAAGCGCCGCCCGGAAATCGTGGAGGACTTCGACAAGGAAGTTTACGGCCGAGTCCCGAAAGTCACTCCCGCGGTGAAATGGGAAGTCGCGAGCACGTCGGACGACAAAGTCGGCGACGTTCCGGTAGTTACCAAGAAACTCGTGGGCCACGTCGATAACTCGTCTTACCCGGCGATCACGGTGGATATCCAGTTGACACTCACCACGCCGGCCAATGCGACGGGTCCGGCGCCCGTAATCATGGAGTTCAGTTTCGGCGCTCCCGGCAATCGCGGACCCGGACGGGGACCGGCGCCGCCGCCCGGCCGCGGCATGCCTGCCGCCACGGGGCCCAGTTGGCAGGAGCAGGTAGTAGCCCTGGGTTGGGGCTACGCCATTCTGACGCCGGCCAGCGTGCAGGCCGATAACGGCGCCGGCTTGACGCGCGGCATCATCGGTCTGGTCAACCAGGGCCAGCCGCGCAAGCTGGACGATTGGGGCGCGCTGCGTGCCTGGGCCTGGGGCGCCAGCCGCGCGCTGGACTATTTCGAAACCGACCGCGCGATTGACGCGAAGCAGGTGGGCGTCGAGGGTCACTCGCGCTACGGCAAGGCGGCGCTGGTCGCCATGGCGTATGACTCGCGCTTTGCGATCGCTTTTATCAGTTCCTCGGGCGAAGGCGGCGCGCGGTTGCACCGCCGCAGTTTTGGCGAGTTACTCGAAAATGTGGCCGGGACGGGCGAGTATCATTGGATGGCGGGTAACTTCATTAAGTACGCGGGTCTGTACACACCGGACGATTTACCGGTGGATTCGCACGAGCTGATCGCCCTGTGCGCGCCGCGGCCGGTGTTCATCAGCGCCGGCGCCACGCAGGGCGATGGATGGGCGGATGCCAAGGGCATGTTTCTGGCGGCAGCCGGCGCCGGCCCGGTTTACAGGCTGCTGGGTAAGAAAGATCTCGGAGCCAGCCAGTTCCCAGCCATCGAGACTCCACTGATCGATGGCGAGATAGCTTTCCGCCAACACAGCGGCGGCCATACGCCGGCGCCTAACTGGCCGGTGTTTCTCACCTTTGCCGGCCGCTATCTCAAAGCAAGGTAGGACAGGCCATCGCCTTTGGTGGCCTGTCACTGGCGAGCCGAAGACAGCCCGACCAAGACCCCTACCGTGCGCGGATATATAGTTAGATTTCTCTCTTTACGAAAACCGCGTGCGCTTCCACAGCAGGAGGCCGCAAACCACCAGCAAGACCAGCGAGGCTCCGCCCAGCGCCACCATCCATCCAGTGTGGATTTCGATCGCCTGCCGCCTGGCGCCGCGGGCGAGACAGACGAAGACGCCGATCGCCGCCAGCACCACCAGCGCCTCCCACCAGTGCCGCTTCGGCAGCTCGCCGGAGAGAGGATCGTTGCCCTCGAGCGTCGATTCCACCCGCGCAAAATCCAGGCCATAGCGGTCGCACTCCCGCCGCACGGCCTTGCTCCGGGAAAGCTGTTCCGCGCCCTGCGCTTCGGCGAATCCGATGGCCGTAGCGCCGGCAATCATGATCAGGCTGCCCGCGACGATCAGCGCCTGGGCGGCGAATCCCATCCCGGCCAACTCGCCGAACACCAGCGCTCCCCAGGCCAGCCCCCAAAGCTGATTGGTGTTGGAGAGCGGGATGCCGCGGCCGATGCCAATATATTTGGCCGCGTACTGTTGGAACAGATCGCCCAACACCCAGCAGAAACCGCCGAGGAAGAGCCAGAAGAAAGCCGGCTGCGCTTTGGCGATTTCCACCGCCAGGCGGCCGAAGCCACCGTGGTAAACAGCAGCCAGGGCGAAGGTGGTCCCGAGCTCGCCGAAAGTGAAGACCGTGACGAACGAGAGCGGGTTCATGCCGCTGATGTACGCCTTGCGGTA
>JBAVIH010000484.1:0-1581 GCA_049686695.1 Bryobacteraceae bacterium | reverse complement strand
CTGCATCATAGCCTCAGCGCCATCCGTCGGGGCGCGCTCGACCGCATCCACCCCGGCCTGGGCCACCCGGTCTTCCTGCGCGCGGGCGCCGGCGAGATCGAAAAGGCCGTGCTGGGCATCACCAAATTCGCGTCGGTGCTGGCGCTGGCCGATTGCGGCGGCCAGACCTGGCTGCCCCTCTGGACCCTGCGGCAGAACATCTACACCGACCCCCAAAAGCCTCTGCAAATGGACCCCGGGATGTATGCCATCGGCGAGCCGAACGACCGCTCGCCGCTGCTGGTCACCTCCAATTTCTCGCTGACCTATTTCATTGTCTCGACGGAGGCCGAAGCTTCCGGCGTGGCGTGTCATCTGGCCGTGGTGGATGCCGAGGGGCTGAGCGTGCTGACCGCCTGGTCCGCCGGCAAGTTTTCCGGCGACCGCGTGGCCAAGGCCCTCCGCCAGATGAAGGCCGCCGAACGGGTGAGCCACCGCACCGTGATCATTCCCGGCTATGTCCCGGTAATTTCCGGCGAGCTGGAAGATGCGCTCGGTGACGGCTGGCGCGTCTTGGTCGGCCCGCAGGAAGCATCAGACATCGCGCCCTTCTTCCGCGATGTCTGGACGCCCTTGGCCCGCGATCCGGGAGCGCCTCATGCCACCTAGCTCCCAAGCGCTGAAATGCAGCGAAGCCCGTGGGGCGGACCCCCTGGTCCGCGCGGGTCCCCCTGGACCCGCCGTCAGTCACGCACACACGTCACCACCGAAGGCCGGCCGGTTGGTTGGTCACAGCGCGCCTAAGTGGCATTGGCCGTAACGCCGCCGGTTAATCGCCCGATGCCCTTTCACCCAGTCCGCTTCTCGCCCTCCGGCCGCTCGACCAGCGCCGCCGAGGGCTCCAGCATCCTGCGTGCCGCCGAATTGGCCGCCGAACCGGTGCGCGCGGAATGCGGAGGACGCGGCGCCTGCGGCCGCTGCCTGGTCCGCATTCTCGAAGGGCAGGTCCCCGAGTACCGCGTCCTCCGCCGCGAATCCGGCTTCGCTCAGGTGCTCGCGTGCCTCACCCCGGTTCACGGGCCGCTGACCGTCGAGCCGCTGGTGGAAGCGCAACTTCCTAAACTGGTCTCGAGCGACCGCTACGTCGGCATCGAGGTCCTTCCGGCGTGGGCTCCCTGGCCGCTCGAGCTTGATCCGCTGGTGGAATTCGGCGAGCCCGACGACCTGGGCGTCGCGCTGGATATCGGTACCACCACCTTGCGGCTGCTGCTGATCCGGCTTTCCGATGGCGTGATCGTGGGCGAGGCCGGGGCCTATAATCCTCAGATCTCGAAAGGCGCCGACGTGATCTCCCGCATCGTCGCAGCGGAGAAGGGCGGCCTCGGCGAATTGGCGTCCGCGGTTCGCCTGGCGGTGGTTTCGATGATCTCGGAAGCCGCGGCGGCTGGCGGTCTCGATTCCGAACGCATCCGCGGCTACGTAGTGGCGGGCAATCTCACCATGATCCACCTGCTGCTGGGCGAGAATCCCTCCGCGATTCGTCGCGTACCCTCGCAGCCGCGCGCCCTGGCTTTCGCCCCCGTGGACCCTGCGGGCCTGGGA
>JBAVIH010000483.1:0-13791 GCA_049686695.1 Bryobacteraceae bacterium | reverse complement strand
TTCCCAGCAAGCAGCAAATGCCCGCCAGCACGCGCGCGCGGCGCACGATGGAGACCGTGCCGAGCGCCAGAAAAGCGGTGATGACCAGGATCAACTCGGGTGCGCGGAAGGGCGCGAAGCGGGCAGCCAGAATCCCGGCGGCAATCGCGGCCACCGGTCCTAGCAGGGGATCTCGCATGGCAAAGCCGGCCGCGCGGCAGCCAGCAAGTCAGCCGCGTTTTCGCGAACGGTCCGATTTCGGTGGCCGGGCGGAGAAGGGGGTTCGGGCCCGCCCGCTCCGCCAGGTATACGGCCACTGGATCGACCTCTCTCGAAGAGAAACGACAACTCTAGCGTCGTAAGGAAAGTGATCGCTGCCAGCCGGAATTCTCGAAAATCCCTGAAGATTGCCGAAAAGGCATTTTGGGCCACGGATAAACACGGACAAAACAAGAAATAAGCAAATTGGCTTTAACTCGTTTTAATCGGTTTGTATCCGTGTTGATCTGTGTTCATCCGTGGCCATCATATTCCCGGCGTTTTTCCCGGGTCACCTCCCGGCCCGCAGACGGTCCACGGCGCGGCGCAGTTCCGGATCTGGCTGGAGCCGCAAGGCCTCTTCCAGGTGGGCGATCGCTTCGGGCATCCCTCCGGGGATTTGCGACAGCGCGACGCCCAGGTTGTAGTGCGCGTCGGCGTATTCCGGCTGGATGCGCAGGGCTGCCTCAAAGTGCGCGATGGCATCGCCCAACCGGCCCGGCATCTGGGACAACGCGACGCCGAGGTTGTTGTGCGCCTCGGCGGAATCCGGTTTCAGGCGTAGCGCGGCTTCGAACTCCGCGGCGGCTTCCTGCAACCGGATGGTCTTCGATAGCGCCACGCCCAGGTTGTAATGCGCCTCCACGTAATCGGGCTGGATGCGCAGCGCCGCCCGATACTCCGCGATGGCCTCCGCCAGGCGACCGGGCGTTCCGGCGAGCGCGAGGCCCAGGTTGTTGTGCGCCTCGGCGTAATCGGGGTCGATGCGCAGCGCCGCCTGGTATTCGACGATGGCCTCCGGCAAGCGCCCGGGAAACCTGGCCAGCGCGCTCCCGAGGTCGTTGTGCGGGATGGCGGCATCGGGAAGAAGGCGGACCGCGACCTGGTATTGGGCGATGGCTTCGGGCAGGCGGCCCGGGCTCTGGGCGAGCGCGCTGGCCAGGTCGGTGCGCGCCGGCGCCGATTCGGGCCGGATGCGCAAGGCCGCCTCCAGGTGCGGGATGGCCTCGGGAAGCCTGCCGGTTTCGAGCAGGTAACTTCCCAGGTTGTGCTCGGCCAGGTAGTTATCCGCGGTCACATCGAGCGCGTGCCGATACAGCGTTTCGCTATTCTTCCAATGGTCGATCTGGGCCGCGGAAACAGCCGCGGCGGCCAGACATACCACCACTGCTGCGGCGGCGATCGGCCGCGTGGCTGCCGGCCACCGCCGCGCCACATCGGCCGCGCCCCAGGCCAGCATGATGGTCAATCCAACCATCGGAACGTACATGTACCGGTCCGCGCGCGCCTGGGCGCCCACTTGCACCAGTCCGATCACCGGCGCCAGCGTCACCAGGAACCAGATCCAACCGGCCGCCAGGTAGGGAGCGCTACGAAACCATCGCAGCGCCAGCGCCGTGATGCCGGCGATCGCCAGCCCGGCCGCCGCTACCATCCACCATGCGAAGGCCGCCGGATAGGGATAGAACACCGCCAGCCCGGATGGCCAAATGGTTTTGAGGCAGTAGATGGCGCAGGAGACCAGCGCGTTCTCCAACCTCAGCCCGACGGGCAACCGCGCGATTTCCTTGACGGCTCCGCTCGATTGCTGCACCAGGAACGTTGCGGCAGCCGAAGCGGCCGCGAGCGCGAAGAACGGAATCTTCTCGATCACGGTGGCGCGCGAGAACCGGCGCAGCGGCCAGGCATCCAACACCAGCAGCAGCAACGGCAGGGTGACGATCATCGGCTTGGACATCAGCCCCAGGCAGAACCAGAGCAGCACCGCCAGGTAGCGTCCACGGCCAGGACGTTCGGCATAGCGCACGTAGGCCCACAGCGCCAGAAACCAGAAGAAAGCGCACAGGACGTCTTTGCGCTCGGCCACCCACGCGACCGATTCCACGTGCAGCGGATGGAGAGCGAACAGGAAAGCGACCCATGCGCTGGGCCAGCGGGCGTGCGTCGCGCGCACGAGAAATGCGAACAAGAGCACGCCGGCCAGCGCGTGCCACCAGACGCTGGTGAGATGATGCAGCCCGCCGCGCATGCCAAAAAGCCGGGCGTCGAGCAGGTGCGAAAGCCGCGTGACGGGAAACCAGTTGGCGGCTTCGCCGGAAGCGACCGCCCATTCCAGACCCTGCGGCGTGAGGCCGCCGCGAACATGGATGTTGCGCGTCACATACTCGGGATCGTCGAAATTGACGAAATCGAACCGCGCCACCGGCGCGTACAGTGCGACGCTCGCAATAAAGATGGCCAGCGCGATCCCCAGGGAGAGCCAAGGATTGCGCGCTGGCCTTAGCGCCGGATGCCGGGTGCTCGGTTTCTCCGGACGGTGCTTCAGAATGAAACCTTCACCCCCAGTTGCAAGGCACGGCCGCCGCCGGTGCCGTTGACGCCGGTGCCGCTGCCGATGGTCGAGGTGACGTAGCCGTAGGTCGAACTGGTAGTCGAAGAGCTCGGGTTGGCGAACTGCGGCGTGTTGGTCAGGTTGAAGGTCTCGGCACGCATCTCGATGTTGGCGCGCTCCCTGATCTTGAAGTTCTTGAACAGCGATGCATTCAGCGCGAACAGTCCGGGACCGCTCAGGATGTTGCGTCCGGTGGTGCCGAAAGCGACACCCGTCGGCTGGACGAAACTGGAGGTGCTGAACCACGGATTGCCGATATTGATGCCGTGCTCGATCTGCACCGCCGCCACCTGGGTAGCGGTCTGGGTTTCGCCGGGTGTGTTGAGGCTGCTGCCGCTGGCGGTGACGGTGAACGGAGTCCCCGTCATCAGGCTCAGCACGCCTGCGAGTTGCCAGTTGCCCAGGATCACGGCTGCCGGACCGTGCGACAGCCACTTCTTGCCGACGCCTACCGGGAACTGGTAGACGGCGCTTTGCACGTAGGTCAACGTGCGGTCAAAATCCGTGCGCGCGTAGTCGCGTTGCGCACCGATTTGCCAAAGCAATGCGCCGTCGTCATCGGACTGGTAATTCATACCCTTGCCCCAGGTGAAGGCAGTGAGGATGTTCAGATCGCCGAAACGCCGGTCCAGTTTCGCCTGCAACGCGTTGTAGCTGGACGAGAAGCCATCCCAGTACAACGTGTCGCCCGCCGTCTTGCCATAGAGGATATCCAGCGGCTCGCTGGCCGTGCCTCCGCCAAGCACGCTGGTGGGCGCATTCAGGTTCCATTGGGCGCCCGTGTCCACCCCGTGCAGCCCGACGTAGGCCAGGTCGAGAGTCCAGTGCCCCGGCAGCGAGCGTTGCACTGCGAGATTCCAGCTCTCTACGTAAGGGTTCTTGAAATTCAGGTTGATCGTGAATTCGCTGTTGCTCAACAGGGAGCCGGTCGCCGGAATGATGCCGTTGGACGGAATCGTCACCGGTACCGGCAGCGGGAACCCCTGCTGGAAGGTTGCGGGCTGCCCGCTGGGAAGCAGCGTGCCGGCAAAGCCATCACCCACGTTAGTGTAGAAATTGTTCGCGCGCACCGGGTAGTTATACGCATACGTGTTGTCTTCGAACGGCGTGTAACTGGTGCCGAAACCCGCGCGGACGACGGTCTTCTCGGTGAGACGATAGGCCAGGCCGAGTCGCGGCGCAAAGTAGTGATAGCGCTTCTGCATGCCCAGGTCGGAGGGATTGCCACTGATCCCCGCTATCACCAGATTGTTGGTAGTGGGGTCGTAGTTGGAGAAGCCTCCGGGGAAAGCCGGCGTGGCCGGAGGATAAAACTCCCAACGCACGCCGATATCGACGGTCAGCTTGGGCGACACCTGCCACCTGTCTCCGCCGAACGCGAAGAACTCCCACTGGCGGTAGGCCGGGAAATACGTGTTGATGTCGCGGCCGAGCTGATACGGTACGTCGAGCAGGAAGGCGGCCATATCGTCGGCAATCCCCACCGTCGAGTTACAACTGGTCGCCAAACCAGTGGACGAGTTGGTCTTGGTGGGGGTGCACAGCGCCGTCTGGTCGTCGCCAAAGTACATGATGCCGCGAGGGCTATAGGTCTGGTCCTGCAGCAAATTGTCGCGCAGGCGCTTAAGATCGAATCCCCACTTGACGGTGTGGTTGCCTTTGGTTTTGGTCCACGTGTTCACCAGGTCCACGTTGACTTCCGAGCGCACCCACGGCAGGCTCGCCGAGTAGCCAACTACCGGGTTGGAGAAGCCGTCGTTCATCTGAATCCCCACCATGCCGCTGGTGAATTGGTTGATATTCACTCCCGGAATACCCACAGCCGCCGCATCGTTGCTGCCGTAGTCGGAAGGCACGGCGGCATTGTGGTAGTAGGAGACCCCCAGCCGCAATTCAGCCACCAGCGTGGACGAAATCAGCCGGTCGTAATTGAGGCCGGTGCTGTAGGTGGTCTGCGTGCCGGTTCCCATGAAGGCCGTGCCGGGACCGTCGCCGCCGGCCGCAATTGTCTGGCTGCCGTAGGTACCGACGAACAGCGGAGCCTGGTATACCACCGGCCGCGAGAAACTGAAGCGTTCGCTGATGCGATCCTTCTCCGTAACGTTATAATCCAGCTTTTCATCGAAGGAGTCTGTGGTCTTGGTGTACGGCAACAACCCGAAATAGTCGTTGGTGGGCTTTGCAATATTGAAGGACTCATTGGTGGGCGGCAGCAAGCCCAGGATCGCAGCCGAGACCGGATTGATGCGGCTGGCGGGAATCTGGTTGTTCGCGAACGGAGTCCGCCCCGTGCCGTCGAGCGGATTGCCGGTGGCCGGATCGTAAATTGTTTGCGCTCCCTTGCTCAAATCGCCCGTGCGCCAGGTGTCCGGCGGAATCGTCACCAGGTTGGTGTTGGCTTCGTGGTCCATCACCCGCAGATAATCGCCGAATATGAACATCTTATTTTTCTTGATCGGGCCGCCCAGGTTGCCGCCGACGTAGTTGTACGCCAGGTGGCCGACCGACGGATTGAAAAACGAGCGGGCGTTGAAGTCGCTGTTTTGCAGGAATTCGTAAGCGGCGCCGTGGATCTCGTTGGTTCCCGATTTCAGCACCACATTCACCACCGCGCCCGTGGCGCGCCCCATCTCGGGGTCGTGGTTGGTCAGCGAAACGTCCACTGTCTGGATCGCCTCGATCGGCGGGATATAGATCTGGAGCAGCCCGGTGCGCTCATTATCGTCGGTGCCCTCGATCATGGTGTTATTGCCCTCGCGCGCCTGGCCGTTGACTTCGGTCTGCAGCGAGCTTGAGGCGTTGAAGAATTGCGAGTGCTGCTCGGCAACCGGCGCCACTCCCGGCGCCAGGTTCAAGAGGGACTGGAAGTTGCGGTTCGCGCTGACCAGGGGGACGTTCACGAGCATCTGGTTGTTGATCTGCTCGGCCGTCGAGGCTGTGTCGGTCTGCAGGATCGGCGGCGCGCCGGTCACCTCGATCGTCTCGGTGATGTTGCCTGGAGTCAGTTGGATATCGACGCGGGTCGTGGTGTCCACCACCAGTGCGATGTCGCGCCGGGTTTCCTTCTTGAATCCCGTGGCTTCGACGGACGCCGCATAGATGCCGGGCGGCAGGTTGGGAATGATCCAGTTCCCGCTTTCGTTCGTCTGCGTCGGATGAACGACGTCCGTCCTGGTTTCCGTGATGGTGACCTTCGCGTTGGGAACCACCGCGCCTGTGGAATCGGTGACGGTGCCCAGCATCGTCGCATTCACGGCCTGTGAATAGGCCAGACCTGCGCTGGCCAAGACGACCAGCCCTATGGCAAATAATCGGTGCAAACGGGGCATAACTGACCTCTTTCTATTCGTTCTCTTTTTCGTACCTGTTGGCGGAACCGCTGGCGAAGCGGGCAAGACCCCCCTGGCCCGAATCCGCGAAGCCGGCCACAACTGGCTCGAACTGATTCCGCGCCCACACGCTGCAAATAACGTTGACTGAATCGCTATCCTGTACGGGAGTCTACGCTTCACCCGCCATGGTGTCAAGGGGGAACCCAATGACTGCGCGAGCTGCGAAACCTGCGCTCGACCGGCAAAAAATGGCACGAGAAACGCGATGAACTGTCGCCGGACCCCCAGCATGATTCTATCTGCCGGCGCAGACCCCCGGAAGTTTCATCAGGTTAATTTAACTGGGGGATGCTGGGGAACGACCCGGTTGGACAAGTTCGTACCTACTCCTCCAGGACTTCGATGGCGTTGATGAGGGAATAGTTCGCGACTGGTGCAAATGTCAGGTCGATTTTTCCGAGCGGCGAAGCCGGGATGTGGTTGAAGGTCCGAACCACCGCGCGGTTCCCGACGCCGCCCGCCTCCTTCAGGATGTCGAAATCCTGGAGCAGCGTGTTTCCGTTGCAGTAGACGTCGAAGACGCGGCTCCCGACACCGCCAAGGGAATTGGGCGGCGTGAACCAGTTTTCCGAGAAGTGCAGGATCACGGTGTAGACTCCGCCTTCCGCCACCGGAATCGAATAGCTGAAATGTCCGACTCTTCTCCATTGGTACAATCCGGGATCCGGAGTTCCGTTGACGGATGCCACGCGAGTGCTGATCCGTCCGCCGGCGGCCCACTGGTCCGGCAGCCAGATCTGCCCGAGATGGTCGCGGAAGACCCGATCCCCCGCCGTGATCCGGATCGGGTGGATCTTGCCGGGGATTCCCGGCAGGATTTCGATTGCGTTGAGGGAAGATCGGGGCTCGGCGCCTTGGAACATCAGCCGCAGGTATCCGTCTTTGGCCGGGGAGATGTCCTTGAAAACCTTCATGGTGGCCGTATTGACACCACCGGCGTCGGAGGCGACGTCGACGCCCAGAGCCGGCTGGCCGTTGATTGCGATGCTCACATCGCGCAGCGTGTCGGTGGTCACGCCAGTCTCGGCGAAGTAGAGGTGGAGCTCATATATGCCGGGACGGAGCGGGATGGCGTAGACGAATTGCCCTTCCCGGCCGTTTTGAAATAGATCCGGATCGGGCGTGCGTTGAATCTCTTTGTCAGGGCGATGGAAAGTCGTGCCGCCGCTGAAATACCGGTCGGCCAGCCAGGCCCGGCCCGCGGTGTCGATGTAGGGCGCCGTTCGGTCGCCAGCCGCAATCCGAATTTCCCCGGATTCCATCCCCGCCGGGGCGGGCGTCCCGCCCGTGGCGCCCGGCGCCGCGCGATCCTCGGTCGCCCGTGCGACGGTCTGCCGGTAGTGCAAGCCGGCCCAGCTGACGGCCAGCGCGGCAAGAACCAATGCGGCCAACCACTTCCACTTGCCAAGGGCCCATTTGCCCGAGAGCGGTCTTGGCTCCGCGGCAGTGGGCCCAAGCTCCGGAGTAGCGGACCCGTTCAGATCCTCCGGCGCCGCGGCCGCGTCCCGCCCGGCGAATTGCGGGGCATATTGCCCATTGGAGATAACGATCCGAATCTGGCGATCGGCTCCGTCGCCTGCGTAGTATTCCTTCAGCCTCTTTCGAAGATGATGAGCGTCTACGCGAACCACCGCATCGTGCTGCGGGTCGAATTGGGCGTCCCGGCCCAGCACGTCGAGAGCAATGCCGTATTCCGTGATCTCGCCAGCCTGCCCGTCGAGCCGCTTTTCGCACAAGTATTGGAGCAGTCGCGAGAGCTTTGGCGAGCGGCGGAATGCCTCCGATGACAGCACAGCCGTCAGCTCGGCTCTGCACTGGTCGTCGCTGGGTCCGCCCAAACCCACGCCCGGAGAGGATGTGGATGCCATGATTGAAGAATTTTACCACGCATTATCTTTGGTTCGCTCAGGTGCGCGGCCGCCCTTGCCGTCGCGTCCAAACCAACCGGCGCAACCTTATTTAACGTGTGATTTAACGTGTGCGCTTCAGTCTTAACGTGGCCCTGCTATTGCGCCACCTTCATCGCTATGTAGAGGATTCCCTTCCCGGGCGCCACCTTGATCCAGTGCGGCATCCCGGCGGGGATGGTCAGCACGTCTCCGGCAACCACGTGACGCTCCGTGCCGTCCTGGATACCAGTGCCGCGGATTTCGGTGGGCGAGGAGTTGGTGGGGGCCACCACTGTGCCGCCCGTGACCAGGTCGGCTTCGCCGCTTTCGACAAAGAAGATGTCCGCCATCTTCTGGTGGACTTCCGACGTCCCGGTTTGCCGGCGTAGCACCAGCGCAAAGGTGTAGTTCCCCATGTCGGCCAGCTTCTGGCTGGCGACCCCCTGCGGACCCAGCTTGCCGGCCAGCTCCTTAGCTACCTGGTTGACGGTGTCCGCGGTCCAGAGACCGAAGCTGGGAGGCTCAGCCGCCGCCACAGAGGCGCCGGCGAGCGAGAGTAACATCGCAATCGATTTCATGCGGTCAAAGTTAACACGATGACGCGCGCAAGTGAAGCGCGGTTGTGGGGCAGCTTGGCAATCTGCGGCCGATTGGGAATCGGCCCGCGCGGCTTCAGCGCTGGTCCTCGGACGCGCGTTCGGCTTCGTCGGCGGCTTCCGGGCCGGCGGCTTGCGCTTCGGCGATCAGGCGTTGCGCCTCCTCGAGGCGCGCGCGCGGCACGCGAACCGAAACTCCCACGTTGGGGAACGGCGAGCGCGACAAAACGGCCGCGATTCCGGTGTTCGCGAGGACGCCGCAGATCATGTCGCCCTCCACTTCCGAATCCACCGTCGTCGAGGAGAAAACGGGCACCATGTCCAATTCATGGGAAACGTCGAACGTCTCTTCGCTCAAAACCTCTTCCTCGTCGTGCTCGGGATCTTGCGCCATGCCTCAAGGATATCGCAAAATGGGGAGTGGAGCCGCGCCTGATTCGAGGCTCTCGCGGAGGCGGCGCATGCCGGAAGATCCCATCTCTATGACGGAGCAAGACGAGCATTGCGAAGGTGTCAGCACCATCGCGTGGTTTTTGACCGGCGCCGCCATCGGCGTCACAGCGGCGCTGCTGTTCGCGCCCAGGAGTGGACGCGTGACCCGCCGGTACCTCTCGAACAAAACGCAGGAGGGCAAGGATGCCGTTGCGCACACCGGCTCCGACATCGTGGACGCCGGCCGCGACGTCTTCGAACGCGGCCGCAAACTGGTGGAAGACGCCGCCGACTTGTTCGAGCGCGGCCGCAAACTGGTGCGCGGCTGAACTCGCCGGAAGTGGGACCCTCGCGTGGCGTCTGTCTGCGCGCCCGCGCTTGACCGGCGAGTACGTTGACCGGGGCCGGGGATCGCCTGCCGCTATCCGAGCAGCGCCTTGACGAGGATCCAGGATTTCTCGAACGCCGATAGCCGCATGCGCTTGCGAAAAACATCGTAGTTGCCGGCTTCGATGCGGTCGAGCAGGCGGGAGTAGATGGTGATCAGCGCCCACAGCGAAGGCCGGCTGCGCGGGTGGATCAGGTCCAGCAGCGGCTGCGATTCCCGGTAGTAGGCGTGGGCGCGGTCGGCCTCGAATTGCATCAGCCGCAGGAACTCCGGCGTGCGATTGCCGCAGGCCAGGTCGGCTTCGGAAACCCCGAAGCGGGCCAGGTCCTCTTGCGGCAGGTAGACCCGGCCGCGCGCCGAATCCTCGCCGATGTCGCGCAGAATGTTGGTGAGCTGAAAAGCGATGCCGCATTTCTCCGCCAGCGGCGGCGCGCTGGGCGTGTCGAAACCGAAAATGTGAATCACCGTGAGGCCCACCACCGAAGCCACCTGGTGACAATAGCGGTAGAGCTCGTCGAAGGTCTGGAAGCGGCGCGGCTCCAGGTCGGAGACCACCCCGTCGATCATCTCGCGTATATACTCGTGCGGGATGCCGAAACGGCGCACGGTGTGACGAAACGCGGGCCAGATCGGATGGCCGCTGAAGCGGCCGGCCAACGCATCTTCCGTGGCGGCGCGCCACTGCTCGAGCGCTGCGCGGCTGGCGCCCGGCTCGTCGCTCAGATCGTCGCAGATGCGCATGAAGGCGTAGATGGCGCACATGGCTTTGCGCTGCTGCGCGGAAAGCAGGAGGAACGAGTAGTAGAAGTTCTTGGCGCGGCTGCGCGCCACGTGGCGGCAATAGTCGTAGGACTGCTCGATCGGGTTCATCACGCGGCCCGCGGCAAGGCCAGCCGCGCCAGCGAACCCAGCAGCAGGCGCGCGCGTTCGAACTTCGAGATCGCCGGCCGCGCCCGCAGCACGTCGTAATCCTGCCGCTCGATTTTGTCGAGCACGCGCAGACCGCCGCGGCTGAACAGGTCCAGATCGAGCGCCAGCCGGCGGTCCACCGTCCCGGTGAGGGGAAGCCCCTCGAGGAACAATCCGCGCGCCTTGGCCACCATCTCGCGCATCGCCTCGCGAAAACCGGAAGTAAAACGCCGCGCGAACAGATCCTCGATCCGGCAGCCGTGCCGCTCCAGCACCTCGAGCGGCATGTAGACGCGATCCTTGCACAGATCCACCGTCACGTCCTGCCAGAAATTGGCGAGTTGCAGCGCCGTGCAGGTCGCATCGGCCAGGCGCTGGCGAGCCGGGTCGGAGTAGCCGCACAGGTACAGCACCAGCCTGCCCACCGGATTCGCCGAACACCGGCAGTAACCGAACAGCTCGTGCCAGTTGGCATAGCGCGTCACGGTCTGGTCCTGCACGAAGGCCTGGATCAAATCGGCGAACGGCTGCCGCGGAATCTGGTGGCGGCGCACCGTCTCTTCGAGCGCCACGAAGACCGGGTGCGCGGCGCGGCCTTGGTACATCTCGTCCAGCTCGCCGCCCCACCATGCGAGCAATCGCAGGCTCTCCGCGCGGTTGCCGATTTCATCGCCCAGATCGTCGGCCCAACGGCAATAGGCATAGACGTTGTAGAAATCCTGGTGGAGACGCTTGGGCAGCAGGAAACTCACCACGTGGAAGTTTTCATAATGGCGGGTGGCCAGCCACCGCGTGTAGGCGCAGGCGTCTTCTTGCGGCCAGACTCGGCCGAGCGCTTCGGGAGCGTGCACGAACTGGGCCGGCGGCAGAAACGCGGAAGTCCCTGCGCGCGGCATTTTAGGGCAGAATCGCCGTCTTCAAGTGGCCGTTATGGCTCATCAGGTGGCGCATCACTTCCAGCAGGTTGGACAGCGGTTCCTCGCGGTTGACGAAGAACGAGGCCCGGATGTGGCCCGCCGAAACCAAGTCCAGCGCCTTGCGGACGTGGGCCGGGGTGTGATGGAAACTAGCCTTGCAGGTAATTTCGGAGTAATGCAGCAGGGCGGTATCCAGATTCACCGTCGTGTCGTTGGGACAGCCGCCGAAGAAGTTCACCACGCCGCCGCGGCGCACCATGCTCACGGCCCACTGCCAGGTTTGTGGCTTGCCCACCGCCTCGATGGCGATATCCACGCCGCGTCCGCCGGTCAGGCCGCGAATGGTCTTCACCGGATCGGCGCCGTCTTCGCGCACGATCAGATCGTCGGCGCCCAGCGCGGCCGCACGGTCGAGCTGCGTCCTGCGCCGGCCGATCGCAATCACCCGGCAGCCATGCAGTTTCGCCAGCTTGACGAACATCAACCCGATCGGTCCGAGGCCGATCACGGCCACCGCGTCCCCGTGTCGCGGAGCGGTTTCTTCCCAGCCGCGAACCACGCAGGCCAGCGGTTCGATCAGCGCGGCGTCCTGGTAGCCGACATGCTGCGGAACCACGTACGTGTTGCCCTCCACGATGCGCGCCGGAATACGGATGTATTCCGCGTACGCCCCGTTATTGAACAGTAAGTCCTCGCATAGGTTCTCAAGACCCCGCTGGCAATAAAAGCAACGGTTGCAGGGCGCCGAATTGGCCGCCACTACCCGTTGGCCGATCTTGAACTTCGTTACATCCTCGCCAGTCGCGACCACGTCGCCGGCCAGTTCGTGCCCAAACACCGCAGGGGGAACGATCATTCGAGCGTGATATCCCCGGCGGAATACCTTCACGTCGGTGCCGCAAGTCAGGGCCACTTTTACTCGAACGAGGATGTCTCTGCTTTGAATGCTGGGAACGGCCACCGGCTCCACTTGCAAGTGTTCCTTGCCGTAAAGCACGGCAGCCATCATGTGGTTATTCACTATGACCACCTCTGTGGCTGAACGATTATTTTCAATGATTTAGATCCCGGATGCAACGCCAAATCGAATCCTGAACAAATTTTAACCAAAGGCAAACGATGGGAAATCAATTCCTCCACTGGCAATTCACCGCTAAATACAAGCTGGGCGGACTCTTTCTGCAAATCCACCGAGGCGCTATAACAACCGAAGACCGTTCGCTCTCCTACACAGATGTCCGCGCCGGAGGCTTCGATGCGCTCGACCGAAGAAGTTTGCGCGAAAAGAAGAATCCGGGCGCCCGGCCGGGAACAAGCGATGGCCTGCTCGACGATTCCCGGAGTCGAAACCGCAACCACCACGAAATCCGCGCCGCGTCCTCCTGTAAGGCGTTTGACTTCGGAGGGCACGTCCAGGTTACGTGGATTCCAGGTGAACTCCGCGCCGCAGCGGGCGCCGAGCGCCAACCGCTCGGCAATTGTATCGGTAGCCGCAACCCGCGCGCCGGTGCGCCGCACCAGCATGGTGAACATGAGGCCGATGGGGCCCTGGCCCAGCACCACCACGAACTCGTCCGGCTGCGGGTCGGCCTGCACCACCGCCTTGAGGCAGGTGTTCAGCGGCTCGACCAGCGTGGCGCGCTCGAAAGAAATGCCGTCCGGGATCTTCTCTACCCCTCGTTCCACGATCCAGTCCATCACGCGAACGTACTGCGCGAAGCCGCCGCCGGCGGGTTCGAACCCGGCTGTGATGCCGACCTTCTTATAGACGGGACACTGGGCGTAAACCTTGCGCCGGCAGTAGAAACACTTCATGCAGGGAATGTGGTGGAAGGCCACCACGCGGTCGCCCAGCCGAAACTGTTTGACGGCGGACCCCACGGCGGCAACCACACCCGCGGTTTCGTGGCCGAATATGCGCGGCGGCGCCAGCAGGTTGTGCTCGATCTTCTTCAGGTCCGTATGGCAGATGCCGCAAGCTTCCACCCGGATCAGGATTTCGCCTGGCCCGATTTCGGGTGTGGGAACTTCCTCGATCTCCACCAGGCTCTGGCCGCGATACACCGCGGCATGCATAGTGGCAGGTATGGCGTTCGTTTCAGAATCGGCAAGCTGCAAAAAAATCACCCAACGCACACGCAGCCCGGGCGGAACGGCTTCGCAGCCGAAGCAACTCCGGCACCCGGGACAGCGGGCGACCCAAACTAGAACCTAAGATCTTCATTGTATCGAAATGTCCGTCCGGCCGCATCGCTGCATTCAGGTCATTCGCCAGGTCTTCGCCTGCCAGGTCGGTGACGGCCTTGATGCAGTAGAACCGCAGGCCCAGCGTGGCGGAGCGTTCGGCCACGGCCGCGGCTTCCATGTCCACGGCGGCCGCGCCGGTTTGGCGCAGGCTGCGCTTTTCCGCGGCGGATCGGGCTACGTGATCGATGGTCAGCACCACCCCATGGTGACACGGCAGAGAGGCGGGCGGTGTCAAGGCGCCGAAGCGGCCGTTGGCGCCCTGTACTTCGGTGGCGACGACCACCGAGGCCACCTCCAATTTCTCTTCCAGAGCGCCGCAAAACCCGGTGCAGACGATGGCCTCGGGCCGAAAAGCCGCCGCCGCGCGGTCCACTGTGGCCGCGGCCCTGGCT
>JBAVIH010000482.1:0-5836 GCA_049686695.1 Bryobacteraceae bacterium | reverse complement strand
CGCCTGTCAACAGTTGACTTTGCGGCAGAAATCGTCCGTCCCACAAACTACTAACAGTTGGCAGGCGGAAGCGCCTGCCCCACTGCCACTTATTCCACGGTGAACGGCTGCCGGCTTTCGTAGGTTTGATTGCCGGTCGCGTCTTTCACCTGCACGCCTACGAGATAGGATCCTGGCTTGACGCCGGCGTGCAGGTCGATGCTGAACTCGCCGGAGATGTACCGCTTGGGATAGAACGACTGGCTCTGCTCGGTGGCGGGCTCCGGCTGCGTCCACAGCACCTTGCCATCGGGCAGCATGATGGACGCCACGTAACTCACGTCGACTTTGTTGCCGGGGCCGTATTGGTATCCGATCACGTCGAACCGGGTCCACATGGTTTGGCCGGCGTGGAAGATGGCCTTCTCGGCGGGCTGTTTGCCGTCCTCGTCGTGGTAAAAGCGAAAGTTGCGCACGGTCAGTTTGTCGCTCGGCTCGACGACGCGGCCGCGCACCTCGAACGGCACCTCGATCTGCGCCGTGGTCTTGGCTAACACGTCCTCGGCCTTCACCACAATTTTGTAAATGCCGGAACCCGCCAGCGGCGGAATCATCACCTGCGTCTGGATCTTGGGCATCCAGTCTTTGTCCTCGACGGTGACTTCCTCCTTGAATTCGTTCTTGTAAGACTCGGTGATCTGCACGCCTTTGGGATCGAACGCCTCCACCGAGTAGCCGATTTGAACCTTCAGATCCGCGGTCTTGGCGTAATGCGCCACGCGGCAGGTGAAGAACAGGATCTCGCCGGGCGTGTAGTAGAATCCAGGGGGCGAGGCCACGCCTTCCTCCATCTGGCTGATGACCGGCTGGACGATGGCCAACGGTTCGGTGGCGGCGAAAGCCAGCGTGCCGGCGAGCGAAACGAGCAGCAAGAGCCGCATTCTTTCCTCCAGTACGATTCTACTTCCCCTGCAAGGCGGCCAGATACCGGCCGGTGTGGGAGCGGGCGGCGCGCGCCACGGTTTCCGGGGTTCCGGCCACCACCACTTCGCCGCCGCCCGCGCCGCCCTCCGGGCCGAGGTCGATCACCCAATCGGCGGCGCGGATCACGTCCAGGTTGTGTTCGATCACCACCAGGCTGCCGCCGTTTTCGATCAACCGCCCGAAAGCGGCCAGCAGCTTGGCGATATCGTCGAAGTGCAGGCCGGTAGTGGGCTCGTCGAAGATGAACAGCGTACCCAGGCAGCTCGCCGCCGCCAGGTGAGCGGCCAGCTTGACGCGCTGCGCTTCGCCGCCGGAAAGCGTGGTGGCGGATTGACCCAGCCGCAAGTATCCCAGGCCCACGTCGTCCAGCACGCGCAGGCGTTCCACCAGCCGCGGCGTGCCGCCGAAGAACTCGATGGCCGCGCTGACCGTGAGCTGCAACACTTCGTGGATGTTGAGCCCGTTATAGCGGATATCCAGAATGGCGCTCTTGTAGCGGGTGCCCTTGCACTCCTCGCAGATCAGCTCCACGTCGGCCAGGAACTGCATCTCCACCGTCACCGTGCCATCGCCCTGGCATGTCTCGCAGCGGCCGCCGGGGATGTTGAAGGAAAAATGGCCAGGCGTGTAGCCTTGCTTTTGCGCGTCGCGGGTGTTGGCGAAGAGGGCGCGAATCAGGTCGAACGCCTTGATGTAGGTGACCGGATTGGAGCGCGGCGTGCGGCCGATCGGCGATTGGTCGATCATCACCGTGGTGAAGATGCGCTCGGCACCCTCTAATTTGCGGCAAGCCATGCGCGGCCCGGCGTCCAGATCGCCGGCGGCGTCTTCGATCACCGCCTCGTGGCCCGACTCGCGCGCCTTGTGCAGCGCCTCGATCGAGCGGAATAGAACATCGTGCACGAGCGTGGACTTGCCGGAGCCGGACACGCCGGTGATGGCCACCATCATGCCGAGCGGAATCTCCACGTCGATGTTTTTCAAATTGTGGACTTGGGCGCCGATCACGCGCAGGAGGCGTTTGGGGTCCACCGGGCGGCGCGCGCGCGGCGGGGCCACATGCAGGTCGCCGCGCAGATAGCGCGCCGTAAGCGAGGTATTGCCGTCGGCCAGCAGGCGCCCGAGCGTGCCCTCGTATACGATGTTGCCGCCGTGCTCGCCCGCGCCCGGTCCCAGGTCCAGCAGATGATCGGCGGCGCGCATCACTTCCGGGTCGTGTTCCACCACCACGATGGTGTTGCCCAGTTCGCGCAATTCCTCGAGAATGCGGATCAGCCGGCCGGTGTCGCGGCTGTGCAGGCCGATGGATGGCTCGTCGAGCACGTAGCAGGCTCCCACCAGGCGCGAGCCCAGGCAGGTGGCGAGTTGGATGCGCTGGGCTTCGCCGCCGGAAAGCGTCGAGGACAGCCGGTCCAGCGTCAGGTACTCCAGGCCCACGTCGTTCAGGAACTTCAGCCGCTGGCGGATCTCGACCAGGATCTTGTCGGCGATGGCGGTCTCTTCCGGCGCAAGCGTCAGGGCGTCGAAGAACTGCGCAGCGTCGGCGATATTGAGGCGCACCACTTCCGCCAGGTTGCGCCCGCCCACGCGCACATACAGCGCCTCCTTGCGCAGGCGCGCGCCCTTGCACTCCGGGCACAACGCGTAACCGCGGTAACGGCTGAGAAAGACGCGCACGTGCAGCTTGTATTTCTTGGTCTCGAGGTGGGCGAAAAAGCGGCGGACGAAATCGTACACCGTTTCTCGCTCCTCGTCCGTAAGGTTGGCGAAGGCCGCGCGGAAGCGCACCTTGCCGCGGGCGGACTTGCGGAAATTGCCGAGCCAGGAGCGGAACTTGGGCTTGGTCCACGGCTCGACCGCGCCATCGTCGAGCGAAAGCGATTTGTCGGGAATCACGCGGTCCAGATCGAAATCGATGGTGTTGCCGAAGCCCTGGCAGCGCGGGCAGGCGCCCACCGGCGAATTGAAGCTGAACAAAATGGGTTCCGCCGCCGCGAATTCCATGAGGCAGGTCTTGCATTGGAATTTCTCGTTGAAGCGCAGCGTCCGGGCGGGCGCGGCGGCGCTTTCGAAGATCACTTCACCGCCCTCGCGGTAGCAGATTTCGACCGTATCGACCAGGCGCTGATGCAGGCCGGGGCCGATCGCGATGCGGTCCACCAGCACGAAAACCGGCTGGCTGAAATCGATATCGAGCAATGATTCGGGCGTCGAGAACTCGAAGGTCCGCCTGGCCTGAAACAACCGCGTGAAGCCTTTCTTGCGCAGTTCGAACAGGTGATCGCGCAAGGAAGCGGCGCCGGCGTGTTCGCCGCAAGCGAACAACGCGTACCACCGCGAGCCCTCCGGCAGCGCGAGCAGCCGCGCAGCCACTTCATCCACCGTGTCTTTCCGCACCACCGTCCCGCAATTCGGGCAAAACGTCTGGCCGACGCGGGCGTAGAGCAGGCGCAAGAAATCGTAGCACTCGGTGGAGGTGGCGACGGTGGAGCGCGGGTTGCGGCTCGAGTTCTTCTGCCGGATGGCCACCGCCGGCGCAATGCCATCGATGTCATCCACCGCCGGCTTTTCCATGCGCTCCAGGAACTGGCGGGCGTAGGCCGACATCGATTCCACATAACGCCGCTGGCCCTCCGCATAGATGGTGTCGAACGCCAGCGACGACTTGCCCGAGCCCGAGACGCCGGTCACCACCGTCAACTGGTTGTGGGGAATCGAAACCGATACGTTTTTCAGATTATGGGTTCGCGCGCCGCGAATCCGAATGTAGTCTTGCACGGGAATGACGGGTATTTCTTAGTATAGCCCGTGTCCCTGGTAGGGCATGGCTTTAGCTTGCCCATGCATCCCCGGCGTGGGGAAACAACAGCAACCCGATAGCATACCGCACCAATGCATCGCACGCTCCGCGCTGCTGTGGCGATTGACACAGCGGGCGCCGGTCGCGACAATGGTTCTGCCGATGCGCCTTCATGGTTGGCCGTTAATACTGGTTCCGTTCTGCGCCGCGTGGCTCACTTCCTGCGTCGAGCGCGCCCCGGAAGTTCGAACGTACACCCTGGGACAGAAAGCTACTTTGGGACACCTGATATACCTCGCCCTCGAGACGCAATGGCTTCCCGCGTTCGGCGAAGGTCCGGCGGCCCGTGCGGCGCAAAACCAGTTTCTGCTGGTCCGGTTGAGTGTCACCAATGGCGGCAGCGCCGACGCGGCAGTGCCCAATTTCAGTGTCGAAGACGGCACGGGGCGCCGCTTTCCCGAACTGACCGACGGCTCCGGGGTGCCCGACTGGATCGGCGCGCTGCGCACGCTGGCGCCCGCCGATACGATTATCGGCAACGCCGTTTTCGACGTGCCCACCAGCCACTACACCCTGCACGTTCTCGACGAAGACAGCCAGCATGAGGCGCGCATCGACCTGCCGCTCAATTTTCAAAATGGGCCGCTCGAGACTCCCGGCCTGGACCTGCTGAAAACCGCGCCTGTCCCAGCCACCAAAAAGTAGCCCCGGTGTCGATTCCGGGGGATTCGTTTGCGTCGAGCCAGCCGCAGAGAACGGATGCGATCCGGCACGGATGGCGAGAGGAATTAGAATCTAATTATGTGGCCCATGCTGGCTGCGCTTTTTCTGTTGCTGCAGGCGTCCGACTTCGCGGCCGAAGGGCTGAAGGCGCTCGGGAGCGGCGAGTACGAAACCGCCGTAGCAGCGTTCCGCAAGGCGGTGGCCGCGGAGCCCTCCGATTACAGCGCGCATTTCAACCTGGCCCTGGCTTACGGGTTCCTGGCACGCGACGAGGACGGGATTGCGGAGTACCGCCGGGCGCTGGAATTGAAGCCCGGCCTATACGAAGCCGAGCTCAATTGCGGCATGCTGCTGCTGCGGCGTAAGGACGCGGGCGCGGAGGCGCTGCTCGAAGCGGCCGCCGCGCAGAAGCCCGGCGAGTTCCGGCCGCGTTATTACCTGGCGGAAGCCGAGGCGCAATCGGGCGCCCTCGAGCGCGCCGAAGCCAGCTATCGCCGCGCCCTCGAACTGGACGCGAAATCCGCCGCCGCGGAATCCGGCCTGGGCCGGGTGCTGGCGCGCGAGGGCAAACTCGACGATGCGGCGTCGCATTACCGCCAGGCGGCCGCGCTCGACCCCAAGTACCGCACTCTGCCGCTGGAACTGGCCGACGCTTACGAAAAGGCGCGCCAACCGGCCGAGGCGGCCGCCATCTATCGCGATTTCGCCGGCGATCCCGCCGCACAGACCCACCTCGGCCAGTTGTTGCTCGAAACCAAACAATACACCGAAGCCGCGCGGGTTCTCGAAACCGCGTACGCCGGGGAGCCGTCCACAACTAATGCCGTGGCTCTGGCGAAAGCATACGTACTCTCCGGAGAACCAGCCAAGGCTGCGCCGCCGCTCCAAAAGGCGGTGACCGCCGAGCCCGCCAGCTTCGATTTGCGCGTGATGTATGGAACCGCCTTGCACCAGGCACGGCAATTCGCCCTCGCCGCCGCCCAATTCACCGAAGCCGCGAAGCTCCAGCCGGGCTCCGTCGAAGCGTGGAAAGAGTTGGGCGACGCGCTCTACATGGCCGGGGACATGCCGCGGGCACTGGCGGCTTTCGACCATGCCCGCCAGTTGGGCGAGAACACCGCGGGCCTCGCTTTCATGCGGGCCATCGTCCTGGACAAGATGCGCCAGTTGAAGCCGGCGCTCGAAGCCTACCAGCGGTTCCTCGACATGAGCCAGGGCAAGTTCCCCGACCAGGAGTTTCAGGCGCGGCAGCGGGTGCGCATCATCCGCCACCAGTTGGAGGCACATTGATCGGAGGCACATTGATGGCGCGCGGCTGCTCGGTGGCGCTTCTGGCGCTCGGGTGGTTGG
>JBAVIH010000481.1:0-19155 GCA_049686695.1 Bryobacteraceae bacterium | reverse complement strand
GAGCTCCATCACCTCGTTCTCATAGCGCGGAGCTTTCAGCCAGGAATACTTCTGATCGACATGCAAGTAGTCGTACGGCGGCGCGGGACCCGTGTAAGTAGGGTTAGTCTCGCCTTCGAACGGATGTTTGGCCGGCTTATTATCTCCGTACTCATACCAGGACCGCGCCACGTACTCGGTGACCTTTTCCGGAGAGAACGGGTGCACCGCCGAGATGTCGCGTTTTCGAACCACTCCGGCGGGGAAGAAGAACGCCGACGGGTCGCGCATGCTCTTGCCCGGGTAGTCGCCGTAGGAAAGGAAATTGCCCACGCCCTCGCCGCGGGTAAACCAGTCGGGGTAGAAACCGGCAACCGCAAGCACGTCCGGCACGTAGACCTGGCGCACGAATTGCCGGCCCATCTCGGTCAGCGTGCGGAGCAGTTGGATGCGTTCGGGATTGAGGGGAGCCTGCGGGGAGTCGGGGTCCATGGCGGTCGACATTCCGCCCACCAGGAACGTTTGCAGGTGCGGATTCTTGCCGCCCAGCGCCGCGTGGATCCGGATGTAGTCGCGCTGAAACTCGAGCGCATCGAGATAGTGGGAAACCGCCAGCAGGTTCACTTCGGGCGGCAGACGGTAGGCCGGATGGCCCCAGTAGCCGTTGGCGAACACGCTCAACTGGCCGCTCTCGACCAGGGTCCGCACGGTTGTTTGAACGGCCCTGAAATGGCTCGCTCCGGACTTGGCCCAGTCGGATAACGAAGCGGCAATCTGCGCCGTCTTCACCGGATCGGCCTTGATCGCGCTGGCCACGTCGACCCAATCGAGCGCCTGCAGGTGATAGAAGTGGACCACGTGATCCTGCACCAGTTGGGCGGCGGCGATCAGGTTGCGCACGATGCGGGCGTTATCGGGCACTTCGATTTCGAGCGCGTCCTCCACCGCCCGCACCGAAGCGAGCGCATGGACGACGGTGCACACGGAACAGATTCGCTGCAGCCAGTACCACGCCTCGCGCGGGTCGCGGTTTCTGACCACCAGTTCCAGCCCGCGGAACATGGTGCCGGAACTCCAGGCATCGGTGATTACGCCACCGTCCACCTGGGCCTCCATCCGGAGATGCCCTTCAATTCGCGTCAGCGGATCAACGACAATGCGCGCCATATCCGATCTCCTCCGCCGTCACGATTTCTCGGGCGGCCCTTCGCGCTCCACCAGACCGCTTCCCCGGCCGATCTCGGTCGGCCCGCCCCTGGGCGCCTCGCCTCGCGGGCGCATCTGCGCGCGCGCCGCGCTGGCGATGGCGTGTAACCCGATACCGGCCGCAACACCGGCCGTCATCCAACCGCCGATCTTCCCGGCGGTAATATCCACGCCGAAGCCCGGAACCCCCGGCAGGCGCCGATAGAGGGGAAGCGCGGTGTCCCAGAAACGGTAAGAGGCGCAGGCGGCGCAGCCATGGCCGGATTCGACCGGCCAACTGGTTCCATCGTTCCAGCGGACCACCGGGCAGTTGAAGGTTCCCTGCGGCCCCTTGCATCCCATCTTGTAAAGGCAATATCCGCGCCGCGCGCCATCGTCGTCCCAGCGTTCCACGAAACGGCCGGCATCGAAATTGGCGCGCCGCTCGCACTGGTCGTGGATGATGTGGCCGTAGGCGAACAACGGGCGCTTATGGGCGTCCAGCGCGGGCATCCGGCCGTAGGTCAGCCAATAGACCAGCAGCGCGGCGGTGTTGGCGGGGTTGTGCGGACAGCCCCCCATGTTCACCAGGTTCAGGTTCGGGACGGCTTCCCCGACGCCGATCGCTCCGGTGGGGTTCGGCGCGGACCGTTGCGGCCCGCCATCGAACGCGCAGGAGCCGACCGCGATCACCGCCGCCGCGCTCCCGCAAACCTGTTTGGCGATGTCCAGAGCCGAGCGGCCGCCGATCGTGCAATAGCCGGGGTTGGCGGTGGGAATCGAGCCTTCCACAATCGCCAGGTACTTGCCGGCTTCCTCATGCACCACGCGTTCCAGAATGCCATTGGCCTGCTTGCCGGCCGCCGTCATGATGGTCTCGTGGTATTCCCAGGAGAAAAACGAGAGCACCAGCTCCGTGATCGACGGATGGCTGGATCGCAGGATCGACTCCGAGTTGCCGGCGCAATCCTGCAACTCCAGCCATACCAGGACCGGCCGGCGTTTCTTCTCCAGGGTTGCCGCAACCTGTGCGGCCGCGCCCAAGGGCAGACCCAGCACAGTTGCCATCGAACCGCAAAACTTCAGGAATTTTCTGCGTGGGATTCCATAGCACCGCAGGGCGTCTGCAATGCTCGATTCGCGTCCAGGCATGGGTTTCCCCCACCCCTGTCCGGCGGCCCGGCGCCCGACAGGTCTGCTTCGGAGCCACAGGGATGAACGCGCGATATGGGTGCCGTTTCGCGCGCCCAATAACGCCCCATTATGATCCGGGTTCGGTCCGGTAGTCAAGACAAAAAGAGTCTTTTATTGTGCTTCCGGGAGGGGTGAGGGAAGGGGTCTTGCGGGAGGCGGTCAAAGAAAAACGGCGGCGGGAGTCGATCTCCCGCCGCCGAGGTTGGTTTCCGATGAATCGGGTTAGCCGCGTCCTAGGTGATGACGAAGCTGATAATCACGTTACCGGTAAGGCCGCTAGTGGCATCGGTTACCGCAATTTCGATGTTTAATCCATTCGCGTCGTTTCCAGGGTGGCCCGAGAGGATTCCGCTGGCTGGGTCAACCGCCAGGTCGTCCGGGAACGCGCTGAGCGCCAAGCCGCTCACCGAACCGGTGCTAGCCCCGGCAAGGAATCCGTAGGAGGGGCTCGCGGCGGCTCCCTGGGCTCCCACCACGGTTATGGCCGGCAGTGCAGTACCGTGGGCGATAGTCACGGTGTATACGGGGTTGCTGGTGATGGCGCCAGCCGGGGCGGTAAACACGCCAGCGCCGCAGGCGCTGCATGTAACCGTAGCCAGCAGGCCCTGCTCCACATACAGGTTCGCGCCAGCCTGGCTGGTCTTCGTGCCGGCGGTTACCACGACCGGCAGCGACACAACATCGGTACCCATCACGTGGCCGGAGATGTTGTTCGACGCATAGGTCCATGCGGCGGCGCCACCAGGCAGGGTGGGCGTTGAGCTGGGAAGCTGCACGTTAATCTGATACAACCCCGCAACCGCGCCCGACACCCAGCCGGCCCACTGCACTACGGCGGGCTGGCCGCCGATGGCAACTGAGGGAAGGTTGTTGCCTGCAACCAGGAAGCACGGCTCCATGGCGCCGGTGTCGTAGAAAGCGGACTCCATCACCAATCCGTCGTCGGTTGTCACGGCCGGGCTGGCGGAGGTGGCGGACTGCACGTTGGCAAAGTAATCTATGGCTTTCATGCAGGTAGCGGAAAGTCCGGACCCGCCACCGCCGGTTCCGTTGAAGGTGCTGTCGGGCACGCCCAGACCCGTCACATAGAGCTGGACAACGTCCGAGTTGGCGACGTTTGTCCGGGCGATCGCCGGGGCGCTATTGGTGATCAATGCGTACGTGCCCGTAGCGAGAGCCGCCGCGCTGCCTTCTCCGTCGCCGCCCACGGTGAAGACGCCTGGGTTCGTTGCGACGACATTCACGGTGTAGGGGAGACTCTTGAGCATGGTCGCACCCGTGGCGTAGCCGAAGCTGACCACGATATCTACCGTGGAGCCTTCCTTGGCTACCAGGGCGGACGGCGCCAGCAGGTTGATCTGGGTGTTGTTGGCGAACAGCAGCGGGGCCGTTCCGATCAACGTCTGGGTCCCGTGCTGGTAGAAGTTCACGGCGAGGTTGCGCGGATTCGCGACGGTGGCCGAATCGGGGCTAAGCGAAAGCGGATAGGCGAAGGTAGTCTGGCTAATGGCTCCGTACAGGACTGCGGTCGACGAGGCCGGGATGCAACCCGTGCCGCCGGAGACGCAGAAGTTCATTCCGAAGATGCTCAGAATATCGTAGGGCGCCACGTTCGGCAGGTTGGGCGCCGTCGCCTGAACATACGACGAGGCGCTGGTGACCGCCGAAATGATCGGATTGATGCCGATGGTGAGGGTAGCCGTCCCGCCAGCCGCGGGCACCGAGCAGACCGTGTTGCCGCTCTGCGGATTGCAGACCGCCAGAGTGACCGAACCGCCCGCGCCGCCGAACGGCAAATAGGGGTCGGGGTTCGAAGGCACCGTAATCGTCAGCACGATACTGGTGGTGTCTTGCACGGATACCTGGATATTCGGATCCACCACGAGGACGGTGGAACCGGAGGGAACGATTCCAGCCACGGTCGGGCTGCCGCTGGTGACGAATCCGGAGCCGCCGATAGCCACCGTATAGGTGCTTCCAGCCGAGGCCGTTGGCAGGATCGCCGGAGAGATGCTGTTGATCAAGGCGCTGGTCGGTTCCACGTACAGCTTAATGGTGACCGTGATCGTCGTGGCGCCGGCGGTGATGACCACCGATCCCGTCGTCGGGGTACCGCTTGGCGCAAGAGTAGCCAGTTCCGCCGGTGGGATCGACACCGTGAACGGACTGCCGAAATTATAGGCCAGACCCTGGCTGACGCTGGCTTGCGGAGTTAAGGCGCCCGACGTGGCCACGCTGAACGCGATCGGCGCGTCGGTCGAGATAGGCGTGAGTGTGAACGGCGGCAAGGTCGTTCCGATCACCCAGTAGATATTCTGCGTGTAGGTGGTTTGCCCGGGGGCTTGCAGAATCGACAGCGCAGCCGTGGCGCTGTTCACCTGGACGCTGACCGGCAGCACATAGTCCAGATAGTTGGAGACCTTGAGGTGAACATTGGCCGTATAGTTGCCCGGGAACAGACCCGTAACTCCGGCGCCCGGCGTGAAGGTCAATACCTGAGTGGCGTTGCCGCTGGCCGGGCTCACGCTGAGCCAGCTTGGAACCGTGGTGAGATCCACCTGGAAGAACACCCCGGTGGGAGTCGAGCTGATACTGGTGGTTGCCGTCGGGTAGGAGCCGGGGGCGGTGCCCTGGGTGAACGTGATCGCGACCGGGTTGACACTCGGTGTCAACGGGCTGTTTGCGCCGACCACCAAGGTCACCGTAATATTCTTGTTCGCCGCCGGCGCGTTCACCAGTGGAACGTTATATGTGGTGGTTCCCGCGGCCAGCGCGGCGCATGAGGTGGCATTGGGTGTCAAGGTCACGGTGATTGGGGTGCCGTTGGCGACGCCGCCGGCCGACGCCACGTTGAGCCAACTCGCCGTCGGGCTGGTGGTGCCCAAGGTGAAGGGCGTGCCACCGGTCGCCGCGGAGGTGACGTTGATGGTGGCGCTCGTCGGACTCACGCTGGTCTGGGTTTTGTTGCAGGTGAATGTGACCGCACTGGGCGAAGGCACCAGCGCGGAGCCATTGCTGGTGGTAATGGTCACGGTCACGGGTATCGTGAGATTCGTGCCCGCCACGCCGACCGTTGTCGCTGGGGCGAACGTCAGCGCCGGGCTGGCGGGGAGCGTCCCCGTGCAGCCGGCAGCCATCGTGATGGTGAACGCGGTGGCGTTGGTGGTCGAGCTGACAGACAACCCCGTGCTGGTGTAAGACGCGGCAAACATGACTGGGCCACCCGTATTGGGGGTGCCCGAAGCCAGCAGGCCCGTCGAGGCCGTTACCTTGGTGGTGTAAGGCGTGGTTCCGGACGCCAGTAGAATGTTGACTGTCGTGCTTGCGGGCCCGGTGGACGTGTCGCAAGTCAGGGCGATCGAGGCCGGACCTGTAAGTGTGGCTGTCGCTTGCAGTGTACCCGTGCAGATGACCAGCGCGAGGATCGCAAGGAGCACCTTCGGAAAACTCGTTCGAGACATTAACTTTTCTCCTTATGTTTACCCACGCTGAGTGCCTGGGTACATTCCTCATATCGGTGACGGCGAGAGATTCTTCAGGGCGGAATGACGGTTTTCGCAAGTCCGGCCCTCGTACGCGGCTTGAGAGTGGCCGGCACGCAAGTTCTTTTGGTACGGGCAAGCTAAAGCATCCCCCACCTGTACCCGCTGAAGGGGGGCCGCTTGTCCGCCGCTGGATTCTGCGATACCACTAAAGCATGTCCACCACGCTCGATGACATTCGCTACGCGCTGCGCTCCATGCGCAGGAATCCCGGATTCACCGCCGTCGCCGTCGCTTCGCTGGCGCTCGGTATCGGCGTGAACACCGCCATCTTCAGCCTGGTGGATCAACTGCTCCTGTGGTCGGTACCGGCGCGCGACCCCGGCCAGCTTGTCAACATCGCAGGGGGCCGGAGCGACACCTACCCCTTTTATCGCGAGTACCGCGACCGCAACCAGGTCTTTTCCGGCACGCTCGCCACCAGCCATCCGTTGATGGCCGGGGTCCGGCCGGAGGGAGCGCCCGCGGTGGAAGTCGGGCACGTATCCTATGTGAGCGGCAGCTACTTCCAGACCCTCGGCGTTGGCGCCGCCGCCGGACGGGTTCTGGTGGACTCGGACGACGTGAAGCCGGGCGGATCGCCGGTCGCCATCCTTGCCTACGACTATTGGCAGCGCCGTTTCGCGGGCAGCCTTGACGTCATCGGCCGGAAGTTTGCGGTGAATGGGTACCCTCTCGAAATCGCCGGCATCGCCGAAAAAGGTTTCGGCGGCCTTTTCAATGGCGCACGGGCGGACGCCTTCGTTCCGATAACCATGTTTCCGCTGACCACGCCCGCGGCGGCGTCCATCTGGAACACGCCGGGCATGCGACTGCTCAGCACGGTGGCGCGCCTGAAGCCGGGAGTTTCGATCGAAAAGGCGCAGGCGAACCTGCGGGTGCTTTGGCCGCAGGCCGCCGAAACGCTCAACGAGGCATTGGTCAAGGCCGGTGGAAAGCCCAGGGATTACACCGGAGACGACCGGCCCACGGTGAAGCCCGGCGCGCGCGGCGTGTGGTCCGGCGTCTCGCGAGCGGCAGATCCGCTTGTGGTGCTGATGGCGGCCGCCGGCCTGGTGCTGCTGATTGCCTGCGCCAACATCGCCAACCTGCTGCTGGCGCGCGCCGCCGGACGGCGGAAGGAGATCGCGGTGCGGTTGGCGATGGGCGCCAGGCGGGCGCGGCTGGTCCGCCAACTCCTGACCGAGAGCCTGGTTCTGGCAGCCATTGGCGGAGCCGCCGGATTCGCCCTGGCGCGCTGGAGCGTGACGGCCATCGCGGCGGCGCATCTCGTCAATCCCGATCTGCGCCTCGAGCCCAGCCTGATGCTGGCCGCGTTTTCCGCCGGCCTGACTCTGCTCACCAGCGTTCTATTCGGGCTGGCGCCCGCCCTGCGGATCACCCGCGTGGACCTGGCCCAGGCCAGCCGGGACAGCGGATCCGCCTCTCCGGGCCGATCTCGCGTGCGGCTGGGCAAGGTTCTCATTGCGGGGCAGGCCGCTTTGTCGCTGGCGCTGCTGGTGGGCGCGGGGCTCTTTATTCGCACGCTGCGCAATCTGGAAAACGTCGATCTCGGTTTCGAACGCGAGAACGTGGTGGTGATCGACGCGGAGGCCACCCACGCCGGATACAAAGGGCACCGGCTGCGTACCTTCTACGATGAACTCCTGGAGCGCACGCGCCACCTCGCCGGTGTTCGATCCGCGGGTTTGTCCGGGATGACGCCGATGGGAATGTACGCGATGTCGCGTTCGTTCTCGGCGGAGGGCTACCAACCCCATCCGGGTGAGAGACTGGTTGCCTATTCGAATCCCATCACCGAGGGGTACTTCACGGCGCTGGGAATCCCGCTGATGCTGGGCCGCGATTTCCGGCCGCTGGACGAACCGGCGGTTACCCCGAAGGACAATGTGTTTGCGGCGCTGGGACGGATGGGCGGCGGCGGCAATTTTGCGGACGCGAACGCATCCCCCATCTGCATCATTAATGAATCGCTGGCGCGCCGGCTATTTAGCGGCGGCAGCCCGGTCGGGCGTCATCTGAGCTTTGACAGCCCCTACACCGCCGAGTCGGCGATCGAGATCGTCGGCGTCGTCAAGGACGTTCACCATGGCAGCGTCAAGGAGGCCGACAACATGGGCACGATTTATGTGCCGAGCTGGAGTCATGGCGCGGAAGCGCGCTATCTCGCCGTGCGCGTGGCGGGAGAGGCCGCTCCGGTGATTGCGGCCGTCCGGCGCCAACTGCGCGAGATGGACCCCAACGTGCCCTTGCTGAGGAGCGACAGCCTGGAAGACAGCGTGAATGCGGGTCTCAAACACGAGCGCATGATCGCGTACCTGTGCGGCTGTTTTGGGGCGCTGGCGCTGACGCTGGCCGCGGTCGGTCTGTATGGGGTGATGGCCTATGCGGTGGCGCAGCGAACCAGGGAGGTCGGCATACGGATGGCGCTCGGGGCGCGGCGTTTCGACGTGATCGGGATGATCGTGCGCGAAGCCCTGGTGCCCGTTCTCTTCGGCATTGCGATCGGCATCGCCGGCGCGCTGGCGGCAACTCGCGTGATCTCGAGCCTACTGTTCGGGGTCGCGCCGCGCGATCCGCTCTCGTTCGTCCTCGCCGTGTCGGCGATGCTCGCCGTGGCGCTGGTGGCCTCGGCGATTCCCGCGCGCCGGGCGAGCCGCGTCGAGCCCGCCATCGCCCTCAGGTATGAATGAGCTCTTGCCTTGGTTTAGGAGTTTGTCGAAGGATGTTCGAAACAACCGCTTGCTGACGCGCGCGGCTCCGTAAGCGTCGCAAGAGCAGCGGTTCTTCGGAGCCACGACCGTCAGGGAGTGGTCGAGCGTGGTTTCTCAAGTCTTGGATGGGAGGATGTCGATGACTTATCTGCTGTGCCGCAATCGGGTCGCGGACTTCTCCCGGTGGCGCGCCGTGTTCGCTTCTCACGAAGCGGCCCACCGGAACGCCGGACTTCAACTGATCAAACTCTGGCGCGGCGTCGAGGAGCCTGACAACATCTTCTTCCTGTTCGAGGTTGCCAGCCTGGGCAAGGCGCGGGAGTTCATCGGCAATCCAGAAGCCTCCGAAGCCGGACGAGCTTCCGGCGTGATCGATGGCGAGTATCACTTCGTCGAAGATGCCGGCGGCTACCGATAAAGCGAAATGGACACATCCGGCGCTTCCGATTATGCTCGACTGATATGAGCAAATCGCGCCCGCCGGCTTGGCGGAGTCCCGCCTCTCTCGGTTTTTCGATGCCCGCCGAGTGGGAGACGCACGCAGCCACGTGGCTGGCCTGGCCGCACCATCCCACCGATTGGCCCGGCAAACTCAACACCCTCCGCTGGGTCTACACCGAGATCGTGCGCAAAATCGCCCTAGGCGAAACGGTCCATCTGCTGGTCCGCTCGAAAGAGGAAGGACGCGCCGCCGCCCGCTATCTGGAGCGCGCCGGCGGGGATGTCGCGGCGGTCGAGTTCATCGTCCATCCCACCAATCGCGGCTGGATGCGCGATAGCGGCCCGCTGTTCGTCCGCCGGGCTCTGCGGCGCAAGCTCGAAACCGCTATCGTGCAGTTTCACTTCAACGCCTGGGCCAAGTACGCCGACTGGCAGAAGGACGCGCGAGTGCCCGAGACCGCGGCCAGGCGCCTTGGCAAGCGGCTCTTCGACGCGCCGGTGATCCTCGAAGGCGGCGGGATCGAGGTCAATGGCCGGGGGACGCTGATCACCACCGAGGAATGCTATCTCGATCCTGAAATCCAGGTGCGCAACCCGGGCATGGACCGCGCCGGATTCGAAGCCGCCTTGCGCGACTGCCTGGGCGTCCGCAATATCCACTGGCTGGCCGGCGGCCTGGCGGGCGACGACACCCACGGTCACATCGATGACGTCTGCCGCTTCGCTAATGCCCGGACCCTGGTGCTGATTCGCGAGGAAAACCCGGCCGACATCAACTACCGCCGGCTGGCCGAAAACTGGGAACGCATCGGGGATCTGCGTCTCGAAGACGGGTCCAGGCCCGAGGTGGTGGCGCTGCCCATGCCCTCGCCGCTCACCTTCGCCGGCGCCCGGTTGCCGGCGAGCTACGCCAATTTCTATATCTGCAACGCCGCGGTCCTGGTGCCCACCTTCAACGATCCCAACGACCGCGTGGCGCTGGGGATTCTGGGCGAACTGTTCCGCGACCGCCCGGTGGTGGGCATTCATTGCGTCGATATGATCCTGGGCTTCGGCTCGCTGCACTGCCTGTCGCAGCAGCAGCCGGCGGAGTAGTGCCTCGCCCGGACTAATTCGCCGCCTGAGCGATTACCAGGTTCTTCGCCTGCTGGCCGCCTGCCTTGCCACGATTGTCCTCGTCGGCGAAGAAGATGCCGGCGGCGCCGCTGTTCGAACCGGCGGTGGCCGGCAACGTCAGCGTGGTCACGCTGGCGCCATTTTGAGTGAACGTCAACCGGACGCCATCCAGCCAGACCTGGAGAGACGACCCCTGCGCCACGGTTTCGAGTGTATGAAAGACCGCCGCGTTGAAGGAAGCCGGAACCCCGGTGGTGGCAATCACCGCGTTGGGGTTCAGCCCCCGCAGCCGCACTTCGCCGGCGCTGGTCAATGCCACCCAGTAGCCGGCCGAACTGCCACCGATGATACCGTCGCCCGGCGCGGCGGAGCGGCTGCGGAAGTACGGACCGGCCTCCACTATTCCCGCCGCGCTGGCGGGCACCAGAAGGTCGGCCCGCATGTAGAGGTCCTGCAGCAGCGTTTCCCCGTATCCGCCGCACGCGCTGAAGGCCGTCACCTGTACGCCCGCATAGTCCAGCGTGTTGTTCTGCAACGCTCCCGATGCGATGCTCACCCCGGTGGTCGAATAGATCGGCAGGTAGTAATAGGTGCCGCTGCCTCCCAGTGCCAGGTCGGCTTTCCCGAGCGCGCAAGCGGTGGCATTAGCCCGGTTGAAACTGTCGGAGACCAGTACCGCCCCGTGAGTCGCGCCGACCGCAACACCGGTTCCGCTCAGCGCTACGGTGGCGGGCGACAATGGGTCGTTGCTCGCGATGGTGAGCGTGCCGCTGGCGGACGCCGCCGATGCCGGGGTGTAACGGACCGTGATCGGCAGGGTTCCGCCGGGCTGCAAAGTGGAGGCGGCGACCGCCGTGGGCAGGGTGAAACCGGCTCCGGACACGGTTGGCGAGCTCACGTTCAACGCGGCCGTGCCGGTATTGGATACCGTCACCGAAAGGTCCTTGGATTGACCCACGGTCACATTTCCGAAGGCCAGGGTGCTGGTGGACAGAGCGAGTTTCGGCGCGGACGTCACGCCCGGTTGCACCGCCAGGTTGACCGCCGGGCTGGAGCCACCGGGAAACTGGATCACCATGGGCAGGCTGGATCCCGCCGGCAGCGTGGCGGGGAGTTGCAGGTCGATCTGGACCAGGCCGGCCCAGGTCGGCGCCAGTCCCGCCCACAGCACGGTGACCGGCGCGCCTCCCAAGGTCATGGTGATCGGGTCCACCGCGGCCGACAGAGGCGAGATGGGGGCGCCCTGGCCCGTGGCCGGGATGTTGTTCAGCTTGCCGATTCCGGTGCCGTAGAGCACCAGGATCTCGCCGGGAGTGGCCGGGCTGGCAGGAGTGACAATCTGGTTGTTCGAATTGTGCACCACAATCGGATCCCAGGCCGTTGCGGTGCGCGCGTAGCTGAAGACGCCCACCGCGTAGTCGGCCAGCGCCATTGGAGTCGCCGCAGCCGGCACGCCCTGGCTGGTCACTACTACGCTCGTGCCGCTCCCGGCGGGCACTTCATACGGCACCTGGAAGTTGATCTGGGTCGGGGAGACATAGTAGACCGGCGCCGCCACGCCGCCCACGGTGACCGAGGTTCCACCCAGGCTGGTGCTCCACGGCAGGGGTAGCGATGCCACGGTGGACGCGGCCAGGTTGGTTCCGAAGATACTGACCAGCGAACCGCGCGTCACCGGCGTCGAGTAGCTGGCGGCGTTGACGATGCCTCCCGCCGTGATCAGCGGCGTGGGCGGCGGCGCGGTTGCCGTGCCGGTCAGGTTCACCGTCACCGAAGCGTTGGCCGGATCGCTTGTGGAAAGCGTGAGAGTGGCGGATTGCGTACCCACCGCGGTGGGGGCGAAGTGTATGGTGATGGCCTGCTGGGAGTGGTTGTCCACCGTGAACGGAAGCGCCGGCACGGTCACCGAAAACATCGCGTTGCTGCTGGTTGCCGCGCTCACGGTGAGCGGCGCAGGTCCCAGGTTGCTCAGATTCAGAGTGGCGTCAGCGCTCTGGCCCACGGCCGCGGTGCCGCAATTGAGCGACTGGGCGGCCAGGCTTACCGAGGGCACGAACGTGGCGATTCCCTCTGCGCTCAGGGTCAGAGAAGCGGTGGGATGCGCCGGATCGCTGCTGGCGATCTGCAAAACAGCCGGCTGCACTCCGGCAGTGGTGGGGGAAAACCGCACGTCGATTCCCTCTACCGATCCGGCGTCGACCGTGAGGGGCAGCGCCGGCGAGATCACGCTGAAGATGGAGTTATTCAGCGTGGCCGCGGTGACGGTGAGCGGACCGTTACCGGTATTGCCGATGGGGATCAGTTGATCCTCGCCGGCTCCAATCAGGGCTTTGCCGTAATTGAACGGGCTGGCGGGAAGCGAAATCTGCGGCGTCTGGGCGATGGTCAGCGGCCCTACCGTCGCCGTGCCGGTGTTCAGGCCGTCGCTGGCCTCCACCAGGAACATCACCTGCGAACCGCCGTCGATCTGGGTGGTGTCGAGTTGGTATTGAGTGTCGGTGAGCGCCACGTCCAAAGGCGTCCAGGTGGCCCCGCCATCGGCGCTGGCGGACAGGTTGTAGGTGAGCGCCGCGCCGCCGGCGGCGGTTCCGGTCCAGGTGAGGTTGAGCTGGCCGGCAGTCAGACGATCGCCGGTATGAGGCGAAGTAATCTGGACTGTGGGCGCTGTGGCGCTTTTGGTGACGGCGGTCAACTCCTTGCCTTGGTTTGTGCCCGAGTTGACCACCAGGCTGACCCGCGTGGTCCCCGAGGGGAACGGCGCCTGTACCGCGAACAGGGCCGATGAAACCGCGGCGCCGGTGATCTCGTCCTGGAACGAGACCTGGAAGCAGTAGTCGCCCAGCGCCGCCGAGGCCGCGCTGAAATGCAGGCAGAAATTGCCGGAGGGATTGGATGCGGCCGGCGCATTTGCCGAAGCGGTGAGAAAGCCCGCGTCGAAGGAGCCGGCGCTGCCGTCGGCCTGCACGGTTCCGGTGATCAGCAGGTAAGTGACTGGAGAGGCCGCGGCGGGCGCCACGGTTTTCGCGTGTTCCACAACCTGCGACGACCCGGTGGTTTTTGGGACGTAGGAGTTATACAGGGCCAGATATTGATCCGGAGAAACCCAGATTTTGAGATTTGTGCCGTGCCCGTTCGCAATGGTTTGAAAGTTGAGTTCGGGATATGTGGACGGCACCACGGACCCGGCCTGGACATCCCAACCCGTCTCGCCAATGGTTGCCGCGGAAAAACCCACCCCTCCCCCGAGCGCGGAGGCCACGCTGGCCGCCAGCGACGCCTGCTCGACTTGCGTACTGAGGTCATCCTGCGCGATCCCGATCAGATTGTTGACCCCGAACAGCTTGACCATCTGCGAGAAGGCCTCTGTGTTCGGCTCCGTCGACTTGGCCAGGGCTCCGTTATTTGCTACCCAGGCCAGCAGAAAATCCGGCCCGGCGTTGCCCAGTTTGGCGATTGTGTCGAGATACAGCGAAGCCACCTTCTGCTTGAGAAGCGGCATGGTCTGAATCCCCGTGTGCCAGGTACGAAGCTTGTATTCCGTTTGATACCCGTCGGGAACGGGGAGGATCTTGCGCAGCAAGCCGCTCACATGAAAGTCATCGACCAGCGAGGCTCCATTGGACAGATCCCCAGCGCACAGCTCCGCGGCGCTGGGCGTCTGTTCGCACACCCGAAGAGCCCAGACGCTGCCTGGTTGTCGGAATTGGGTGTGGCCGGGCCCATCGTTACGGGTTGGTTGAGCGTTATAGAATCAGTCCGGTACGGCGCAGTCAGGTTAACGTTAACCGTAGTTGGCTGGCTCGCCGTGCCGAACACCCGCACCACCGTGCTCTTGTTTGGGAGCAGAACCACGCCGCTGCCATCCGGATTGTTCACCGGCTCAACCTGCACTGCGTCCATGTGACCGAACTCGATGACCGGAGCGGCGCCGCAGGAAGCGCCGGTGCATGGCGAGAATTTGCCGTAGACCCAGAATTGTCCCGAATATGAATCACCGAGGAGGCCCACCGGAATCGATAGATTGGCGCCGAGGTAAAGTGGGTTGGTTGTGGGGTCAAACCCGCTGACGCTCTGCAACGTACAAGACATCGACACGCTGCCGGCCGTTTGGGAAGGGGTGGTGCAACTGGCATCGGGGAGAGTGGGCTGGTTCAGGCTCTGATCCGCTGCCATGTAACCGGCGGCCAATCCCAGGTAGGGCTTTTTGTCGGCGGATGGGGACGACACGGTGAAATTCGCGATGGCCGTGACGGCCATCGTTTGGGAGAAGGTGAGGGTCGTTCCGTCCCAGGTTCCGGCGATAGACTGGGGTGCAAAACCCACTTGCAGCGAGCCGCTCACCGTCGCGCTATTGCAACTCAGCCGAAGGTCACCGTGAATCCCGTGGCAGTCGAAACAGGATTCGTCAGAGCCGGCTGCGTGCAGGGGTAGTCAGCGTAACCCGAAGTACCGCTGGCGTAGTAGGTGCCATATTGCAACGTGACGGCGGTTTGGGCGCAGGCGACGCCCGCCGCCACCAACCCGATGAAAATCCGTATCGATCTGGTCTTCATGAGTCCCCCGAAGGCCTGCCTTTAACACTCACCTGGCGAGGGTTAAGGACGAGCGCAGGGCAGGCTCATCCAAAGAGTAACGCCGATCTGGCCGTTCTTGTGGACCTAATGACTGGAAGTGCCGGTACTAGACAGACCATATCCGCGTAAAGGGGTCCGAAAATCGCATCGGCCGGCGCCCCGTTCTCCCCGTGTTACACTGCCTCACATGCCGGAGCTTCGCGATGTGCCGGACGAGCCGCCGCCGTTTCTCGGTAGCTGGCGGCGGGTCTATCTGGCGGTGCTGGTTTACCTCGCGGGCGTAATTCTGGCGGCGTACATCTTCGCGCGTGCCTACCGATGAGAGCCCTGGATTGGGTGGTCCTGCTCGCCTCGCTGGTTTCCATCGTCGCCTATGGCCTGTACCGCAGCCGGGGCAGCAACACGGTGGACCGCTACCTGCTGGCTTGGCATCATTCGTACCTTAGGGCGCAAATGGGATCCAGGTTTGCTGCGCGCACTGCGGGCGCGGCGGCCGCCGCTAGAGTCACCGCAGCGACGACGGCTGCTCCGAGAAGCAGGGCAAGGGGGTTGCGCGGTTGCACCTCATAAAGGACGCTGCTCAGGATCTGTACCACTGCAAGTGAGATGAACATCCCCGCCGCTAAGCCTCCCACGACGGTGCGGAAGGTTCTTCCTACCACCATTCTCACAACGGCGGCCCGTTGCGCGCCCAGAGCGATGCGCACTCCAATCTCCCGGGTGGACTGCGCCACCCAATACGAGACCACACCATACACGCCAATGGCCGACAGCAACAGGGCAAGAAGGGAGAAAGCAATCAGCAATCCGCCCACGAACTTCGGCTCCCGCAGCGATTTCGCCAGCAGATCGTCGCCGGTTCGGATGTTCTCGAGACGCTGATCCTTATCGACCCTCCGAACGGCTGCCGAAACCGCCGAAGCCAGCGTGGAAGCGGGGATGCCGCTACGGGTCACGATGAACATCGTGGAACCCGGAACCTGCGTATAGGGTAGGTAAACGGTGGGTTCCGGAGGAGTCTGCAACTTTGTACTGCGCATGTCGCCGACCACACCCACCACCTCCGTCGGTTCTCCGTTTGGACCCAGGCCGCCGCGAAACTTCTTGCCAATCGCGCTCTGGTTAGGCCAAAGCATCCTCGCGGCGAGCTGGCTGACCAATGCCACACGCGGATGGCCGATGGCGTCCGCCGGTTGGAAATCGCGGCCGGCCAGAAACGGGATGCCATAGACGCCAGAGAGCCCGGAACTGGCGATGTTGACATTGACGAATCGCTGCCGCGATTCGCCCGTCTCGGTCTCGGTTTCAATCTCGACCGAGGTTCTCGTTCCGCCGAAAGGTACTCTGTCCGACAGAGCAGCGTGCCTGAGGCCGCCGAGTGAGGTCACACTACGCAGCATTTCCTGGAGGACCGCAACTACCTTCTGATCGGTGGAATACCTGGAGGGCGATAGAGACACCTCGGCGGTGAAGAGCTGCTTGGGCGAGAATCCAAGGTCGATGGCGAGCAACCCGGTGAGGCTTTGCAGCATGAGCACCGCCCCCACCAGCAGCACCATGGCCAGCGCGGAGTTCACCGCCAGCAGCACGGCGCGGCGCGAAAAGCCGGCGCGGTTCCCCGTGGGTTCGCCCGGACCGGCGCCCCTTATCAGGCTGTGCGGAGTCTGGCGGAAGATCTCGAGCACCGGCAGAACACTTACCAGCAGCACGGAAAGGAGCGTCAAGCCGGCGGCGAGAAGTGTGGCCTCCGAATTCAGTACCGCCTGGTCGAGGCGCGGAATAGTCACCGGGACCATCCCTTGCACCGCCCCGCGAATCCAACGGGAGAGAACCAGGCCTATCGCGAAACCGCAAGCGCAAATCAATCCGCTTTCTGCGAGGAGCGGAAGGAGCAGGTCCGGGACCTCCGCCCCAAGCGCGATACGGATGGCGAACTCAGCGCGCCTCCTGGTGTGGCGGGCCAGAATCAAATTCGAGACGTTGGAGCAAGCCAGCAGGAACACGAACAGGATGCATCCCGTAAGGATGGTCAACAGCGGCCGGTATTTGCCCACGATAATGTCGCGTACGCCGTGCAACCGAAAGGTAAACGGCATACTGGGGCTGGACAAGGTGGCGGAAATGACGTCTAGCCGGGCCTGCAGTTGACGGGGCGACAGATCGCGACGAAGGCGGGCCACGACCCACGAATCGCTTCCGTGCCCTTTTGTGTCCTCGGGTGAGAGCGGTATCCACAGGTTGGATCGATCGAGCAACTCGAAATCCGGAGGCATGACTCCGACCACGGTATACAATCTGCCGTCAAGCTGAACAGCCTTCCCGATTCCATCCGGGTCGGAGCCGAGCTTGCGCCAAAAACCATGACTGAGAACCGCGACCCTGGTTCCCCTATCCGCCGCGGAGAGCGTCCTTCCCCAGCCAGCCTGCGTGCCCAGTGTTTCAAAGAACTCACCGGAGACAGCCATCGACGTCAACTCTGGTTCCGAGGTTCCGAAGCCCGCGAAGTCGAGTTCCTTGGGATGGCGAAGCGCCATGCGCTCGAATAACCCCGCGTCCCGCATCGACTCAAATCCGTCGGGGGATACCAGCCATTCCATGCTTGGAGACGCAGAGAGGATCTCAACCAGCGAGCCCGCATCGCGATACGGTAATGGACGCAGCAGGACGCTCTCGAAGACTTCGCACATGGCCGTTCCGATGCCCAAGCCAAGTGCCATCGTCAGAACCGCGAAGAGCGCGAATCCGGGACTGGCCGCTAGAGCGCGCCCAGCCTGGCGCAAATAGTTAAGGGTCCTCATAGCTTGGGAACCCGCCTTGGCAACTTCCGGACGGTCTGTCGAGGGCTATGCGCCATTCGTCGAATCCACCCTGCGCCCACGCGCGAGACAGCGTTGCTTCGCGCCCTCGGCGAGACGCCTTCAGAATACATCTTCGCACCGTGCCGGGATCGGGCCTTTCGCCCGTCGCCCACGAACGCTGCCCACAGTATCTTTTGCCAGGCTGAAGGATGGAATCTCACCCTGAAGGGCGAAACCGGGTTAGGCAGCAACAACGGACCTGTCACGGCGCCCCGATGTGTTTCCGGAACGCCGTGGCGCCGATTGAGTCGTCGGAACGTCGCACTACTGGACAATACACTTACAGGTTGTGTCCGTGGCCTGGCATATGGTACAGGTGTCACAGTTCTGCTTCCCGTCGCCCGATTTGCATACTGGCCTGTTGCCAAAGGCGTAGGCCGAAGCCAAAACTGCGATCACGGCAAGCTTGGCGAAAGTCGTCGATTTCATTTTGAGCTCCTTATGTTTGAATGTCCAGGAACGTCTAAGCCAACACGTTAGCAGCCAACCTGGATGACACACCCGCACGATGTTTCGCTGGCCCAGCACTCGGTACACGTATCGCACACTTTCCCGTTGCCTGATGTGCAGACTGGTCTGTTGCCAAACGCGTACGCCGCAGCCAAGACCGCAATTACGGCAATCTTGGCGAAAGTCGTCAATTTCATTTTCAACTCCTTTTTTGCAATTGAATTCGTCCAAATTAACTGCGCCGAATGGGTTCTTCAGCTCCGATTGGGTCACCGTCCGATCTGCGTCAGGACCTCGGCCTCCTCGCCGAGGGTCAGTTGACCAGCCCACACTTTCCGCACCCGTGCATCCTGGTCAATCAGGACCAGCGTCGGTGTTCCCTGAACTTTGATCTTTGAGAGGTCTGTGTCCGGGTGGAACTGCATATCCAGTTGCCGGCTCTCCGCGTACTCCCGTGCCTTCGCCTCGCCGCTTGAAACCACGGCCAGAAGGTGAGCGGCCAAGCGGTTCTCCTTCTCGCGCGCAGCCAGGCGCCGGTAAAACGGAACGCTCTTCTCGCAATACGGGCAGTCGGGCCTTAGCGCGAGCAAGAGGGTCGCTGGATATTTCCTGCAGTCGTATCCCGACGGTGGGATCGATTCTGTCCCCGACCTTCAGATCCGCAATGCGATCCGCGCGGTGGCTGAACATGCGATCGCGGACCATAAGTCCGCCAAGCACGATCACTGCAAGGATTACGGCGACATTGGCCACAGTGTCCAGGCGCTTAACCAAACCGCACCTCCGAAGATGAGTCTCGTCGCATTTCTAATTCGCTCTAATGAAAGAAATCAATAATAAATGAAATGGGGGGGGGATATGTCAAGACCTTTTTGTCTCTTTGGTCAGAGAAACCAATTGGAATTGATTTGAGACCTGAAACACCTGAAGTAGATTTCAACAATCAGCGCGTCAGGAGGATGCGACGCGGCCGGAGATCCGCGGATTTCACTTCCTTCTCCCCGTGTTACACTGCCTCACATGCCGGAGCTTCGCGATGTGCCGGACGAGCCGCCGCCGTTTCTCGGTAGCTGGCGGCGGGTCTATCTGGCGGTGCTGGTTT